>CAZYPU010000018.1:0-21966 GCA_964649665.1 uncultured Planctomycetia bacterium
TTTTGCCTTCGTCTTTCGGCTATATTCTTCGTAACCTCTAAAAGCGCATTTGCCCGTAAAAGCTCGACAAAGGCGACCCTTAGACCTAAACGCACGTTAGAGGAGGTTACGTTATAATCGTACTGCACCGCTTTTACTTCCCGTAATGCTCGGGCAACGTCGCTGGCTACCTTAAAACCGTCGAACAGGAGCTGCTCCCCGCCAAGACCGTATGTGTATTTATTACCCGGTTTACCGGGATTGGTTTCCGAACGAATTCCGCTCGCTTCCGTAGTTATCTGGGGCAGAAGGCCGCTTTCGACTATGGATTTCTCGGCTCTCGTTTGATTCAGCTTTTCCCTGGAAGAGGTAAGGTCGGGGTTCTGCTCGGCAGCTTCTCTTACGCAGTATTCCCAGGTTAATGTTACTTCTCCGACAGCAAGGCGGGAAGTAACGTTCAAGATTAATATAAGCAAGATTAAAGGCCTTGATATTCTTACCATTTGTCTCCCTATTCTACAACATCCGGCAAATGAGCAAACGGTTAATTGTTCAGCCAGAGCAACTAAGGGGACGAGCAACTAAGGGGACGTTTCTCTTTGTCACATCCTCTTTAGCATCAAGCACTTCGGAGGGGCTGTTTTCCACTTTTTCAGCGCGCACAGATTGGAAATCGTCATCACCTAAACCTTTGTCTTGTAATGGGTTATGCAAAAGTGAAACGTCCCCTTTCGCCCCCTTTGCTACTTGCATCACTTTGTTATCTTACCCAACAATTTGGATTCGGAATGTATAAAAAAATAGTTATCATTTCTATTGACGTTATTTACTTCTTCAAATCTACCATTCTCTAAAATAAAAACTCTATAGTCGTATTGGAGAAAAAAATCATAAATTTATTTCGGCGCCGAATTAAATTTCTTCTCTAAGGCCGCTACGCTAACTTCACACAATACGGCCGGCTTGTATCGCATTATAACGTCTCTGGCACCCCTCAGAGCCAATAGTTCCGCGCCTTCTATATCGCATTTGATAAAATCGATTCGCGGTATTTTCTCCTTAAAAAAATAGTTATCAAGTGTTGTTGTTGTGATTTTTTCGGTAACGCATTCTTTTTTATAATCACATTTCAAATATGCCAAGGCATGGCCTAATTTCTTCGTTTTTTTAATCGGGACGCATAATTCCGTTTCACCTTCTCTATCGGAGAAAGCTTTCTCGACAATTATTGTATTTTTCAACCGATGAAATTTCCGGGTGCTGGAAAGAACTTTATAGCTATAATGTCCTGGTTCAAAACTATAAATTTTCCCATCAGCTCCTGCTAATCTGGACATTATCAATGTAAATCGTCCATAACCTGCTCCCATGTCAACACATATTGACCCCGGAAAAATAAATTTGCGTAAAACATAAGTATCGTCTTCAAGTTTTGTTCCCCGTATGTTTCTACTAATAGTTTTTACTATAGTCAGGCGGCAGCTGATATGCTGTAGTATGTCATTAATAAATCTGTTGATGCGCAGCATTTTTTCTCCTTATGCTTACCAATCCCTACACCACCTGCAGTTTCGATCTAATCAGGTTGGAATATTATTAAACTTTTCCAAAAAACATCAAAATGCCGATTGTAACAAAAATCGATGCGCCTGCATAACGCACAAATTCAGGTTTTATATATTTTCCAAGTATTGCGCCGATTAAAACTGACAGAGCCATAATAATTACATACGCGGAAACGGAGCCCAGCCACACCGTAAAAGGCTTGCCTGATTTGGCGGACATCCCGATGCCCACCAGTTGCGTCTTATCCGCCAACTCTGCTAAAAATATTGCTGAAAACGTCGCTAAGAATATTTTCCAGTCCATAATTCTTACCCTCTCCGTCTAAGCGTCATCATAACATCGTTCCAGATTTGTGTATAGCTCGTTTATAGTCGTGTATCGCGTATGGTACATGTATAGACGCTCTATGTAAATACTTATAAGTCCTTATGTCCATTCTTTTCATTTTGCTTACGTATGCCGGTAAATTTTAAATTAAGCGGGTTTTTGCCAATTTAAGCAGGGCGTGGTGCAGACCGCCTACTACGAGGGAGAGTTTATCGTAATTCAGTTTTTCATAGGTGTCATCGCGGGTATGGTAATAGGCGTATCTGTAAAATGCCGTATCGGTTACCATACAGGCGCGATATCCGTGTCTCCAGAATGAATCGTGATCGGAAAAATTGGCCCCCGCGACAAACTCCGGCACCACAGCCGTTATGATATTGAATTTGGAATTCCTCTTAAATGCCTTTTCCAGGATCTTGACCAGGCGGCGTGACTTAAAATTGCCGATCGCTCCTATAAAATTCGCCGTGTCGGGATAAAAAAGCCCGTATGGAATAGGGTAGCTCTGTGAATTCCTTTGTTCGGAATAATACCCGATGGTTTCAAGGCATACCATCGCCCTTATGTCCTCGCGCCTTTCGCTTGCTTCCTTGGCATACACTCTGCTGCCCATGCCTTTTGTAAAAAAGAAAGGCGGCTCCTCGTTCGCAAAAGCTACAAACTTTACTGTTCGATCGGTTTGCAGTCCCGTCAAAAGCCGCGCGAGTTCGATAACACCGCTTACACCGCTTGCGTTGTCGTTTGCGCCGGGAGAAGTTATCATCGAATCGTAATGCGCCCCAACCACGATAACTTCGCGATGTCGGTTGCTTCCTTCTTTTACCGCTATGACGTTCTTAAACATCTTGCCTTCTGCGTAATAATTCTGCACCCGGGGACTGTAGCCTGAACGTTCGAATTCCGCAATAATATACTCGGCCGCTTTATTTAGCTCATCATAGTAAATATAATTTCTCGCGCCGATCTTATCGCTGAGTTCTCTTATGTGTTTTTCGAGATTTTTCTTCAGGTTTTTCATGGTGTTTCCGGTTTTTGGTTCAGACTTTTTTATCCCTTAACTGTATGTTTTAGCATACGGAAATGATAAAATCAAGGAAATTAAGCGATTATATCACTTTGTCATTATCCAACAAAATGGCCTTACGGGTCTCATAAGGACCAATTTTTAAACTCGTATCCGGTGAATTTTCTCAAGCTTTCAACATCTTCCCGCAGGATTTCGCATAATACGCGTTTTAAGCCGCGATCCACTATTGGCCTATCTATTTTTTCACCCGTGTTTAGCGCTTGCCGCATCCTATTTTTTAACGGCTCGGGCATTATCTGTTTTACTATTTTTTTTACCTGAAAAACGCCTGGGCCCTCGGACATAAAATACCGGGTGATCCGTCTTGGTTTTTTTTGTTTAAGCTTTTCGGCGGAAACATTTTTGAGATCGCGGAAGGCTTCGGAATAAAAAGAATCGTCGACATTCAGGAATCGAAATATTCTTTTCAGCGCCGGGCGCCGTTCGTTCCTGAGTTCCTCAGCGGTAAGAACCAAAATCCGGCCCTTTGGGTAATAACCCAGGTACTGTTTCAACTGCATAAAATATTTGCTGGGACAAACGTAATCGGCGTTTTCTAAGTCTTCCAGGGCCCGGTCAATCGTTTTCGTTTCCTGGCCCCCTTTTACCTTATCTAAATAATGAGAGATCAAGCGCTCGATAGGATCTCTAACAATATAGATTAATTTAGCCCCCGGCACGACCGAATGCATCCTTTGTGCCACGCCCTTATACAACGGATAGCCTGTGTAGCTCGGGGATGACTCCCCGTAAATTTTAGCAATACCGGTAAAATTCGATTTGTACCATTTTATGCCCTTTTTCCATCCCAGCTCTTTGTTGAAGAAATTCAGCTCTTTTTGCTTCGACATCGATATTTCGGGATGTAAATTTAGATAGTAATGCAGGCTTGACGTTCCGCTTTTCGCGGCGCCTATAATGATCAGATTGGGCAGCATGTATTGCATGTTTTTAATTCACGCGGCGGCGATGATAGCGGCGCCCTTTGCGGAAGCGCTCTTGGTCAAAACGAGTTTAATGTGCCGGGCCTTCCCGCCGAAGATTTCCTTAAGGGTATTCTTCACCCTGCATGAGAAGCGGGGATGTTTTTCGTATACCGAGCCGTCGATGGCGACGGTGTGCCGGCGCCCAAGGCGCGGGTCCATTTTTGTTATTACCGAAGCGATCGCCGCCGCGGCAAGGCGCGAGGCGCGGGTGGATACTATAACGCAGGCCTTCTTTAAAAGTTTTCTGTCCGCATAATCAGAACTTTTGATGCCTATTTTTTTCAGCAAGCTGCCTGTCTTACGCAGGCCTTTTGAGGTATCGCTTTCTATGGCTGAGGCATATTCCGATTTAAAATACTTTGGAAAATTTATTCCGGGCAGTAAATCCTTCGCAAGGCGGCGGACCACCTCTCCCAGGTACATACCTGATACCATTTTTTCAAAAAGCTGCTCGCCGGGGTTCCCGGAACATTTGTCCAGCTTTCGGTCGTAATGTGTCAGGCGTTGCTTATTGAAATTTCCCCATTCTATGTTAACGATTTCCCTGTCTTTCTCGGGATAACAGGCGTTGGTTCCCGTGCCTAAAATCACCCCGACGTCGCAATCCGGGTCCTCATAGCTTCTCGCCGTAAGTGTGCTTACGGTATCGTTGGCAAGGGCCGTGATTTTCGTGCCGGAAAGCCCCTTTCTTTCAAGGGACGCGTTAAGCAATTCAACCACGTCCTTTCCTTCGACGCCGCTTGCGCTGAAATCTTTCGTCCAGCGAAGAAGCACCCCCGAGGCAATGCCTTTTTTTTTCACGGGAAACGAGAAGGTAAAACCAACGCTGTATTCCGCGCCCGTATCCAGCTTATATTCTTTCATAAAAATTTTGATACAGCCGGCAATGAAATCAAAAAGCTCCTTTCCCTTGCCGGTAATGTGCTTTTTTCCCAAAACAAACGTCTTTACGGAAGATGCGCCCGTCTTTCTTTTTCCTTTCAACTCCAGCGACATTACGCGAAAGTGCGTACCTCCGAGGTCAAGGGCCAAAAAACGTCCCTTTTCCGAACCGGTCGGCTTCCTCAGGTAGGTATGAATCATCTTCAGTGAGCTTTTTTTTCCGCAAAGGCCTTTCCACATCTCCTGATGGAAATCGCGGACAAACTTCCTTATTTCCGGAAGGGAAACGTAAAAAAGTTTTTCGCTTTTTTTCAGCGTGCTTTTATCGTACATTTTGCCTTTTGTTTTTTTCGCAGGCCTGAGCCGGACATTCACCCGTCCAGCAATAAAGACAAAGCTTCTCCCTCGGAAGGCCGATGGCCTTTACCATGTCGTCTGTGGTCTGATACCTGAGAGTCGTGACTTGCAGGTCTTTGGCGATCCATTCGAGCATTTTTCTGTATTTTTCAGAGTTATGGTCCAGATATTCCGAAAGATCCTTAACGTCCTTCCCTTCCAGGGCGCAGATGGCGCGCCTTGCGGCAAGCTCATTCGTACTTCTGGTGGAAAGGTTGAACTTGCAGGGAAACATAAGCGGCGGACAGGCGGGCCTTGCATGCACTTCTTTCGCTCCGGCCTCCCAGAGCTTTATTACCGTAAAGTTCTTAAGCTGTGTACCCCTTACTATGGAGTCCTCGCATACCACAATTCTGTTTCCCTCGATTATCTCTTTTATCGGAATAAGTTTCATCTTGGCTATCAGGTCGCGCGTCTGCTGGGAAGGCGGCGTATAGCTCCTGCCGTAACCGGGCGTATACTTGACAAGCGGGCGCCTGTAAGGCTTGCCCGATTCTATGGCGTAACCCAACGCATGCGCGATGCCGGAATCCGGAACCCCGGAAACCACGTCGACATCTATATCGCTGTCATGTTTCGCCAGAAATCTGCCGCACCTCTCCCTTACCATCTCAACGTTAATGCCCCCGTAATTGGATGCGGGAAATCCCGTATATATCCACAAAAACGCGCAGATCTGGCTTATTTCCCCGCCGGGTTTTTTCTGCGTCATCCCCGCTTCGTTTAGTAAAACAATTTCACCCGGCTCGATATGTTTAACGATTTCAAAACCATTGTTGAAAAAAGCGCTTGTTTCGGTAGTTACTGCCCAGCCATTTTCGCGCTTGCCTACGATAAGAGGCGAATAACCCAATTTGTCTCTCGCGGCGTAAATACCGTCCGCGTGCAGCAAAAGAAGAGAGCACGAACCTTCTATCGCATCAAGCGCCCTCTCGATGCCGTTTATCAGATTCCTCCCCTGGCTGATCAGTTTGGCTATTAGTTCCGTCATGTTAACGTAGGAGCGGCTTACTTCGCTGAAAGAAATTCCTTTTCGCAGAAGTTTCTTCGTTAATTTTTCGCCGTTACTGACAAAACCGTTAGTCACCAGGCAAAACGGACCGAACCTGGAATTCAGATAAATCGGCTGCTCGTCAAGGTCGCTGATAACGCCGATGCCTTTATTTCCCTCGATCTTTCTGTAATCTTCGAAAAACTTGGATTTGAACTGGCTCTGGCTTATATTGTGTATCTGGCGCGTGAAATGCTTGCCCAGAACCGCAATTCCCCCGAACTCCGTGCCAAGGTGCGAATGGTAATCTGTCCCGTGGAGAAGGGTCTCCACGCAATCACCTTTGGAAATAACACCAAAAATTCCACTCATTTTTCCCTCCTGAAAACAGGTATTTTCTTCCGTTTATGTTCCGAATCTTTTATCATGTTTCTCACTTTATCCAGTGTCTTTTTATCCATTCCCTGCGTTTTGTTTTTTTCGATTGCTTCAATGGTACTGTCAAGCTCGTCATATGTAAGGCCTATTTCCGCTTCATCCGTCTGGCCTTTCCAAAGGCCCGCGGAGGGGGGCCTCTTTATTATTTCCTCCGGAACTCCGAGCTTCTTCGCCAGGCGCCTTACCTCTTCTTTGAGAAGCCCGCCTAAGGGCAAAATGTCAACGGCCCCGTCGCCGTATTTCGTGAAATATCCGATGGTAAGTTCACTTTTGTTGCCTGCGCCGGCTACAAGGTAATCTAAGGTATTCGCAAAATAGTATAGAACAACCATCCGAAGCCGCGGCTTAAGGTTCGCTTTCGCCATGGTATTCGCACTCCGGCACGCACCACAAAGCTCATCGAACACACCGTCCAGTAAGACTTTCCCTGTCTTAATGCCGGCCGCCTCGGCCGCTTTTACGGCAAGTTCCCCGTCTTCCCGGCTGCTTTTGCAGGGAAGGATCAATCCTAATGCATTATCCCCCGCGGCCATTTTGGCAAGATTCGCGAGGACCGCTGAATCAAGACCACCGCTCAAGCCGAAGATTATCCCATTTTTACCCGATTTCTCGAGATGTTTTTTTATCCACTTCGCGATCTCTTCCGAAAGTTCCATTTATTTACCCTTTACCTTGTTTCCCGCGATATTCCTTCACAAAGGCTTTTTGGCAGCATAACCTCCACGCTCCTCTTTTAAAAAACAATCCTCGTTTTGAATCCGTACGTAAAAACAGGCGTTTCGCCGCCTACTCCGTCGGGATTCCATATCAGCTGAAAATCCGGGCCTATCTGAAGACATTCATTTATCTGGCACCTGTAATAAGTCTCGACATGCCCTTCGGGCTTTCCGGCATTACCGGCGCCTATGTATTCTTTGCTCGGGACAACCTGGCCGACACCGAAACTCACGACGTCCTTTCCCCTCTGCCAGAATTTGCCCGTCATCTGGATGCCGCCCAGCCATGCCAGCACAATCGCGGCATTGCCGTTAGCCGGGATTACATCCGGCCTCTGATTGCCCAGGCGGCAGAATAAACCGAACACGTCGGTTGCCATCTGGTCAAAGCTTATGCCAAAGCCGTAATTCGGCAATTTAGTGTCAATTGTAGGCGTGTCTCCCCTGTTCACGAGCCTTGCGTGTTTTCTCGCGTTGAGCCACGCGTAAAATCTGTAATTACCTTTCCACTGTTCGTCGTCCAGATCAAAAAATGAAGCCGGTTTCAAATTCAACTGCCAGGTAAATACGCCGTGTTTAAAAATCTTTTCCCAGTCAGCGTCGCCTTCGAAATAGTTGAATTCAAATTCAAGAAAGCTAATCTCCTGAAGGCACATCTTGGCATGTATGGTAAAGGTAAAATCAACCGGCCACTCTATGCCCGGGAACAGGTTAAAAAGTGTGTTGATAAACTGGGTATCGTCGTCATAGGCGTATCTATTCTGACAAAACAGATTTCTCGGTTTAAGTTTCCCGCATGATACAGAAAATTGTTTATCGCAGAAGTAATGTTCGTAGCTGAATTTTTTGAGTTTGATGTTTCCTCCATAATCGGATGCGTTATAATTCACGTTGCTGAATAGGCTTAAATCCTTCTCAACGGTATCCCCCCAGCCCTGCCTGAGCTGCGCAAATGCAAGGGCCCAATCTCCGAATTTTTTATACACGTCGTAATACGCGACCCATGATACGCCGAAATCCCCGCCGGGGCGCTTATTGGGTTTGGGGCAGCCCTGAAAATCAAAAACCGTCGACGGCTCGAATTTTACATCGAGCGCCTTTATCTCCATGCCCTCCCCCGGGGTATACGTAATGTACCCGTCCCGCGCCATAGCGGCGCTGTTTACAAAAAGCGTTAAGGTGAAAACAAATAGCGTTTTTTTGAATATTTTTTTATGCGTTTTTTGCATTCTTTACAAAAAGAAGCGGAAAAATAATATCACTTATACAGCAGGGTATCCAGACCGCGATAAAAAGAAAGAAAAACACGCCGATATAGAAAACCCCGTCAAGCCTTTTCCCCATCGCCATCATAATATGAAAAAGCGATGCCCACGTGCTTAAGAGAACGTGGCCGGCGTGGGGAAATTTCGTGCGCGGCCTGAAATACGCTATGGCGATTCCCGCCAGCGCAAGAGGACTGACCAGCCACCACTCTTCGATAAAACCGAAGTGAATTCCCCTATTCGGCATATCCAGCATAACCTCTCCCAAATAAGGAATTATCGAATCACTTAAGGTCGCTATGCCTACCGAACCCACGTAACCGATCGCGATTAAGGCCCAAATATTACATTTGACGCCTGAGCCGCCGGATTTATGGAGCCTGTACATGGAGCCGGTAACAAGGGCGCTGAAAAAAACGTGCAGGGGATGCAGGGTATAAAAAATATTATATGAGGTTTTTTCCGGCAGGTTGTGGAAAAAGAGTATGATAAGGATACCGGTAAACGCGCCGAAAGCCGTAAAAGAGGCGTGGTGCTTCAGTTCTTTAAGGATCAGTTTTATCATTTATTCCCGAAGGATTGTTTATTTTGAAGTTTTCGAAATACCCGCTTTTTTCAATGAGACGTTTCGCTTTAGCGTTTCTTTTTTTTCGGTTTCACCTTGCTCCTCTTTTGTTTTAAACAGTCCCCTGCCCCACATGCCGAACCAGTCCCTTAAATTCTGGAATACGGTTTTTTCGCTGGAACACTCGTAAAGTTCGTCTTTGCCGGGGCTTTCTTCGGCGGCCCGGGCCATAAATACGCTCATGTATAACAAGGCGAAACACAAAAGACAAGCAAATACAGCGGTCCTTTTCATATGAACCACCTCCGAGTTAAGATTATACCTCTTAAAGCGGAAAAATTAAAGTGAAATTTAAAGTAAACCATGTAAACCTCCGGGGGTATTTGCCAAGTGCCCTGAGGTGCCAGGCACCTTAGATATGCTCAACTAAGGTGC
Organism: uncultured Planctomycetia bacterium; assembly: GCA_964649665.1. Lineage (GTDB taxonomy): Bacteria > Omnitrophota > Gorgyraeia > JABMRN01 > RBG-13-46-9 > CAZYPU01. Next base: position 9,613 of record CAZYPU010000018.1, read on the forward strand.
CTGGCACCTCAGGGCACCCTCCCCTCAACTGCAGAACGGAGATAAGCTAGCAGATGCGGGGCAATTGGTCGTATTCGAGCATGGGCAGGATGCGGGACGGACCGAGTGCGGTTTTTAGGTATACTTCTTTCTTATGGCCGGGAACAATTTCGCCTATTATGCGCGCGCTTTTGCCGATAGCTTTTTTCACGCGTTTGGCGTCTTTCCCGCTTACAAAAGAGATAAACTTTCCCTCGTTCGCGACATAAAGCGGGTCGAATCCCAGGATATCGCACATTTTTTTCACTTTCGGCTTTATCGGGATCCTGTCCTCTTCAATTTCTATGCCGAGGTTTGACGCGCGCGCTATCTCAGAGAGCGCCGTAGCGAGCCCGCCCCTCGTCGGATCGCGCATTACGCTTATATTCCGCGAGGCCGCAAGGCACCTCTCTGTCTGAAAATTAACGTTCGCGCAATCGCTTTTTATTTCCGAGAGAAATTTAAGATTTTCTCTCGCGTTCAGTATCGCCATTCCGTGCTCGGCAACTGTGCCGTTTATTATTATGACGTCCCTTTTTTTCGCCTTTGAGCCGATACGGACGCCGCGGCGGGATATGACGCCGATACCCGAAGTATTTATAAATAATTTATCCGCCGCGCCCTTTTCGACAACCTTTATGTCACCCGTAACTACTTTGACTCCGGCCCTGCGGGAAGCCCCCATTATTGATTTGGTGACTTTTTCCAGTATTGAGAAATCCAGCCCTTCCTCGATAACGAGTGCCAGGGATATAAAAAGGGGTTTTGCCCCCTTCATGGCAACGTCGTTTACGGTGCCGAAAACAGCGAGCTTGCCTATGTCCCCGCCCGGGAAAAAGAGCGGTTTTACAACGTAGGAATCCGTGCTGAAGGCAAGGCGCGCGCCTTTGATGTTAAGCTCGGCGGCGTCCGTCATCTCGTCGAGGATCCGGTTGGAAAACTTAATGCGGAGCTTCTCGACAAGCTCGTGCATTAACCCGCCGCCGCTGCCATGGGCCAAGGTTATTGTGTTCATAGTTCGTCATTGCGAACCCTTGACATCTTTGATGTTAAGGGCGAAGCAATCTCATGTGAGATCCCTCGGGCATTTCGTGCCCTCGGGATATAATTCGGCCTTATGACTTACGCTCCCTATCGGTCGCGTAAGTCATGTCCTCATTATATTTGCAGTACGCCGCGCATGCGCCTTCGGAGGAAACCATGCACGGACCTACCGGATTTTGGGGTGTGCAAATTTTTCTGAACAACTTGCAATCCGGCGGCGACTTTACCCCCCGCAGTATTTCGCCGCAAACGCACCCGCGCGGCGCTGGTACGGTTTTGCTTTTAAGCTTAAATTTCTTTTCAGCGTCAAATTCTCTGTATTTCTTTCTTATCTTGAGGCCGCTTTTTTTGATTACGCCAAGGCCGCGCCATTCGGCATTTCCGGCTTCAAAAACGGAACTTAATATTTTTCGCGCAGCCCTGTTTCCCTCTTTCCTGACCGCCCTTTTATATTCTATCTCAACATTGTGCCTTTTTCTTTTTACCTGCCTGATCAGGCGCTCTATGCCTTTTAAAATATCGATTGTCTCAAAGCCAGTTATAACGCAGGGCTTTTTATAGCGCTTCGCCACTTTTTCATAAGGGACGCTTCCGGTTATGACGCTTACGTGCCCCGGGCATATAAAACCGTCTATATTCGTTTCTTTTGAGGCGGATATCGCCTCGAGAGCCGGGAAGATAAGCTTGAAATTTGACAGCACGAAAAAATTGCGCACTTTTTCCGACTTGGCCCTGAGTATCGCCGCGGCAACCGTAGGGGAAGTTGTTTCAAAACCTACGCCCATAAAAACCACATTTTTGCGGGGGTTTTTCTTTGCGATATCCAGGGCGTCAAGGCAGGAATAGACTACTCGCACCCCGGAGCCGTGCCTTCTCATCTCTTCGAGGCTTGCCTTCGTTCCCGGCACCCGCATCATGTCACCGAAAGTGGCTATTATAACGTCTTTCTTTCGCGAGAGCTCTATAGCCCTGTCAATATCGCCCTGTGATGTTACGCATACGGGACAACCCGGGCCCGAGATAAGTTTTACTTCCTCCGGCAGGATCTTCTTTATGCCGGCTCTTGCGATTGCCATGGTATGCGTGCCGCATACTTCCATTAATTTAATCGTTTTCATGACTGGCCTTTTTAAGCTCCTCCAATGCCCCGAGCGTATCTTCCGCCTCAGGCCTACTCACCTTCCCTATCGCAAAGCCCGCGTGGATAAGGACATAATCGCCTTTTTTTACCCCCTTCAGGATTCCAAGAGAAATTTTCTTCCGTACGCCGCCGAAATCCACGACCGCGCTCGTGTTTTCTATAGTTTTAACTTTTGCCGGATGCGCTAAGCACATAGTACTGCCCCAGTGATATGTTTAAATCATTAACGGGAGTCTTTTCATTCGTAAACACCCGGAATCCGGACGAAGTAAGTTTTTTAATTGTCTTTTTCTTCAGAAATTCATTCTGAAACACGCCGCCGGATAAAGCAACGCGCTTCCGGCGGGTATCCCTTGATAGTTTCTTAACGGTATTTACGATAATACAAGCCATGGAATTGTGGAATTTCGCCGCTATAACTTTTTTGTTTTTGCTCAGTTTTAAATCTTTGAGCATGCCTGTAAAAATGCCCTGCGGATCAATTATGTATTGCCCGTTTTTTTTTGAAATATCAAATTTATAACTTCCATCTGTTAGGTCCCGGCACATGGATTCAAGTTTTATAGGACCCTCTGCCTCGTATGAGGCATGTGTGCATACGCCCAGAAGCGCGGCCGCGGCGTCAAAGAGCCTTCCCGCACTTGAGGTAAGCGGTGAATTTATGTTTTTTTCGCACATTGAAAGCACGGCTTCGATTTGCCGTCTTTCGACTCCCCTTATGAACGGAATTGCCTTTTTGCCGAGTATGCCGAGTGCCATCCTCCAGGGTTCTTTTATGGCCCTTTCGCCTCCCGGCATCTTATTGTATTTCAAATGGGCCAGCCGCTTAAATCCTTTTCTGTCAACCAGAAGAAATTCACCGCCCCAAATGTTGCTGTCGGAGCCGAACCCGGTTCCGTCGAAACAAACACCTATAACGGGTTTTTCCAGATTGTGCTCCAGCATCACGCTTGCCATGTGGGCGTGGTGGTGCTGGATGGCGCGATGGACGACGGACGATGGGCTATGGACGAAAGTTTTAGCGAACTGTGTGGAGAAATAATCGGGATGAAGGTCGCGGGCGATAATATCCGGTTTTATATTTTTAAGCGCTTTTGAAATACTTCTTTTAAATACTTCATAGTTTTGCGCGTCGTTTAGGTCATTTATATCCGGACCAAAGCGCAAGGTGTTGCCGCTGGCTACAAGGAACCTGTTTTTCATGTCAGCTCCCAAAGCAAGCACCGTTTTTTCAGTCAACATCGAATGATATAACCTCGATTCGCGATCCCGGGAAAAATGTTAATTCAAGCTCTGCGCTCTCTAATATTGTTCCCTTTGCCAGGATTGAAAATGTTTCCTTTAGGGACGCCTCTTTTACACCGGTAAATTCCCCAACTTTAAGCCTGATCTTTGATACCGTTTTTGCCCCTTCTTTTTTGGCATGTTCCGATACGCCTTTTATTATTGGTTCTATTAGATGTGTCTCATGCATTATTTACTTCCTTTATCAATTTTACCAAATCCTCCAGAGATTTTTTAACGCTATCGGACATCTCACTCCCCAAAGAAAGATTCTGCGGCTGAACGCCTAAAAGGAAAATTTCAGCTTTTGTTTGGCTTCCAAGGTACTCTATAAGCATACGGGGAGAAATGTCATGTGTCGTAAATCCACTTTTTAACAAATCTTCTGAATTCAAGAGCCTGTATTGTCCCATCAGTAAATCAAGATGCGCCGCATCGACAAGCAATATCGTCTCCGGATTTTCTCTTGCAATCTTACCGATATAATTCTCAGGCGCACTGCCGGCGTCGATACACACAGCTTTTATATTGTCTTTTATTTTCTCTACAAATGCCGGCCCGAACCCGTCATCGCCTTTGGTGATATTGCCTATACCGACAATAACGGTTTTACCTTTAATTATGTTTTTGAAGATATTTCGCATATTCGTTTCTGTATGCAAGGGGACGTTTCACTTTGTCATAACTCCTTATCTGGCAACATGATACAATCTGTCATTTTCTGCTTTCGAGCGTTTTATTATATAATCAGCGCGATCAGTGCCTTTAGCCTTATTTGATTTTGGATAATGGCGTGTCATAACTTCTTTGTTTGCAAATAGATATAGAGAAGTGAAACGTCCCCTATTTAGTTGCGAGCCTAATTCGTCGTTAGCGTCGTTTCTCTCCTGCAACGGGCGCAAAGAATCTTCACTCTATCGGAACGCCCTTCGTCCTTTAACGCAGATATAATATTTTCATTTATAATGCCGAGGCTTTTGAGGCGTGATAGGTACAGGGTGGGGCTTGAATATGTTAATTCACCTATTTTTTCGGATATCCAATTCAAGTGGTCTTTGCAGGCAACCGGCGCGGCGCATATTTCGCAAAGGACGAGTTCTTTCTCGATTGTCTCAAAAGCTTTTTTTCTGTCAAAAAACGAAAGTTCCCATTCAGTAGATAGTTTGATTCCTTCGTGTTCGTTGATGCAAGCCGCCTCGCATTGTCCGCAGAATATACAAGTATCGGTATAATGAATCATGATGCGCTTGGCGCTACCGTCTTTATCAATCACATCTTTGTGCGCAATGGCGCCGACAGGGCACACCTCTTCACAAGCAGTACAGCCCACGCACTTTTTTTCGTCAAATTTAGGCTGTCCCCTGAAATTGGGATGCGGCACATGCGGAACTTTCGGGAATTTCGACGTATACGGCCCCTTTATAAGCGCTTTTATCGCCTCGATTAGTTCTCTTAATTTCGGCAGTTTCACGCTTCCCCTTCCCTGTCTTCCCTGTACCGGTCCACGACACTGCCTTCCCACAGCTTCACTCCCGCGCGGTGCGCGCCCCTTGCTATCGCGTGTGCCGCGACCGGCGACGTTAAGACGAGAAATACCATGCACAAAAGCGCCTTAATCCCCGCTGATGTAAATCCCACTATGACAAAAGTTCCGAAAAGTATACTGCAGGTCCCCAAGGTCACGCATTTGGTGGCCGCCTGCAAGCGGTTATACACGTCTGGAAGCCGCACAAGGCCGAGGCATCCCAGCACGTCAAAAGCCAGGCCCAACGTTATAAATATCAAACCTACAACATTATTCATCAAACCCTTTTCCTTCCAGGTATTTTGAAAGCGCGAGCGTGCTTATAAAGCTTTGAAGGGCCCACGCTATTGCGATATCGATATACCAAGACCTTCCGGTCGAAATGGTCAATACCGCGCAAAGCCCCACGATCATAATTCCCAGAATATCCACAGCCACAACCCTGTCCGCCCCCGTCGGGCCTTTCCATATGCGATAAAGGCATAAAATACAGGCAAGAATAAATATATAAAGCGCTCTCCCGAAGAAGGCAACAAAGGGAAGTTTGTGATAAAAAAGGAAGGGCGTCGGGCGTATTATAATTAAAACGATAATGCCGACCAGGATAATCGCGCCTATGAACCACCTTAAAACCTTCAATTTTTCTCCTTAATCAAAAATATTTTTAAGTATTTTTTCAAAACGTCGGGCAATAATTTTCGTAGCATCGTCTACGTCTTTGGATTTTACATCGATCCAGTGGATGTATAAAACATCCTTTTCCGTATCTATGTCCACGGTTAAAGTGCCCGGAGTAAGCGTTATGGAATTAGCCAGAAATGTAAGGGCTGTATCCGATTTTAACGCTGTTGTTATTTTTACGATTCCCGGTTTTATGGGTAGTTTCGGGTGTATAACGCGGTAAGCTACGTCTATATTCGCTTTAATGACCTCCCATAGAAAAACCGGTAAATACCAGAATATGAAATAAAAATATCTCATCGGATGTTTTAAAACGTGGGGCCTTTGTATGAATAGATCCCCTGTTACGGCGGCGACGAAGACGGCTATAAAAACGCCCACGACGAGATGCTGCCAATCCGGCATCCAGCTCAAAAGGCACCATAGGAAAAGGGCGATAATAAATAAAACGATTCTGCTTTTCATCGTATGCTCTTTAAAACCAAACCGGCGTAATCCACGCCTTCCATAATCACATTTCTTGCCCTGTTAAGAAAAACATCCGCTACGTCCGGGATTATTAAGAGCCCGCCGAATACGCATATTGCGGCCAGAACGCCCATCGATAGCTTCATGAATACGGGCACCTCTTTGATCTGTGACCATTTTTCTTTCAGCGCGCCTAAAAAGGCGTATTTCATGACCTTCATAAAAGAAGCCAGTGTCAGCAAGCTCGCCAGGACCGCCCAAAAGGCATACCAATACCTGCCGGCCTCTACCGTCGCTATTATGATGATAAGTTTGCTCCAGAAACCGTTAAAAGGAGGAATGCCGGCTATGGACATCGACGCTATCAAATTTGTCGTACCGGTAGCGGGCATTTTCGCGCTTAATCCCCCCATGTCTTTTAAATCACGTGTTCCCGTAGCGTATTCTACGGCGCCCGCATCCAAAAATAAGAGCGACTTAAAGATCGAATGATTGAAAAGATGAAATAGCCCGCCGATTACGCCAAGCGGCGTCCCCAGGCTTATACCAAGAACAACATATCCTATCTGGCTTATCGAGTGATACGCCAGAAGCCGTTTAAGGTCCCACTGGCCTATAGCCAGAAATACCCCTACAACCATGGAAAGAACTCCCAAAAACATGAATACCGAAGAAACCTCCGCCGTCATGCCGATTACATTGTAAAATATCCTGCATAATGCGTATATGCCGAGGGATTTTATCAAAACGCCCGATAACATAGCTGAAATAGGCGCCGGGGCGGAAGGGTGCGCATCCGGGAGCCACGCGTGAAAAGGAACAATAGCTGACTTCAGGCCGAAGCCCATGAGAAAAAGGACGCTTACCATTAAAACGATATTTTTGGATTCTTTTTGCGCCAATACACTTGCCATATCGGCCATGTTAAGCGTTGAGGTAAAGCTGTACAAAATGGCAATACCAAGCAGGATAAAAAGCGAGGCGACAGTGCCCATAATCGCGTATTTAAATGCGGCCTCAAGTTCGTGTTTTTCCGTGCCAAATGCAACAAGCGCGTAGCTTGCCACAGAGGCAATTTCCAGGAACACAAAGAGATTAAACATGTCGCCTGTTACCACAAGGCCGTTCATGCCGGCCAGCATCAAAAGGAACAGCGTGTAAAACTTTGATTTGGAGGTAAATTGCTCCATGTAGTTTACCGCATAAACCGAAACAGCGAACGCAACAAGGTTTATGGTAACAAGCATAAAGGCCGTAAGGCCGTCCAGAACCATCTCTATACCTATTGGCGCCTTCCAGGCACCGATGCTATACACAAGCACGCCGTGAGTATTCGCTATTCCCACGGCTAAAATGGAAGCAGCGAGTAAAACAAGTGTCGTAAAACCGCTTATAAGGTCCGGCGCCCACCTCGGGCGCTTTCCGAGTATCGCAATGATAAACGAACCGGCAAGCGGTATAGCAACAAAAATCGGTATTATATTCACTGCCTGCATCATCCTCTTAAATCCCTTATTTTCGTAATGTCAAATGTACCGTATTTTTCGTAAATCCTCATGGCGATACCTACGAGCAAGGCCGTTGTCGCGAGGCCAATAACTATCGAGGTCAAAACAACTGCCTGCGGCAGGGCATCAACCATGTTTTCTATTATAGCGCTTTTTGAATAAATCGGGGCGCGGCCTTCGGCGCGATATGCCGTTAGAATAAAAAAGAGGTTCACCGCGTATTCCGATATAATAACTCCGATGATAATTTTTATAATATTGCGCTTTCGCAGGATGCAGTAAATTCCGAGTAGAAAAAGTGTAAAACAAAGAAGGTAAACAGCCATCTATTTCCTTTTCTCCTTCTTTTCCGGTTCGAACTTTAAGAGCACCAGCGCCGCGAATATCGCAAAAAGCCCCGCTCCGACCTTTATGCTTATAACAATATTGCAAAGCGGTATGATGCCGGCCGAGAAAAGCCTGAATTCTTCGCCCTTGGACAGGAAGTTGAGAAAAAAGTACCCTGTCATAAATCCCAAAAGCGCGATGCTCAAGAATGCTATCGCGGCCGTGCCTTCTAAAAATGAAGTAACACCTTTTGGAAGCTTCGCGAGCGCTACATCTTTGCCGTAAGCAAGCATTAGGTGCACGAAAGAAAGGGCTATGATTATGCCCCCCGCGAAACCGCCGCCGGGCGTAACATGGCCGTGCGAAAGAATATAAATCCCGTAAAGAAGTATGAGCCCTACGGTAAGACGCGTAATCGTCTTTACTATAATGGACATGCCCTTTTCTCGTTCCCTACTCATCTTCTTCTCGCACTTTTTCGCCTATCTTTTTTCTTCCAACCTTTCGGACAACGGCCAAAACACCTATCACGGCGGTAAAGAGCACTGTTGCTTCGCCGAGCGTATCAAAAGCCCTGTAGTCAAGTATAACGGCCGCCACAAGGTTTGTCGCGCCTGTTTTCGCGAGGCCCTCTTTTAAATATGTAGAGGCAACCCTCATTATCGGATATCCGAATTCCGGCAGGTCATTGAAACATTTACCCGCGACTAAAAGCGCAACGGCAATAAAGCAAATTGTAATTAAGGTGTTCAGAAGCCACCTGCCTGATGTCGAGAACGGAAGGTCTTTGCGCAGGGTTGCCCTTATCAATATAATGAGGGCCAGTATCTCGACCACGAGCTGCGTAATCGCGACGTCAGGCGCTTTAAGTATCAGAAAAACAATCGAAAGCCCCAGTCCCACCGCACCCACGGCCACAACGGAAGAAAGTAGGTCATTCACCTCTATCGCTATTATGGCGCCTATTATCATGAACACAAGTAATATGTATAGCTCGAGCATACAGCTACCTCAGGAATATATAGAAAAGAATAATCATGCCGAGAAGACACCATGAAAGATACGTCGAAAGCACACCGTTATGGATGTATCGCAACATCCTATTGAACGCGAACGTCAATTTCACGCCCACTTCGTATATATCAAATACTTTTCTTTCAGCCAGTTTATAAATATACCTTAAAACCGGCATATCGCGTATGGTATTATAAAATTCGGTTCCGGAAATCCTCATATCGGGATTGTCTTTTAAGGTCTCACCCCCTACGAAAATTTCCGTTTGCCTTGTTCGAACCGCAAGGCCCAAAAGATAGATTGCAAAGCCGATCGCAATACCCGCCAGAATAAGCGCAGTCGCCAAACCCGGGTCCCAGGCGCCATAAAAAACTACATTTTCTTTTAGGGCCGGCAGTATAAACATCTTAAGAGGCACGCTGTAAGCGAACACGCCGAAGATAATGCATAAAGCCGCCAATATGGCCGTTGGAACCCACATCGCGGGCCCGACTTCTTTCGGGTTTTCGCCTTTTGACCGTTGACCCAGGAATACGGCATGTATCAGCTTCATAAAACTCGCCAAGGTTAGCGCGCTTCCGAACATGGCAGCAGTAAGCCATATTATCCATAGGCGGCCGCCGCTTTTTGCCGTCTCTATTACGCCCTGATAAACCATCCATTTTGATGCGAATCCGTTGAAGGGCGGCACCCCTGAGATGGCAAGTGACGCTATCAAAAATGTAATAAAGGTAATGGGCATAAATCTGGCAAAACCGCCCAGCTTTTCCAAATCGGTCGTTCCCGCTTGTTTTTCAACCGCGCCGGCGGAAAGAAAGAGGCACGATTTGTATATCGCGTGGTTTAACATATGAAAAACGCCTCCCGCGATTCCTATGGGGTTTCCCGTGCCTATTCCGAGGACCATGTACCCGACCTGGCTTACGGCGTGATATCCCAGCAGCCTTTTTAAATCGTGCTGAATAAGGGCCATCATAACGGCCGCTACTATTGTAACGCTTCCCACTATAAGAAGAACATTATTCATGGCCTGATTCATGCAGAATATATCCAGTGAAATCCTGACAAGAAAGTATATGCCGAGAAGTTTATCCAGCGATGCCGGTAAAAACGCCGTAACGGTTGTCGGCGCGTCTTCCGCCGTATCGGGAACCCACGTGTGAAAAGGCATGGCGCCTGCCTTGGCAAAGGCGCCGGCGGCAAGAGAGAGATACGCGAGAACGGCGAATTTGCCGTTAAGCGCGATATTTATTTTATCCATCTCAAAAGAACCGCTGATACACCAGATAAAAGCAAGCCCGAGCAGCATGAAAGCATCTGTCCCGCCGATTATTATAAATGCCTTCTTGGCCGTATACGAGGTCTTTTCTTTCTTTCCGAAACCTATTAAAAGGTATAAAAGCAGCCCGAGAAATCCCCAGAAAACCATAAATAACACAAGGTTATTGGAAAACACGGCACCGAGCGACGCCAGAAGCATAAGTACTATATACAGGTAATAGCCCGGCAGGCCTTTTCGCTTTCGCATGAAGCCGAAAGAATAAAGGGATATCACTAAAGTAAAGAAAACAATAAAGATGCCCACAAAAACAGACAATTTGTCAAATCTGAATAGGCCTGGTATAAGGGTTTGAAAATTCAACTGCATCTTTTTGCCCGGCCCCTTCTTATTTTTTCGGTCTTCTCCTGCGAAAGACGTACCAGTTCCTCGCCGTCATATAGCTTCTTTCCTTTTGTATTGCGCACCGCTACGCGCTCCGTGCAGCAATAACAGGGGTCTATGGCGGCTAAGATTATCGTGGCATCCGATATTGTCTCACCCATAACGGTCGCCTTAAAGGTGGGGAGATTCATAAATGTCGGGGCCCTTACCTTATGGCGCACGGGCCTGTTAGTGCCGTCGGACTTCACATAATGGAAGGTTTCGCCGCGCGGGGCTTCTACATGCCCTATGCCCTCTCCCGAAGGCACGTTTTTTATGTTTAAATCTATTTCCCCCTTAGGCAAATTTAACAGGCAGTATTTCATTATCTTTATCGATTCAAAGATTTCGAGTATCCTTACGACTACTTTGTCAAAAACATCCCCGTTTTGCGCGATTATCATATCCCATTCAATCTTGTCATACACGCCGTAAGGTGAATCTTTTCGTACATCCCTTGCGATTCCCGAGGCTCTGGAAGTAGGGCCCAGGGCGCAATAATCTATTGCATCTTCCTTTGTAAGAATGCCTATTCCTTTTGTGCGCGCGTGCAATACGGGATCATCCATAACGGCTTTTTTGAGCATGTCCAGAGTAGGGACAATTGAGTTTATCTTCTTAATAACACCGGGTATGTCTTCGGGCTTAATATCGCGCCTTATTCCTCCGGGTTTAAACATGGCGTAGTTATTCCTGTTGCCCGAGAGTATCTCCATCACATCAAGAATCTCTTCTCTTATCTTCCACGACCACATGAAAACGGTGTTGTAACCCAAAAAGTGGCCTGCCAGTCCAAGCCACAAAAGGTGCGAATGTATCCTTTCGCCTTCGGCGATTATGGTCCTTATGTATTTCGCCCTCTCGGGTACCTCAACTGAAATAATATCCTCCACGGCCCTGGTGTATGCGAACGGGTGACTGGTGGAACAGATACCGCAGATCCTTTCTATTACAAAGGTAGACTGGTCAAATGTCTTCTTTTCCGAAAGTTTTTCAATCCCCCTGTGGTTATAGCCTATCCTGACGTCTATATCCACAACCTTCTCGCCTTCAACGGTAAGCGTAAAAAATTCCGGCTCTTCCTGAAGCGGATGATACGGCCCTATCGGTATTATTCTTTTTGCCATTATACTCCGCGATCCCTGATCGCCTTATCGTCCCACTCTTTATAATCCGCCCTCAAAGGGTACACGCCTTCCGGCCAATCGTCCGATAAAAGCAATCTTCTCAAGTCGGGATGACCTTTGAAATTAACTCCCAAAAGTTCGTTAATTTCTCTTTCTATCCAGTTCGCGCCCTCAAACATGTTTGCAAGCGAATCAATTTCCGGCTTTGTCCGTTTGAGTTTTACACGCAGAGAAACCAATAAATTTATTTCCTCAAAAGTGAAGTGATAAAGGATCTCTATATTATGGCGTGCGTCCACACCGGTTGCTATATTAAACCTCGCACCCAAATTTCTGAAGACATACTCCACGATTTTCCTTAAAGATGCCGGCTTAATTTCAATATATACCCTCTTAGGGGATTTATCAAGGAAGTCAAAAATGTCTTCTTTGAACTTTTCTCTTATGCCTTTTAAAATCTCTTCTCTGGTCATCGTTTCCTCACGTCATTGCGAGGAGGCACGCAGTGCCGACGA
>CAZYPU010000019.1:0-19180 GCA_964649665.1 uncultured Planctomycetia bacterium
TTCCGCGCCTGATTTAATTTTGCCCATCTTCGATTAATTCGCAAAGAATGTGAATTATTAAAATATGCGCTTCCTGGATTCTCGGTGTGTTATCGGATTTTACCACGATGCTTAAATCCGCAATTTGTTTTATTTTGCCGCCGCCTTTACCCGTAAGCGCAACTGTCAGGCACCCGGCGCGTTTCGCCTTTTTAAGGGCGTAAATAACGTTTTTTGCCGTGCCGCTTGTCGATATTCCTACCGCGACGTCCCCTTTTTTCCCCAGCGCCTCGACCTGCCTTTTAAAACTTACGTCATAGCCGTAGTCGTTCGAAAGGGCCGTGATTATCGAGGTATTCGCGGTGAGCGCAATCGCCGGCAGCGCTTTTCTTTCTTTCTTGAAACGGCCTACGAGCTCGGCCGCCATGTGCTGGCTGTCTGAAGCGCTGCCGCCGTTGCCGAAGACAATAACTTTGCCGCCGTTTTTTAGGGCGAAAATTATTTTTGCGGCAACTTTTTCGATAAGGGCCGGGTTATCTTCGGTGAGAAGCGCCTTTTTGACGCCTACACTTTCCTCGATTAGCTGTTTTATTTTAGTGCGCATACTTACTTCTCATCCGAAAAATATCTTGGCAATGTCATAAAGGCCTTTGTCGACCGTTTTAAGCGTGCCGATTGCGTTTTCCAGCGGGACGCTTACTATTTTGTTGCCTTTAAGCGCGACCATCTTTCCGAAATCGCCCTTCAATACAAGCTCGACGGCCTTCACGCCAAAGCGCGTCGCCAGGACCCTGTCAAAAGCGCTTGGGGTTCCGCCGCGCTGGACGTGGCCAAGCACGGTTACACGCGTTTCGTATCCGGTACGTTTCTCGAGTTCCTTGCCGATCAGGTTACCTATGCCGCCGAGTAGAACATTCCCGAATGCGTCCTTTTTGTGGGTTTTCAGCATTAGGTCGTGTTTTTTCAATTTTGCGCCCTCGGCCACCACGACTAAGCTGAAATCCTTGCCTCTTGTGTGCCTCTTTTTTATAATCCCGCAGACCTCGTCCAGGTCGACCGGCACCTCGGGAATGAGTATGATATCGGCCCCGCCGGCAATTCCGGCATACGTGGCTATCCAGCCGGCGTGCCGGCCCATTATTTCCACGACCATTATGCGGTGGTGGCTTTCTGCGGTGGTGTGCAGGCGGTCTATGGCCTCGGTCGCGATGTTCACGGCCGTGTCAAAACCGAACGTGAAGTCCGTGCATGAGAGGTCATTGTCTATAGTCTTTGGCACTCCGACGATGCGCACGCCGTTTTTCGAAAGTTTGCATGCGGCGCCGAGAGTGTCGTCGCCGCCTATGACAATCAGCGCGTCCAGTTTGAGCGCGCGTAAATTTTTCTTAACCTTATCTACGTCGCCTTTGTTTTTATACGGATTGGTGCGGCTCGTTCCCAATATCGTTCCGCCTTTCGGAAGGATCCCGGAAACGGAATCAAGGTCAAGCTTTATCCCCTCTTTTTTTATAAGGCCCTGCCAGCCGTTCCGTATCCCCGTTACCATGACGCCTTCATTGAGCGCTTTTCTTACGATGGCCCTTATTGTAGGGTTAAGGCCGGGGCAGTCGCCGCCGCCCGTCAGCACTCCGATTCTTTTTATCTTCATACGCTTGTCTCCTCAGTTTTCGTTTTCGTCGTTATCTTAATCCACTCCCCGAAACGGCATGCGCCTTGAGGTGTCCTCGTGTTCTTTTACAGGCGCCGGCGCTTCGTTTTTTCCTTTATTACCAGAGGAGATTTTTATCACGTGGATTTTTATATTTATCGTCTCCTCCACTCCCAGTATCTCCTGGACTTTTGATTTGACGATAGCCTGTATCCTTTCGGTGGCCTGGGGTATGTTCGAGTCGGCGAATATCGTCGCCCGGCAGACCACATTGATGCCTTTCTTACTCGCGACGACATTTGCCCGGAGTTCCTTAACCCCCGTCAGGTGCTGCACGCTCTTTTTTATAAAATCCTCGATGGCTGTGAGCGAAACTGTTACCTGGCCCTCCGGGTTTTCAAAAGCGATTGTCTTTTCCGATTGCATGCGGCTTAAGTTGAAGTGCGCCATCAAAAGCCCCGCGATGACAAACGCGGCTCCGATTATCCCGAAGATAAGTTTTACGTTGGGCTGAGTGTAAGTATAATTTACCGCCTTGACCAATGCATCCGGCGAGAAGAAATTGAACGCCATTAAGAGAAGCGAGCATCCCACCGCGAGAAATATCAGCGTGTACAGTATAACCGTAAGTCCCCTTAGAAATCGCATTTTACCCTCCTTTTTTCTTCTCCAGCATTTTGTTCGCGAAAGCCGTGGAATATTTTCCCCTAAAAAACGACGGGTCCGCCAGGACCTCCCTGTGAAAAGGGATGGTTGTTTTTACGGGTGCGACAATGAATTCTTCCAGGGCGCGCCGCATAACGTAAATCGCCTGTTTTCTCGTGTCGGCATAGGAAATAAGTTTGGCGATCATGGAATCGTAATACGGGGATATCTCGTAGTCGGCGTATATGTGCGTATCCACCCTTACGCCGGGACCGCCGGGCAGGTTAAGAGATGCGATTTTGCCCGGGCACGGCCGGAAATCGTGTTCCGGGTCTTCGGCGTAGACGCGACACTCGATAGCACTGCCCTTAAAAGTTACGTTGTCCTGTTTTATCTTGAGTTTTTCGCCGGAGGCGATCCTTATCTGCTCTTTTACGATATCTATGCCTGTGATCATCTCCGTTACAGGGTGCTCTACCTGGACACGCGTATTCATTTCCATAAAGTAAAAATTATTGCTTTTGTCGAGCAGGAATTCGATGGTGCCGGCATTTTGGTAGCCGATCGATTTGGCGCATTTTATCGCCAGCTCCCCCATCCGCTTTCTCAGCTTATTGTCAATGGCGGGAGAAGGCGATTCCTCTATAAGTTTTTGATGGCGCCTCTGAATCGTGCAGTCCCGTTCCCCAAGGTGTATTATATGGCCGTGGGAATCGCCAAGGAGCTGGATCTCGATGTGGCGGGGTGAGTCGATATATTGCTCGATATAGACATCCGGACTTCCGAATGCGGCCTCCGCCTCCCGCTGCGCCGTGAGAAACGCGCTCACGAGCCGAACGTCGTTGTGGCATACACGCATTCCCTTGCCGCCCCCGCCGAGAGCCGCCTTTATTATGACGGGGTATTTTACCTTCTTGGCGACTTTGAGCGCTTCTTCTTTTGTTTTAACAAGGCTTGTGCTGCCCAGAATGGTCGGCAGGCCCGCCTTTCTGGCAACCTGCTTGGCCGACATTTTGTCGCCCATAAGGCGTATGTTCTCGGCCGTCGGACCTATGAATTTTATCTGGCAAGATTCGCATATTTCCGCGAAGTGCGCGTCTTCGGCGAGGAATCCGTAGCCCGGATGCACGGCTTCAACGTCTGTTATTTCCGCGGCGCTTATTATGCTGGGAATATTCAGATAGCTGTCGCTTGCCGGCGCCTTTCCTATGCATACGGTTTCGTCCGCAAGCTTCACATGGAGGGAATCCGCGTCGATCTCCGAAAAAACCGCGACCGTGCTTATCCCGAGTTCCTTGCAGGCCCGGATCACGCGAACGGCCACTTCACCGCGGTTTGCTATCAGTATCTTAGAAAACATATTCCTTACCCGTCATTGCGAGGAGCCATGAACTTGTCGAAGGGCGACGAAGCAATCTCAAAAAAGGATTGCTTCGCTCCGGAGTTTACCCTGAGCGACAGCGAAGGGGGGCTCGCAATAACATTTAATTTAAATTAGCTCGGCTCTACGAGAAACATTGCCTGCCCGAACTCAAGCGGCCCGCCGTTTTCGGCCAGTACATCGACAATTTTCCCTTTAATCTCCGATTTTATTTCGTTCATGAGTTTCATGGCCTCAATGATGCAGAGGACGTCGCCTTCATTTACCCGGTTCCCTACATCAACAAAAGGCTTGGCGTCCGGCCCGGGCGAGCGGTAAAACGTGCCCACCATAGGCGCCTTGATTTCCACCACATTTTTGGCGCCCTCTTTTTCCGCCGGCGGGACTTCGCCGGCCGGCGTTAATACCGGCGAGGCTATCCGAACGGACCTCTCAATTTCCCCGCTGAGACCTTTCCTGAGATGGATTTTTACCCCTTCTTCTTCAACGCTGATTTCCGTGAGGTTATGTTTTTCCATCAACCGTATAACTTCCTCGATTTTTTTTATGTTCATTTTTCACCCCTCTAAAATCAGCCACATGACTTACGTCGCTTCGCTCCGTAAGTCATGGCTTCATTTACGCGCGGCCGGCGTAATCACCCGTCCGCGTGTCAATCTTGATCGTATTGTCTGTGTTTACAAAAAGAGGCACCCTTACGGCCACGCCTGTTTCTAAAGTTGCCGGCTTTGATCCGCTCTTGGCGGTGTCGCCCTTCATGCCCGGCTCCGTATATGTAACCTTAAGAGTAACAAACGAGGGAAGCGTTACAGCGATTATCGAATCCTTGTGAAAAGAAGCGGTGACCTCCATGCCGTCTTTCAGGAATCTTGAGTTTTCACCGATTAAGTCCTCGCTTACGGCAAGCTGATCATATGTTGTCTGGTTCATGAAATGGTAAGCCGAATGGTCCTTGTACAGGTACTGCATTTTCCTCTCTTCGATAAAGGCCTGCGGGAAACTGTCCTGGGGTCTTAGTGTTTTCTCGATAATTGAGCCGTTTTGCAGGTTTTTCATCTTTGCCCTGACGAAAGCGCCGCCCTTGCCGGGCTTTATGTGCTGGGCGCCCATCACAAGGTAGAGGCGCTTATCCATTTCTACAATAAGACCGCCCTTGAACTGACGCGCGGTAATCATCTGGTCAGCACCCGAGCGCCTTTTCTTTTTACCATGACCATATCTTCTATCCTGACCCCGCCCCGTTTTTTAATGTAAAGCCCCGGCTCGATCGTGATAACAGTGCGCTCCTTGAGGATGCGCTTATTTTTTTCCGAGAGTTTCGGGCCTTCATGGATTTTTTTGCCTATGCCGTGCCCGAGTGAATGCATGATGTATTGCCCCAGGCCTGCCTTTTTTATGTAATCGTGAACCCCGCCTACGAAATCCGATATTCTAATGCCGGGCCTCACCTTTTGTACGGCCATTTTGTGAGCGGTCTCTACGACGCCGTAGAGACGACGCATCGTGGAATCCGCCTTACCCATCATGATGGTCCGCGTCATATCCGAATGGTAGCCCCTGTAAATCACGCCGAAATCAACCACGACCGCATCCTTCGATCGGATTTTTCTTTCCGTTACCTTCGCGTGCGGTTTTGCGGCGTTTGGGCCGCTTGCGACAATTGTCCTGAAGGACCGCTTAAGACCTTTTTTTCTAATGATGCCCTCTATGCTGCGGGCGATTTCAATCTCGCGCGCGCCCGGCCTTACCTCTTTGGCTACGACGCGGTATATGGCGCTTGTTATTTTAGCCGCTTTCGCAAGATATTTTATTTCTTTCGCGCTCTTAAGCATTTTTCTTTTTTAAAAGCTCGATCGCAGCCTCGAGCCCCAGGACGTAGCTTGTCTTGCCGAAACCCGTAACCTGCCCTTTCGCAACCGGCGCAATAAGCGAGGTATGCCTGAACTCTTCCCTGGAATATATATTCGAGAGATGCGCCTCGACCGTCGGTATGCCGCAGGCCGCTATGGCGTCCCGTATGGCAATGCTCGTGTGCGTGTAGGCGGCCGGATTAATCAAAATAGCGCCTATCCCGCTTGACTTCGCTTTTCCGATTACGTCGACGATTTCGCCTTCATGGTTGGACTGCATGATTTCAATCCCGATCTTTTTTTTACCGGCAGCACTGCGCAATTCTTTATTGATTTCGTCAATGGTGACCTTGCCGTAGATCCCTACCTCCCTTGTGCCGAGCAGGTTAAGGTTCGGCCCGTGTATGACGAGTATTTTTGACATACGCACCCTCCCTAAATACTGTACGGTTGTAATTTTGTTATTTCTGCGCGGCCCATCTTAAACTGCGCCGCGGACACATATATTAACGCTCCGATCAGGCTCGTGATAAGAAGCGTTGCTAACAGTAATATGCTTACGGAAAATGCGTTATCGCTGCCGAGGAGCGGCCCGAAAAGTACCACGAACGCGCTCTCTCGGATTCCCAGTCCTCCAAGCGACGGCAGCATGCTTACCAAACTCACTATGGGCATGATGAGAAAGACCGACACGAGCCGGAGATCCGCGCCCAGCGATTTTGCAAGAAGATATACGACGGAAAAATACAGGACCTGCGCTATTAGCGAAACGCCTGTCACGGCGCAAATCAGCGCTTTTTTCTTCCGGTATTCGTGTACGGCCATGTAAGCCTTGGAAAGGCGTCCGCCGATACCCCAGAGCTTGAACCTCGAGAGCCCGTTAAGTATCAGTTTCGCGGCCGACGGGTTAAGCATGACGAAAAGGCCCGTTATGCCCCCCAGCGCGAAAATAAGCACGATTTTCTTGAGCGCGCCGTCTATGTTTTCCCGGGATAGAAACAGCGCGACGACCGCTATCAGGCCGAATGAAATAATGCCGATAAAGCGGTCCATAAAGACCGCGATAAACGATTTTGCGGTTTCTTTCGTCTGCTGATTCACGTAGTAGGCTTTCACGATGTCCCCGCCGACGGCCGTCGGCATAAAGTTGTTAAAGAAAAATCCTATGAAAGAAAGCTGGATCACCCTCCCGAAGGGTATGCGCAGATTCTCGCCGACGAACAAAAGCTGCAGTCTGAACGAGATAGTGGCCACGTTAACGATAAATAAAAGCGCCGCTAAGGCGAAGAGTAAAGGCTGTGTTTTCGCGATAGTGCTTCCTATGCGCGGCAGGCGCGCGCGCATGCTCCACAGCAGAAACGCGATCAGCCCGATACTCACAAACACGCGTAAAAAAGCGAAAATCCGACCTTTCATGATAGCGATTAATATAGCATAATTAGTCTAATTAGTAAAGCGAAAATGGGCAGGCGTTTCCGGCCGGCAGCTGATGAGTAGGCGCCCTTCTAAAGCTTAAGGTGCCTGGCACCTTAAGCTTATGTTTATTTCGATTTTTCGAGGGTAGGGGTTTCGGGGAGGTCGAGTTTTATGGTGGAATCGATGTTATCCTTGAAGCGCCTTATGTGCGCGTCGCCGGTCACGTAGGCGTCCTGTGCCTTATTCAGGGCGGCGCCTATGTCTTCGTATTTGGAGTAGAAATGGCGGAAATTTCTTTCGATTTTCGTGAGCGCCTCCTGGAGTTTTTTCGCGCTTTTGATTATGTCGAGGTTGCGCACGCCCATCAGCACGATCTGGAGGAACGCGTAAAAAGTGTTGGGACTTACCGGTACGACCTTGTTGTTGCGCGCGTACTCGTATATGCCGCAGGGCTCGCCGAGAAAATTCTTTTCCGCGATGGTTTCATAGTATATGGATTCGGAGGGGATGAACATGAGCGCGAAGTCAGACGTCCCTTTGTGGGGTTTTATGTATTTATTGCGGATGGAGCTTATCTGGGTTTTAAGCCCGTTTTCATAAAGTTTCCAGTTCTGTTTTTTATCGTCATCCCTTTCGGCCGTCAGGTATCTTTCGTATATTTCACGGGGGAATTTTGCGTCAATGGGAATCACGACACCCTTGTATTTTATCACCGCATCAACCCTTTCCCCGCCTTCGATGGTGAACTGCCTTTGCCAAAGTTTCGGCGCCACTCGCTCGAGCATTTCCTCCAGGATTTCCTCGCCGTAATTACCCCTCAACTTTGGCGTCTGTAAAAGGTACTTGAGAGAATTTCCGAGCTCTGTAACCTCTTTCTGGTGATGCATCATTTTTTCAAGCGTCGCGCCCATGCTGTTTATTGTCTCGAGCGTTTTCACGGCGTGAACAGATATTATATCCTTGGATCTTTCCATTTCGCCGCGGGCGGTTTCAATTGATGATCGGATTTTATCTTCGGCCAGCATGGTTCTTGAAAATTTCAATATCGAGAAGACGACAAGCCCTATCAGGATTGCCAGGAGCGCGACTATCAGCGTTTCCATAAATTGGTGTTTAACCCTAATAATTTGCAGATTTGCGGGATTGCGGCCCGGGCCGCGGTCTCCCCGTCCGATATGGCCCTTTTGGCCTGGTCAAAGGCGAACTGGTCGATGTTGTGCAGTTTCGGTTTTATGATGACGTCGGCCTGCATTGATTGGTATGCGTCCAGTTCTTTGCCCATGATCTGGATGGATTGTATAAACAGCTGGAACAGGTTTTCAAGTTTTCCGGCTTTAACGCAGAAACCGACATCCACCGCGATTACGATAGTGGCCCCGAGCCGCCGCGCCATTTTCGCGGGGATGCTGTTCCGTATGCCGCCATCCGCCAGTTTTCTGTCGTCTATTGCAACGGGCGGAAAAATGCCCGGCCATGAACAACTCGCCTTGATAATCTCCTGCAGGTTCCCTTTCGTGTAAACAAGTTCTTCTCCGGTCTCAATATCGGTGGCAGTTATGGCGATGGGTATCTGCGCGTCCTCGAAATCTTTTCCGTCGGTGAATTCGCGTATTACCTTCCCCAGCTTTTTTCCTTTCAGTGCCGACATCCTGGAAATCGAAAAATCAGTCAGCTTATCCATCGTAAACCCTAAAGCGGCCTCCTCCATCCTGTAGGTGGGAATGCCTACGCTGTAGCCGGCGCCGACAAAACTGCCGATACTTGAACCGACGATAAGGTCAATGGGGATGCGCTCGCGCTCCAGCACCTTCAGGACGCCTATGTTGGCGAGGCCGCGTGCGGCACCCCCGCCCAGCGCTAATGCGACTTTTCGTTTTTTAAGAAAGGTCATCGGTAAATCACCACGCCCGCGTATCCCACAACCTCGGAATAATCGCCTGAGGCATCGCCGCTTGTCTTATAGCTTATGAGTTTGGTTTTTTTGGCGCCGAGGGCAACGCTCGCCTGCATCATAACCGCGGCAGGGGCAAAACCGCACATGCTGATGCCGTATTTTTTTATTGCCCCCAGAAAGCCGTCGGTATCAAGGGAAAGTATTTTTTCTATCGCGAGCATATCTTTTTTCTTCGCGGATTCGTGCGGCTCATAATGCGTCATGTCGCTGGAGGCTATGATCGTAACATCTTTTTTTGAGGCCCTTACCGCTTTCGCAAGTTCCGTTCCCATGCCCTCATAGGCCTTCGCGTCCGCGGAGGAAATCACTATAGGAACAAAAGTGAAGTTTTTATTCAGGGATTGGAGAAACGGGAGCTGAACCTCGATAGAATGCTCACCGTCGTGGCAGGCGCGGTCGGCCGATATGTATTCGGAGTCTTTCAGGATAGCCCCCGCCAGTTCATCATCAATCTTGACATCGCCGAGCGGCGTTTTCCAGGCTCTTTGCCAGTCCAGGCCGAACGGTTTTCCGCGGCCGGTATGATTCGGCCCGAGGACTATATATACGGCTTTCGGCTTTATCGAAGAGAGTACTTCGCCGGCAACTCCGCCGGAATACGCATAACCCGCATGCGGAGAAATAACGCCTATCGCGTCGATTTTTTCTTTTTTTTGCCCCACGAGGCCCGATACCTCTTTCGCAAGAAGCGATGGGTTTGCCGTGTAAAACTGACCCGCCACAGCAGGCTTTCGTATCATCGCGAAGACGCCTCTTTTCTGCCGTAAACCGTAGCCACGCAAGCACGGTTTAAATCTATGTATTTTTTCGATACTTCCAAAACACCCTCTTGCCCTACATCCGAAATTTGCCGGGAATACTTCTCGTAAGCATCATAACCCATGCCGTAGAGTTCGTCAAGAGCCATTTTATATGCCAGCCCGGCATTGGACTGGAGGGATATTTTCTGCCTGCCGATCAGGGAGCTTTTAGCAAGCCGGATTTCTTCCTCCGTCACGTTTGCTTTCGCCGCTTTTTCCAATTCGGCGAAGAGTATATTTTTTGCTTTTTCAACGTGCTTTTCGTCGGTGGCGACATATGACGCAACGAGGCCGGTTTCAATGCCGGGTGAAGAAAAAACGCCCAGAGCGTACGACAAGCCCAAATCATCCCTTATTGACCTGTAAAGGCGGCCGTTTTCGCCCGAGAGAACGGAAGACAGGACGGCCAGGCGGTACTTATCCTTGCCTTCGAAGGTTGCGCCCCGGAAACCGACAAGAACAAGTGATTGCTCTCGTGCCATATCGCAGGCCACATTTTTGGCGGCGATTAAAGGCGCGGGCTCGGGTCTTTTTGCGCGCAACGGACCTTCCCTCAAAACGGATAAAAGTTTTTCTATTTCGCTTTTCATGTCCTTGGCCCGAAAATCGCCCACGATAGACACCACCCCCTCGCGCGCTACGGCAAATTCGTGGTAGAAATTCAGGACGTCCTCTCTTGTTATATTTTTTACGGACTCGACCTCGCCGAGCGCTCTCATGCCGTACGGATAATTTTCAAAAAGCGCCTTTCGAAGATTCAGGAACCCGGTGCTGTAGACATCGTCCTCCTCGGCCTTTATGGCGGCGTATATTTTCTCTTTTTTCTTTTCAATCTCTTCTTCGGGAAAAACGGAATTCGTGAGAATGTCGGAAAGCATAAGAAGCGCGATAGGCGTATCTGCGCTCATACATTCCATGGAAATTCCGAATGAGTTCTTTCCGCTAAAATACGATATGCTTCCCCCGCGGCTTTCGAGAAATGGTTTAATTTGATGCTCGTTTCTTTTTTTTGTGCCCTTGAGCAGCAGCGCGCTTGTTAAGTTGGAAATGCCATTATTCGCTTTTGTCTCGGCCATCAGCCCGCCGGGAAAAACACAGACTATGGAGACCTTCGGAAGCCGCGGGTTTTCCTTTAAGATAAGGCGTATACCGTTTGCGAGCACTACCCGTTGCGGCGCAGGCCGGCCCTCTCCCGAGACTACGGCCCCTGATAAAGAACCTGTCTGCGCAGGTGAAACCTCTTCATGCGCCTCCGGCAACAAATATGAAACCGTCAGATTGTTTTTGTTCAAATATTTTTTCGCCGCGCGGCGCACGGCGTTACTGTCTACTTTTTTCACGTTTTCTACGTACTTTTCAAAAAAGGAAGCCTCTCCGGCCAGAAACTCGCCCTGCGAAACCGCCCCGGCCAGGCCGCCGGTTGTTTCAAGTGAGTCGATATAGCCTGATATAACTATGTTCCTGGCCGCTTCCAGTTCCGTTTTTTTCACGCCCCTCTCCGCTATTTTTTTAATTTCGTTCAGGATTTCCTTCTCTGCCTTCTCAAGCTTTTCATAGTCGCCTACCCCGTAGACGATAAACAGGCCCGGGTATTTCGGAGTGTAGTTAAAGGCGCCTACCGTATAAAGAAGGCGTTCGCCCTTGACCAGTCTGCGGGTAAGCCGTGAGCCGTCCCAGTCGCCCAGTATTATGCCGAGAATGTCCAGGGCGTAAACGTCGTTGTCCGAGAGGGATACGGTATGATAGCCCATCGCCAGATATCCGAGATTTATCGGCGCATGTCCCTTTAAAAATCGCGGTGAATTCTGGGGCGGTTCGGCCGGCACAAAACCGCCGGAGGGCCGCTTCCTTTTGTTTTTTTCAAATATTTTTTTTATCTGCGGGAACATCTTCTCCGCATCAATGTCGCCGACAACCGCGAGGATGGTATTGTCCGGAGCGTAGCGCACTGAGTGGTGCCCTGCGAGATCCTCGCGGGTAAGCCCCTTAAAAAGTTCCTCGTATCCTATAATCGGAATTTTGTACGGGTGTTCAAGATAAGATGTTTCCCAGAGCTGCCGCATGACGCGTCTCGAGGGATCGTCGTTATTAAGCTTTATCTCCTTTAATATAACCTGTTTTTCTTTTTCGACCTCTTCGGCTCGAAAGGCGGGGTGAAAGAGAATATCCTCCATTAGTTCGAGCGCTTCGCCGGCGCGTTCGGCCGGCACGGTGATGGCGTATGTCGCGCTGTCAAGGCCTGTCCAGGCGTTCATGGTCCCGCCGAAGGATTTGACCTCTTTCTCTATGTCGCCCGGTTTTCTTTCGGCAGTTCCCTTGAAAAGCGTGTGTTCGATGAAGTGCGATATTCCGGTGCCGGCGTAAGCGCCTTCCGAGGAAAGGCCCGCGTCCACGGTTGCCATAATGCTTACGACGGGGTTTGCGTGTTCCTCTTTTACGATTATCGTTAAGCCGTTATCCAGGATACGCTTGGAGAGCGGCTCTTCCGCCGTCCGGCAGAGGGATGGCGCCGCAAACGCCAAGAGGACCGACAATATAAGGGCGACTTTTTTCGGCAAAATATTTTGCTCCTTTCCTTACAGTATAAGGAAAATATCGCGTTAGTCAAGCAAACAATCAGCGCAATAACTCAGCTCGCGACAGTTACTTTTCTACTGTCATCCTGGGGAGGCCTGTCTCCGACCCTACGGGTCGTAGACCCGGAGGGAAAGGCCGACGAAGGATCTTTTCGTTAAGATCCTTCGCACCCCTGCGGGGTGCTCAGGATGACAGAGACCCTGAGGTGCCAGGCACCTTAGGTGAGCATATCCAAGGTGCCTGGCACCTCAGGGCGGGATCGGCGTAGTTTTAAGGCTCTCATACAGACCCTCTCTCGGCTGTAGGTTAAGTAGAAAGGTAACTGTCGCGGGTTGAGTTATCAGCAATCAGCCAACCGTCGTATGGCGGGTAATGCGTAATGCAATATCGTCGATGACCGCGTAAACGCAAGGTATGAATATAAGGGTAAGCGTCGTTCCGAAAAGTAGCCCCCAGCTCAATGTAAGCGCCGCCGGCTGCAGGAACGGATCGAGCCCGCCGATCCCATAAGCGACCGGCGCGAGAGCGATAAATGTCGTAATTGTAGTAAGGAGAACCGGACGCAGCCTTAAACTACCGGCTTCTATTATGGATTTGCGCCTATCCATGCCCTGAATTCGCAACCGGTTAATAAAGTCAACCAGAATAATGGAATCATTTACTACAACGCCGACTAAGCCGACAATGCCGAGAAACGCCAAAAAGCTGAATTCCATATTGTGTGCTACCAGGGCAAAAAGCGCGCCTGAAATCCCAAATACTATCGCTATCATTATGATAAAGGGCTGGATCAGCGAGTTGAACTTTGTCGCGAGTATCAGAAATATCAAAAAGAAGGCCAGCATAAATGCCTTTATGAGGTTTCCGAATGCCTCCACGGTATCCTTTTCTTCGCCGCCGTACGTTACCGTGTACCCCAAATGCTCGGTCTCGACATCTTTGAACTTTTTTTTCAAAAGCGCGTTTGCCCTGACAGCCGTCATGTTTTTTTCATCTACCGTGGCCATTACCCTTAAAGCCCTTTTGCCATCGAGATGTTTATATGACTCAAGTTGTTTTTGTTTTTTAAAAGATGCCACGTTTTTAAGATTTATAAGGTTGCCGCTTTTGTTGGGTATGACTATTCTTTGAAAAACATTTTCGTCTTTCCGTTCTTCCTTGGGGAAGCGCACAACAATATCTATCTCCTCCTCTGCCTTGGTCTGCTTGATTGCCGTGGCGGTTCCGCCGCCGACAGCATTTCTTACGGCTTCGGCTATATCCTGCGTTGTGAGGAATGCGCTTGAGGCTCTTTTTTCATCGACCTCGACAGTAATCTCGTCATTTCCGAACTTGTAGTCCGTATCAATGTCTGTCACTCCGCTTAAGGTTTTAAGGTATGTTATATACTTTTGCGCTATCTCATTTAGAACGGTGTAATCGTCGCCTTTTATCTTGATATCGACTGCTTTGCCCATAGGCGGTCCGCCCCGCACCTGCTCAAATCTGACTTTTTCAAGCCCCTCCACAATTTTCAATTTATCCCGTAGCGAATCAATAATCTGGATGGCGCTTCTTTTGCGCTTGGCCTCCGGCGTAAGGTATACGTTAACCTGGACCAAGTGGCTTCCTCTTCGCATGTACGGGTCCATGGTCCGGCCCTCTGAAATATTGCCGACACTAGTTACGTAGCTGTCAAGTTCATTGCCCGGCAGTGTTTCAACGATTTCCTCCAGCTGGTGCGAAAGGACGGCAGTCTTATCAAGGCTGGTCCCGATGGGCGCTTCGGCCCGCAGGTAGAATTCCTCTACCCCCTTATGGGGAAAGGCGACAACGCGCAGCCCTATTTTAAGCCACACCATAAGCAGTATAAACGCTATTACAAAAATACCTATGGTTTTATACCTATTTTTTATCGCTTTTGATATAGCCCTTGTATAAAAATTACGGACCCTGTCAAACCAGTGCAGTCGCTCTAATCTCTTTTTATCCAGAGCGCTCTTCGGTGCCCTTGCAAAATCCGCCAGGTGCGAGGGAAGTATTATAAACGCTTCAAAAAGAGACGCTGAAAGCGCCACTATGACGACGATTGGTATTTGCTTTACGAATTTACCTATGATGCCGGTCATGAATACCAGTGGCAGAAATGCGACTATTGTCGTGATTATTGTGGTAGTCACAGCGGGAATGACCTCTTCAGTTCCCCTGACGGCAGCTTCTTTAGGAGGCATACCCTTTTCTATGTAGCGGAATGTGTTTTCGGACACAATGATGCCGTCGTCCACTATCATGCCCAAGACGATGATGAGCCCGAACATTGACATCATGTTTATGCTCATGCCGGTTGCCAGCATAAAACCCAGCGTTATGGAAAAAGCGATTGGAATACCTGCCGCCGTAAAAAAAGCCACTCTTTTTGTCATAAAAAGCCGCAGTGTTATAAGCACCAGTATTATTCCTACGATACCGTTATTTCGCAGGATATTTAAGCGTCTTTTTATATAAATTGACATGTCGTCGAGCGTATAAACGTGAAGATTTTCGGGAATACTCTTCTTGAATTTTTCCACAACCTCTTTTGTCCTGCTGACGAGCTCTATGGCGTCGGCCTTTTCCTTTTTCAACACTATAAGGTTGATGGCGCGCGTTCCGAATGACTTTGTAACCTCATTCTCATCTTCAAAAGCGTCGCGCACTCTGGCAACATCTTTTATGCGCAGCCAGTCTCCAATATCGCTCGCGCGTATTATTGTTTCCTCGATATCTTTGTTGCTCAAGAATTCCCCGCTTGTCCTCACGATATATTCCGTATTTTCCCCTCTCATGGTACCGGCCGGAAGATTCAGATTTCTTGCGCGCAAGGCCTCCATTATCTCTTCCAGCGAGACATAATATTCCCTAAGTTTTTTCGGATCAATTTCCACCCAGATCTCCCTGTCGCGCCAGCCCCTTCTTTGCACCCGCGCGACTTCGGATATATCCAATAACATGCTCTCAAGTGATTCAGCGTATCCCTGGAGCTCAAACTCGTCTTGGGCGCCGCTTAAGGCAATCTCTATAACGGGAATTAGCTTCATGTTCATTTCCTGGACAAATGGGTCTTCGGCGTCAGCCGGCAGGTCTTTTATTTTGTCGACGGCCCTTTGGATGTCATTCACTATTTTGCTTTTATCCTTGGCGTCGGGATTTATTTTTATATATATAGTGGATATATTACTTCCAGAAATAGACCTTATCTCCTCTATATCGTCTACTTCCCTTAATTCTTTTTCGATGGGCGTAGTTATTAATTTTTCGACGTCTTTGGCCGTAGCGCCGGGATATACGACGGAAACCTGAACCAGATCAAAGGAGACGCTCGGGAAAACCTCTTTATTGAGGTTTAGCATGGCAACGGCGCCCACTACGAGAAAAAATACCGAAAGCAGGTTTATAAAAAGGGAATTTTTCACCGAAAATTCGGATATTTTCATTATTCAATGACTCCTATCCTGGCAAGAAGCGTGTCCTTTGCGTTTTCAAGGTCTATGAGGGAATAGTAGTAATCCAGAACCGCGATGTATTGTCGTATTGCCGCGAGGCTAAGGTCATTCTGAAAATCCACGACTCTTTTGCTTGTGGAGCGCCCGTATTTTAATTTCTTTTCCTCTTCTTTGAATTTTTCGTATTGTATTTTTTTAATCACTGTCCAGCGTTTCGCGTTTTCAAGGCGAAGATTAACAACCCTTACCTCTTTGTCAACATCGGTAAAAATTTTCTTTTCAACGCGCAAAATTTCAAGGATCGCCTGTTCTTTTTCAAAGCCCGCCTTATTAAATTCGCCGCGCGCGGCTCTGTTTTCCAGGGGGTAACTGACTTCGATGCCGCCGTAGTAATAGGGGTGCTTATTTGTGGAAAGGACGCGGTTTGCGTGCTCAAACTTTCTCTTTACGCCGCTTGTAGCGAGAGTGCCGACTAAATCAACCTGCGGCCAGAGGCTGTTTGCTTTCATTTTAAGGTTAACCTTTTTGGCGAGGAGGTTCTTTTTCTTCATGCGATATTCGCGGTTGGCTATAAAAGCCGTATTCAGGGATTCGAAAAGGTCAGCCCCTCCCCAAAGGGTTTCAAGCTTGTCTTTGGGTGTTACGATAAAATCGGCATCTTCGTTTAACAGGAAAAGCAGGTTATTGCTGGCTGTAATAAGATCGTTTTGCGCCACAAGCAATTCTGTCCTTCTGATGCGCATATTTGCCTCGGTTTCATACAGGTCCGTTTCTTCGGCGAACCCCATCTTCAAATGTTCTTTGTACCTATTATAAAGCTCGTCGGCCTGCGTTAAAAGCTCTTTTCTTAAAGCGACATTTTGATATGAAAAAACGAGCCGCCAGTACGCCTTTCCCATGTCCGCGACCTGGTTTTCTATGGCGTCCATCGCCTCTATCCCGGCTATTTCCGCTTCGATCCCGGAAATTCTCACCGTGTTCCGGTCTATGTAGCCCAGAAAATTCTTGAGTACCGGTTGTCTGGCGGAGAACGAAAGCCCCGCCTCATGGTAAGGGTTAACCGTCGTGAATAATCGATCCGTCCATTCTCTCGTATCGATGTAATCTATGGAAACTTCGGTACCTGTCGGCAGTTCTTTTGTGACGCCCATTTCATATTCGGTTTTCATGGTTTTTGAACCGAAAAGAGGGCTCGCGGAAGCGCTCTGGTCGTCCGTATAGTTTACGTTTCCGGTTAATATGGCGTCAAATACAGATTCGGAAAGTAAAATATCCTGATCCTTTATTAACGCTTCGAGTTTCGCGATCTTAACGGTGAGGTTGTTGTTAAGGCCTATATCGAGGCATTCGGAAAGCGAGCGTTCGACCTGTGGTTTTTCGGAAGCCCGGGCATTCGAAAATACCGGCATTATCAATAAAAGAGCCGCTATCGCGGGGAGAAATCTACGCATTGGATCTCCGTCCGGCTCCCGGAGCCAGATTTTTTTGGACTTTTCTTAAGATAGCCATGTACTGCGCGCGTTCTTTCCGGCTGATGTCGGAAAAAAGGCGGCTTATTATCTTTAGCTTGTAATTTCGGAGTTTCCTTGACAATACAAACCCTTTTGCCGTCAGGCTCGCCCTGACAACCCGCCTGTCGTTTTGGGACCTCAACCGTTTTACGAGATGTGTTTCTATAAGGCGGTCGGTGATGGCCGTAACAGCGCTTTTTGTCACGCCGAGCGATTTTGATATATCGCTCATCCGGCATTCCCTATTTTCCCGAAGCATCTCCAGTATTAACGTTTGGGAAATGGTTATCTTTTCCTCTTTCAGGGCCGCCGGCAGGTTCCTGAGAAACGACGCGTGTATATGCGGGGTAATGGCAATTACTTCGTTCGCAAACGCCTTTATGTCCATGAAAGGCCTCCTTAAATAAAACCCAAATAGTTAACTTCCTTAACTATTTACATATTTAAGTATACCTGAATTTCGCTTTTTTGTCAAGCGAAATGTGATTTTACTAGCCCACCTCGTGGCAATTACTTTATGGTCAATCAGGGGTAAGTAAATTATATAAGCCTCCGGGATGTCTGCCAGCGGCTCACACAAAATATTGTGTAAAGCTCTCTCCGTAGAATTTCTGCGCTTTGTGACCGAAGGAAATCCTGAGCCGAGCGAAGGGCTCGTTGGATTTAAGGAAATACAAAAGAAATAGCCGATGGTTTTCTTGTCCGCCGAAGCCTTGGCGTAGGCGGAAACCATCGGCTATTTCTTCGAACTAGACCTGTATACCAACTGCGCAAGCGCGAAATTCTATTGTCGAGGGCATTCGCCGCCTGGCAGGCATCCCCCCGGAGGCTTATATCATCGCAGACCTACCCCGCCAGCCCTCGCAGGTCTGTTGCGGCAGGTCTGTTTATTCCCATGCGTAGAAGGGCTTGCACAAGCTGCCTTTATACCGGGCCTACGGCCGAGAGAGAGTCTGCGTGAAGAGCCTTAAAAATTAAGGCGTAGTTTTATGCTTTTTGAGGTTTACCTTTGTCACATTGTATGAGACAAAAAGGATTGCAGTTGTCTGAGGCCCACACCGAGCGTATCACCAGCAAGGCGTGTGTGGGCCGAGTTCTGCAATCCCCTCAAAAAGCTTAAAACTACGCCGACCCCGCCTTGAGGTGCCAGGCACCTTAGTTGAGTATATCCAAGGTGCCAGACACCTCAGGGCGGGGTAATTTTTCTTATCTGCTTTTTAGCAGAAGGCTCATCACACAGACTCTTTTTCGGCCGTAAATTAAGCGGAAAGGTAGCTGCCGCTGGCAAGTGACCGCAGGGAAGTCCTGCTGCGCGAGCTGCTTTCTATTTTCTTTTGAAGATTATCGCGAGGCTGAAGGTGATGTCCCTCTTTCCGAGGGCTTCCGGGGGAGGCGGGAACGGCGAGCACTGTTTTATGCTTTTAAGGGCGGTTTCACGCAGGGCCTCACAGGGGGCGCTGTTTGCATCGTCGACGGAAACATTTTTGAGCGCGCCTTTTTTGTCGAGGACGAAAGCGACCTCAACGGCTCCCTCTTTGCGGGAAGCCCTATAGTTGCGCGCAACGAGCTTTTTGATTTTTTCACGTATCAATTCGTAATACTGGATGTATTCCTCGAGACGCTCCAGCTCTTTTTGCTCAAGGTATTGTTCTTCGGAAAGCGCCCCTTCCGCTTTTACGGAGCCGTCTTCGGCCACCTTCTTTTCACGCGCGCTTTGCCGCAGCTCCTCTTTCCGGAGATCGTATTCCTTGGGCAGGTTTTCTATGATTTCTTCGTTTATGACCTCTTCCGGTGTTTCGGCCAAAAGGTATGCCACTTCAATTTCGCGCTCTTTTTCTACGGGGGGTTTTCCCCGGAAAAGTCCTCCCGCCGATACCGCGAAAATATGCAGCGAAAGCGATATTGCCAGCGCCGCCCTGAAAACCGTACTTTTTAGCATAGTATCCATATTATACAAT
>CAZYPU010000020.1:0-18433 GCA_964649665.1 uncultured Planctomycetia bacterium
ATTTTCAATTTCCTTATATGATAAATTATCCATTTCTTTGGGCCTTGGCCCGCCCCCTCTAATTTTTATATCAGAACTCCCTTTTTTTGTCAAGATTATTCATAAGGGCCGCGCGAAAGAAAATTCACAATAGGCTTGTTTTTTCGCGAAAAAAGTGATATAGTTTTTCTAGGAGTAGAAAATTTTCCGAAAATGGAAGAAGTAATTTTAGAGAAAAGATTCGGTGACGTAAGCGGCGATTACGCAGGGCTTAAAAAAGCGAAAGTCTGCATTGTTCAGGCGCCGTATGAAGGCACCGTCACGTACGGTAAGGGCACCGGCAGCGGCCCGGCCGCTATTATCGACGCCTCCGCAAACATGGAGCGCCTCGATGATGAATTGCAGGTCGAAACCTGCAAAATAGGTATTTACACGATCCCCCCATTGGAATTCGGCCTTTCCGCCCCCCCGGAAAAAGCTATAGACAAGGTAAAAGACACCGTCGGCGAAGTTTTGCAGGCGGGCAAATTTCCCGTCGTTTTGGGCGGCGAGCACTCGGTAACGGTAGGGGCCGTTCGCGCGGCAAAAGAAACCTTTAAGGATCTCTCGGTGCTTTACCTCGACGCGCATTGCGATCTCAGGGATGAGTACAGAGGGTCAAAATACAATCACGCCTGCACCGCGAGAAGAATACATGAGGTGTGTCCGGTCGTGGAAGTCGGAACGCGAAGCTTGAGCCAGGAGGGGAAAGATTTCCTCAATACCTCGCCGCCGGACCTGAAAGTTATAAGCGTCCATGATATCCTTCAGACGCACGACTGGAAAAAGGAAGCGTCCAGGGTTCTAACGGACACGGTTTACATAACAATAGACTTAGACGCGCTCGATCCTTCCATTATGCCTTCGGTGGGAACGCCGGAACCGGGCGGCCTCGGCTGGTACGAATTTACGGATTTATTGAAAATGATAGCGAAAGAAAAAAAAGTGGTAGGGTTTGACGCGGTTGAATTATCCCCGAAAGACGGTTTGGTGGCGCCCGATTTCCTGGCCGCGAAACTTATTTACCGGCTTTTGGGGTATGTATTTTTTAACGGAAGAAAATAGATGATACTCGTTTCGAGAAAACAACTGCTTGTCCCGAAGAAAATGTTTTTAACTAAAGGCGTCGGGACGCACAGCACGGAACTGCGCAGTTTCGAGCTTGCCTTAAGGGACGCCGGCATAGAAAAGTGCAACCTTGTCGCCGTCTCCAGCATTCTGCCGCCGGATTGTAAAATAATATCGAAAAACGAGGGCGTAAAGGAGCTCGTTGCGGGGATGATCACGTTCGTCGTTATGGCGCGCTGCTCCTCGAATGAGCCCCACCGGCTGATAGCTTCTTCCATCGGCCTGGCAAAGCCGGCGGACCCGAACGCGTACGGGTACTTGAGCGAGCACCACGCCTTCGGCGAAACCGAAAAACTCGCCGGCGATTTTGCCGAAGACCTGGCGGTTTCGATGCTTGCCTCGACACTTGGCATAGACTACAAGGAAGACAAGGACTGGGATGAGAAAAAAGAGGAATTCCGCATAAGCGACAAGATAGTCCGCACCACTAACATTACCCAGTCAGCCGTTGTAAGCCCCGACGGCAGCTACACGACGGTAATATCCGCGGCCGTTTTTATATTTTAACAAAACCAATACCTGTCATTGCGAGCCCTTGACATTGAAAATGTCAAGGGCGAAGCAATCTCAAACGAAGAGATTGCTTCGTCGGCCTTTCAGGCCTCCTCGCAATGACGAGCGAAAGCTGAGATATGAACCAATCCAGATTTTACCGCAGCTGGGCCGAGACCGGCCTTATAAATTTCACGGTGCGCGAAGAGGAAACCGATATATTTATCTCGGCCGAAAAGAATCTAAAAAGCAAAGTCGAAGCGCTTGTGCGCCGCTACAGGAGAGACATCTCGGATTACGTAAAATTAAATCCCGGATTCCGGGAATCATTGGAACCCCTGCCGCCGGACGAGAACGCGGCGGAAATAGTAAAAGCGATGCTCGCCTCTACACGCGCGGCGGGCGTAGGGCCGATGGCGGCCGTCGCGGGCGCGATAAGCGGATTTGTCGGAAAGGGCCTCCTTGAATACAGCAATCAGGTTATACTGGAAAACGGGGGAGATATTTTCATAAAGACGGACAGGGAAAGAAATATCGGCATATACGCGGGTGATTCGGTTTTAAGCGGGAAGGTCGCGATAAAGATAAGGCCCGGGGCGACGCCGGCCGGTATTTCCACTTCGAGCGGCACCGTGGGGCATTCTTTAAGTTTCGGGAAAGCAGACGCCGTTACGGTCATATCGGCCGATGCCTCGCTCGCTGACGCCTCGGCGACGGCGGCCTGCAACAGGGTGAAAACCGCCTCCGATATAAAGGCGGCCCTGGATTTTGCGAAAAGTATTGAAGGTGTCAAAGGATGTGTGGTAATATATAGGGACAAAATAGGCAGTATAGGTGAGATTGAACTCATTCAAGGTGGTGCGCGATGATATCAAAAAAGATCGTTCTGAAATTTCCGCCGAAACTGGTCGATAAACCCATCGTCTATAAGCTCGTTAAGGATTTTGACCTCGCTTTCAATATCCTAAGGGCGCGGGTAACTCCGAAAGAAGAAGGGGAGCTCGTAATAGAACTGGACGGGCAAAAAGAGAAATACGCCGAGGGCATGAAATACCTGAAGCAAATCGGCGTAGACGTACGGCCCCTGAGCCAGGATGTGACCAGGGACGAAGAGCGCTGCACCCACTGCGGTGCGTGTATCACTATATGCCCGACCGCGGCGCTCTACATGGACAAAAAAAGCATGAAGATTATTTTCGAAGCCGATAAGTGCATTGCCTGCGAGCTGTGCGTAAGGGGCTGCCCGCCGCGGGCGATGAAGGTAAAATTGTAATACACGGATTAGCGCAGATGTCATTGCGAGCCCCGACGGAGTCGGGGCGAAGCAATCTTACAGATAAGCACAGATAGGGAACGCAAATTAGCGCAAATATGCACTGTTCCGGCTCGCCCATCGTAGAAAAAATAAAACTTAACATTTCACCCCTTTCTGTCTATACCAGTTTCAAAAATTCACCGTACAGTTTTTTTCTCGACAGCGCGACGAGCGGAGGCGCCCTCGGCAGGTTTTCATTTATCGGCATAGAGCCTTTCCTTATTTTTAAATCAAAAAAAGACCGCATTGTACTGGACTGGATAACCGGAAAAGAAAAACTGAGGGGAAACCCGTTTTTTGCGCTGAAAGACCTGTTCTCTAAATTTAAAATAAATTCTCAAAATTCCGTGATTCCTTTTACAGGCGGCGGCGTCGGCTATTTTTCCTACGACCTTAAAGATTTTAACGAACCCTGTCTACGCATGCATGGGCAGGAGAAGCGGCTGGGTGGCCGCGCCGCGGATGATATCAATATACCGGACTCTATCTTCTGTTTTTACGATACTGTTTTGGCCTTCGACCATTCGAGCCGGGATTTTTTCGCGATCTCTACGGGTTTCCCGGAAAAAGGGAGTCGCCGGCCCTACAGGCAGACGGCCCGGCTGGAGAGGCTGAAGAATCGAATCGCATCGGTGAGGCGTCATTGCGAGGAGCCGAAGGCTCCGAAGCAATCTCACATTGAGATTGCTCTCAATGGCAATACGTTATCTTCTCGAAAACTCGAGTCAAATTTCACGAGGGGTTCGTATATAAAGGCAGTTGAAAGGGCAAAAGAGTACATATGCTCCGGCGACATATATCAGGTTAATCTCTCTCAGAGGTTTAAGGTCGCTTTAAACGCGGATCCTTTCGATATTTACAAGATTTTAAGAACCATCAATCCCGCGCCTTTCGCCTGCTTTCTTAATTTCGGCGAGGTAAAAATAGCAAGCGCCTCGCCCGAGAGGTTTTTGAAAAAAGAGGGCCGCCGGATAGAGACGCGGCCCATAAAGGGGACGAGGCCGCGCGGCGGAAACCCTTCGGAGGACGCAAGGCTTAAAAGAGAGCTTATTTTGAGCGCAAAAGACAGGGCCGAGAACCTCATGATCATAGACCTTGAGCGCAACGACCTCGGCAGGATTTGCGAATACGGAAGCGTAAATGTTTCGGAATTTATGGCCTGCGAGGAATACGCGACTGTTTTTCACCTTGTTTCAACCGTTCGGGGGAGGCTGCGCGAGGGCGTTTCGGCGGCGGATTGCCTTATAAATTGTTTCCCGGGGGGTTCCATTACGGGGGCGCCGAAAATAAGGTCCATGGAGATCATAGAGGAACTCGAGTCGGTTAAACGATCGGTTTATACCGGCTCTATAGGTTATATCGGCTTCGACGGCAACATGGATACCTCTATCGCGATAAGGGCCTTTATCATAAAAGGCAAAGAGGCATATTTCCAGGTAGGCGGGGGCATAGTTTATGACTCGGACCCCGGGAAGGAATACGAAGAGACGCTCGACAAGGCCAAGGCGCTGATAGAAACAATTTCATATGAACGTAGCTTATCTAAACAAAAGATTCATTCCTTTAAATAAGGCCGGTGTCCCGATATTGGACCGCGGTTTCCTTTACGGCGACGGTATTTTTGAGACCATGCGTTCCTATAATGGCGCCGTATTCCGGCTGGAAAAACACACCTGCCGGCTTTTTAAGTCGCTTAAGGCCCTCGACATACGTCCGAGCGCTTCAAGGAGAGAGATAGAGAAAAAAGTATACGAACTTCTTAAAAAAAATAGATTATCCCTCGGCGCATATATAAAGATAATCGTAACGCGCGGCGCCTCGGGGGGCCTATTGGTTCCGCGCGGTAAATCCCGGGGATTTCTTGTAATTTACACGCTAAAGTATAAGGGCCCTCCGAAAACTGTTTATACAAAGGGAATCAAAGTATCCGTTTCTCGGACAGGATCCGGCCGGGATTGCCCCACGGCAAAGCACAAAACGCTGAATTATCTCCCGAATATTTTGCGTCGAAAAAGCGCTAAGAAACACGGATTTGACGATACGATACTTGTAAACGCCGACGGAATATTGGGCGAAGCTTCAAGCTCGAATGTTTTCCTGGTGAAAGGAAAAAAAATATATACGCCTTCGCTTCAGTGCGGTATATTGCCGGGTATAACCAGGGAAGAAGTTATCCGCCTTGCGGAAAAGATTTTAAAGATAAAAGTCAGGCAAATTTGTATAAAAAAAAGATTTTTATACGGCGCAAGCGAAATATTTCTTACCAACTCGCTTGCCGAAATCGTGCCGGTTACAAAAATTGATAACTATACCGTCGGAAAGGGAACCCCGGGCCCTCTCACAAAAAGGCTTATTGGCTTATATAGAGATGCGGTTAAGAAATAATTTTTTTTTGGATATATTGTTAACCTCCCGCAAAATAGCGGTTTACATTCTTTTGCTGTTTCTTCCGATCCGGGCCGTTTCCTTCGCCGATGAAAACATAAAACTAAGGCCCCTTGTGATTACGTCCACCAGGATCTATTCGAGGGAAGAAGGGAAGATACCGGTCCGAAGCGAGGATTCCATCGTTCTCGGGGAGAGTGAGGCGTTATCGCATTTCTCCGCGGCGTCGATCTTGAGCGATTTTTCGCTTACGGATGTAAGGACAAGGGGCCCTTACGGCGTTCAGGCGGATATAAGCATAAGAGGCGCGCCTTTCGAGGAGAACCTTGTATTGATAAACGGTATAAGTATAAACGACCCGAAAAGCGGGCACCACAACATGGATATACCGCTTACGATGCACGATATGGAAAGGGTGGACGTAACCTATGGCCCGGCCTCCAGCGTCTACGGTTCCGGCGCGCTCGGCGGCGCTGTCAACATCATACCCGGGAAGCCGGGGGATGAGCTGCGCATTTTCGGCTCCTCGACCACGGGCTGGTGGGATTATTATTCAGGGAGCGCATCCATCAACATCCCGGCCGGCCCGCTTAAGACGAGAAATTCCGTGGAGTGGCAAAGAAGCACCGGTTTTGCCCCGGAGACAGAATTCGACATGCTGACCGCGTCCTCGTTTAGTGAATTGACTTTTGATGACGTGAAGTTCGGCTGCCTTTTGGGGTATCTTACGAAAAAATTCGGCGCGGACAATTTCTATTCAAATCTATATCCGAACGAGGAAGAAAGTATAAATACGGGCCTTTTAATCGCCGATGCGGAAATTAAAAAAGACACCGTATTGATCAAGCC
The DNA here is from genome assembly GCA_964649665.1 of uncultured Planctomycetia bacterium. GTDB lineage: Bacteria > Omnitrophota > Gorgyraeia > JABMRN01 > RBG-13-46-9 > CAZYPU01. The sequence continues at coordinate 6,188 of CAZYPU010000020.1, forward strand.
CGTTTTTTATTGGAAGCGGCTCCAGGATAAATTTATACTCGACCGGAACAGAAAGAGTTTCTCAAGAAACGACCATACCACCGACATGTGCGGAGGGGAAATAACCTCGCGGGTTCGGACGGAATTCGGAACTGTCGTTTTCGGAGGGCTCGTCGGAAATGAGAAAATCTCAAGCACGAACATGGGTAAGCACCGCAGGGTGAAAAGCGGCGCGTTTCTCGAGTACGAGAATAGAATAGCCAACCTGTTTTTGAACGCGAGCGCGCGGGTTGACTATTACTCGACATTCAAGACGCACTTTTCGCCGTCGCTGAACCTGGGATACGCGCTTTTTCCGGAACTTACGATCCGGGCCGGCGCAGCCGAATCATTTCGCGTGCCTACCTTCACGGAGCTTTATTATTCAACCGCCGCGAATAAGGGAAATCCCGGCTTACAATCCGAAAAGGCGTGGAATTATGAAGCGGGTTTAAATTATACCTCGGAAGGCGCCTCCGTTTTCGCTACGGTATTTCTGCGGAACACCAAAAAGATTATTGACTGGATGAGAAAAAGCCCGTCGAGCGCCTGGCAGGCGGAAAACATAGGCGAATTCGACATGTACGGCGTGGAAAGCCGCCTTAAGCTTGAGCTTGAAAAATTCATAGAGACGGGGTTTCTGAAGAGCGTGACTTTGAGGTACGCTTTTCTGGAAGGGCCGAGCAAAAAAGGGATAACCTCAAAGTACGTCCTGGAATATCTGAAGCATAATCTGATCACGAACCTCGAGTGCGCCCTTCCTTTTGGCATTACCGAAGAGCTGAATTTCTCCTTCAGGAAGCGGCAAGGATACGAAAAATATTTCCTGCTGGATCTGATAACCTACAAAGACGTTGAATTCAAAAAAGGCAAGGCAAATCTCTTTCTGAAGCTCTCCAACGTATTCAATACCGAATACTGCGAGCAGGGCGAAATTAAGATGCCGGGCTTTGCCGCCTTCGCCGGCGCCGGTGTGGAGTTTTAGGATAATGTAAAATATTGTGGGCACTTTACCTCTCCGTCATTGCGAGGTCTGCGAAGCAGACCGAAGCAATCTCTTCGTTTGAGATTGCTTCGTCCCCCTCGACGCGCGGCCTTCGGCCGCTTGCTCGGGGTCCTCGCAATGACGGAGAAACAAAATTGGAAAACACGGAATTGACAAAAGGTAGGTTTTGTAGTACCCTAAATGAAGCCCAAACTTACGGAAATTTACAATTTCCGTAAGTTTGTGGCTGAATTTACCCTTGACATTTTTGTTGAAAAATGTCAAGGGTTCAATTCGCACGTTCAAAGAAGAAATTCATAGAAGATGGACTTATGGAAATCAAAGATTTCCATAAGTCCGGTGCTCATTGAAGGGGGGGTATGCGTACTATAAGTTCAATATTAAACGCTAGAGAAGTCATAGCGAATAAGGCCGCGGTAAGGGCGATTCTTGTCGTAAGTTTCGTGATGATGACAGCCCTCGGGGCGTATGTCAGGATTCCGCTTCCTTTTACTCCCGTGCCGATAACGCTTCAGACCTTTTTCGTGCTTTTATGCGGGGCCGTGCTCGGAAGAAAGCTTGGCGTTCTTGCGCAGGCGGGCTATGTGGGGCTTGGCGTTCTGGGGATACCGCTTTTCCAGGGATACGGCGCGGGGATCCTGCATTTTGCCGGCCCGACGGGCGGATACCTGGTTGGGTTTGTGGCGGCTTCTTTCATTATCGGCAAACTTTCCGAGAAAAGACGCGATTCGCGCGGTTTTTTCTATAATTTTTTCGCAATGCTTATAGGGCTTCTCGCGATTTACGCCTGTGGCGTCGCCTGGCTTGCGGTAGGCTATAAATTAAGTTTTGCGCAGGCGTTCCTTGCGGGGGTGGTCCCGTTTATTCCGGGCGCTCTCTGCAAGCTTATCGCCGCTTCGTGGATTTACACAAAAATAAGGGCAAGATGCGAACAGGTACTTCGATAATCATACTGGTTCTATTCAGCGCGTCGCTTTTTGCGATGGGCCTCGGCGCAATGCCGCTTACGGACCCCGATGAGACATTTTACGCCGAGACCGCCAAAGAAATGCTGAACCGCCGGGAAATTCTCACGCCCCATATATTCGGGAAGCCGCAGTTCGAAAAGCCCCCGCTTTATTACTGGTTTGTAATGCTTGGCTTTAAGATTTTCGGCATAAACGAGTTTTCCGCGAGGATTGCCTCCGCCCTGTTCGGCGTTTTGGGAGTCGTGGGAGTTTTTCTGCTCGGGAAATCACTCGTAAATAAAAGAACGGGTTTTCTCGCGGGTATAATTCTTGCAACGAGTGTAATGTACCTTGTTTTGGCGCGGGCATGTGTCACGGACATGCTTTTGGGCGTCATTATTTTGTACGCGTTTTTATTCTTCTTTTACGGGGCACACGGCGGGAAGGGGAAGCCGGAGTGGTATCTTCTTTCGTCTATTTTTCTGGCCCTGGCCGTCCTTACCAAGGGGCCAATAGGCATATTTTTGCCCGTCGTGATAATCGGGATTTACCTTCTCTTGTCCGGGGAAATCGGAAAAATAAAAGAAATCCCCATTTTGAAAGGGGCCGTTCTCTTTCTTGCCATAACCCTTCCGTGGTACTTTCTCATGTACGGGGCGCACGGCATGGAGTTTATCGAAGTATTTTTCGGTTTTCACAATGTGATAAGGTTCCTGCATCCGGAGCACGCCTCCGGGGACGTGTTTTATTATTACGTTCCGATTTTAACCGCCGGTTTTTTTCCGTGGATCGCATTCCTGCCGCTTGCCGCATGGCAGATGATGCGCCGGGCGAATGAAGAAATCAAAAAGGTGAACATTTTCCTGATTGTCTGGTTTTTCGTTGTGTTTATATTCTTTTCGCTTTCGAGGACGAAACTACCTACCTATACATTTCCGATTTTTCCGGCGCTGGCGCTGGCCGTAGGACGAATGATCGATGTTTTTCTGGAAAAAGGATTTACGCGCAAAATGGCCGCCGGCATAAAAGCATCGTTTTTTTTGTTTTTCACGCTTCTTATCGGAGGCGTAGCGGGGATATACATCGTAGTCAGAATAAAATATCCTTCCGTTGCAAGAGAGGCCCTTATCGCCGGGGCGGTGTTTGTCCTGCTCATGGTTATTCTCATAGCGGCGCTTTTGAGGCGTAAGCATACCGCCGGCCTCATAATATACATGGCGTCTTTTATAATCATCATGCTCCCTTTATCCTACATCGTTCTGCCGGGAATAGGCAGGTACGAATCAAGCAAAGAAGTTTCGGGGGAATTGATGGGGCTTGCGAAGCCGGGAGAGAAAATCGGCGCGGAAACCAAATTCATAAGGGGCGTGGCGTTTTACACGGGCTCGGAAGACATAATCGACGTTCACCCCCATTATGTTATCACAAGGTTTTTGAAGGAAAAAAATCGCGTCTGGTGCGTCGTCAAAGAAAAGAACCATGTCCAGCTCTACGAGGGCAGGGATAGGCCTTACGATAAAGCAACATACGTTGTGAGCAGATTCGGGAATAGAATTATTGTTACGAATGAAATGCCGGAGGACGGTAAATTTCTTATGATGAGATCGAAAGATGAATATTAACAGCATCTCTTTTGTCGTGCCGATGTATAATGAGGCCCGCGGCATAGAGGCTGTGGTAAAGTCACTTGCGCAGATGGCAGAGCAGCTTACCGGTGACTACGAGATCATAATAGTCGACGACGCTTCTTCGGACGACAGCGCCATGATCGCCGACGCAATGGCCGCGCGGGACCCGCGCATAAAAGTCGAACGCCTTAAGGTAAACACAAAATTCGGCGGGGCGTTAAAGAAAGGGCTTAAACGCGCCCGGAAAGACATTGTCATATATACCGATTCCGACCTGCCGATAAGCTTCCAGGATATAAAGGGGGCCCTCAGCCTGCTTGACGGCTCGGACGTCGTGACCGCTTTCAGCAGGGTCAAAAAAGGTGAAACGCTGAAGCGGGTGATAATGTCAAAAGTATACAATTTCCTTATCCAGTTTTTGTTCAGGGCAAACATCAGGGACATAAATTCCGGATTTAAAATATACAAAAAGAAAGTGCTTCTCGGCATGGACCTCATTTCGGAGAGCCCCTTCGTGGATGTTGAAATATTCGTAAGGGCCATGAGGAAGAATTTTACCATAAAGCAATACCCCGTTATATTCAAACACAGGGAAAAGGGCGTCTCTTACATATCAAGGCCCGCCGTTATTCTGGCGACTCTCAGGGATATGCTGAAATTCAAATGTCAAAAAAGCTTATAATAACCGCCGATGATTACGGTTTGTCGGAGGACGCGAATAAAAGCATTGTGGAATGCTACCGCCGGGGCGCGGTTACGGATATAAGTTTACTGGCGGGGGCGGAGGCGTTCGGGCATGCCGTCCGGCTGGCGAGGGAAAACGGCATAAACAAAATAGGCGTCCATCTCGCCGCCGCCGGCGATTATAAATCATTTTTTTTGAAATATTTTACGGGACTTGTAAATGCCAATGAGCTTTACGCGAACTTCAAAGAGCAGATTTATAAGGTTAAAAAGTCGGGTTTCAAAATAACGCACCTCGACAGTCATCAGCATGTGCACATGGTTCCCGGAATATTCAGAATGGCGGCGGAATTGATGAAAGAAGAAGGCATAGAATACGCGCGCTTCCCTCTGGAAAAATTAAGTTTTTCCGAGAAACTTTCAAACCCCGTCGGGTGGATGCGCAACATTTTGCTTTCTTCGGCATGCCGCGCCTCGCGGGGCATTCTCGCCGCCCGGGGCATAAAGCATAACGATTATTTTATAGGCCACGCCCGGGCGCTCAGGCTAAGGCGGGAAGATTTTTTCTCGGCGATTTCCGGCCTTAAAGAAGGCCTGACAGAACTTGGCTGCCATCCGGGCCAGCATAAAGAGGAATCGGATGTTCTTTGTGATAAAAGTTTTATCGACAAAATAAAGGAACGCAATATCGACCTCGCGGCATATTGATTAAGTGTCGGGAGAGGTATTAACGCGGGAGTGGCGGAACTGGCAGACGCGTACGGCTCAGGACCGTATGGCCGAAAGGCCTTGAGAGTTCGACTCTCTCCTTCCGCACCATTTGGAAAAGGAGGTAAGAATGAAGAGGGCACTGGTTGTTTTACTTATTATCGCGCTCGTTCCGCTTGTTGCCTCGTGCTTTACGGCCGGAAAAAGGGTTGCCAAAGACACAGGCGATGCGGTTGGGGGGACGGTTGAAGGAACAGGGAAAAGCGCCCTGGACGTTGTAGAAGGTACCGCGGAAGGCGCTGCCGGCCTTGGTAAGGGCACTGCGGAAGCCGTAGTCGAAACTACCAAAGCTACCGGCTATGCGGTTGTGGGCCGCGGGGAAGAAGCCGCTGAATCCGGCAGGGAAGCCGTTAAGGCAGGCGGCGAAGGCGTTAAAGGCACGATAGAAAAACCCGTAGAGGGTGTCGCAAAGGCCCTGCAGAGCATAGACAGGAGCATAAAGAAGGCGACCGGCAGGGAAGACATTAAATAACCGTTCGGATTACCGGCACGGTATACGAGAGAAGATAGGGATATCTACGGAGTAGCGCCCTATAGAAGTAGCGCGCACTTAAGTGCGCGCTACTTCTATTTTCACCAAATCCAGCCCCAAGACATTCTACACAATATATAAATGTTAAGCGATAAAATTGTTACATTTCCGTGACACACTGCCTATTATCTTATGCTATATTAGGCCATATATGTTAAAAATCAAAAATAGTGTATTGAAAAGATTTTTATCAGTAGGCATGGTGTGCCTGTTTTTGATTAATGATCTCGCCTTTGCCCTCGCCCCGCCGTCCAGATTCAAGCCACTGATTAGCATTGAAAAGCGCGGAAATCTCTATGTCATTATCGAAAACACAGACGAAATAGCGAATCTGAAAGACGGTTTTCCCGAGGATGTGGGATTTCTCTACCTAAGTGAGCTTATCGGCCAGGCGCTCCGTCTAGGGCTAAGCCCGCGCGGATTAAAAACACTTATCAAAAGGGACCTCCCTGATATAGATTTTACGAGATTCAGGTGGCGGGATTTACGCGAGGAGGAGGGCGCATTTTGTCTGCCATACGTAAGAAAAGACGACGGTCGAACCCATGTCCTTAAGTTTCATGCGTCGGGCGAAGTGACGGCAGAGGACCTATCAAAAGTGTCCATACCCATCGAAGGCGCGCCCACTATTCTGGATGCTCTTCGCGGGGTAATCCCCGGCCCGCCCGCGGGGTCGCCGCATGCCGTATTCAAGTACATGCTCGAGGCGCAGGGCGCGAGAAAAAAACCCGTTACGTTTATGAAAAAAGAAATCGCAAAAGCCCTAAACCGCGCGGAAAGCACTATACAGCAAGATATAAATACACTACTTGCCATAGGCCTCATCGATAGAAGGAGAGCGCAGGATAAGGGCCGCGGGCGGCACTACGAGTACTTTCTTACAGTTCAGAGATGGATATCAAATAAAGAAAAAAGAAATCGTTTGTCAAAGGTGCCTGGCATTCTCGCCTCATACGGCGCGAAGGTCCCGCTTTCCAGGCGCAAAGAACTAAAAGCGAAAATAGACAAACTCTTAGGCGTATTTTACACGGATTTTGAAGAGGCGCTGGAAGCATTTAAGGCCGAATATATGTCATGGAAGACAAAAACCAATTTAGACGTGCAACGTAAGTTCGTTGAAGCGCTGGCGAAGGAGCTGGGGAAAAAGCCCGGACTTTTGTGCACGGTTGATTTCGGTCAATTTTTAAACGTATTTGAAGACAAGTCCCTGAAAGGATTGCACCTTTCTTACGGTTACCCGCCCGCGAAGGCTCTGAAAAAACTAAAGAAAGAGCTGGGCATAGAAGATTTACTACCGACCGGTATTTACAGGAATTACGAGGAAGTCTTGGCACACTTGAGAAAGGGTATAAAGATTAAATGGGGTGCGGTTTCTCCTGAAATACAGTTCGAATTTGTCGAAGCACTCGCGAAAGCATTGAAGAAAAAGGCAGGCGAACTCATACCGGCGGATTTTGAAAAGTCTGTACATGTGTTTGGAGGAAATAACTTAACGCGATTATGCGGACATTATATGTGCCGTAGAGGGCAAAGGCGAACAACTACGAAAGCCATAAAAGACCTAAAAGAAGAATTGGGTATAAGAAACTTAGCAGATGCCGTTATTCCTTATGGAAGTTACAAAGAAGCCCTTGCGGCTTTCAAAAAAAATGAAATCAAATGGAAAAGAACCCCTCCTGAGGTAAAGCTAAAATTTGTCGAAGCACTCGCGAAAGCATTGAAGAAAAAGGCAGGCGAACTCATACCGGCGGATTTTAGAAAACCCGTAGCCTGTTTCGCAAGCAAACGCCGTAAACACGGCAAGCCGTTAAGGAGTTTACTCGAGCATTATTTATGCAGCGCAAAATCACCTAAACCCTACGCCAATGCTTTGAAAGAATTGAAGAAGGAAGTGGGCATAGAGGATTTAACGTCCGGGAATAAAGAATGGAAAGAAAAGATATGCGACTGGCAAGTGGTGTGCGGAATCATAGAAGAACACATGGATTTTTGCGTGAACAGAAATACCGTGGAACTTTTTTTGAGGACCCATAAATTAACCAATGAAACGCAATTTGCCTTCGGAAGAGAAATCCGGGAACGCGGCAACTCGGCCGCAAGGGACGCGCTTGCAATAGCTCACCTCTATATCTTAACCTTTTATGTCAGAAAATATAGCGCCAGGAACCCTGACATAGGCGAAGATGAATTCCGGCAAGCCGGAGAACGGGCCCTATACAAGTGCGCCGAGAACTTTGATCCTGATAGAGGCGTATCTTTTTCGACATACGTAGGCAGTCATGACCGTAACGGTAAACATGCTATTGGCGCAATAGAAGGCGCCATGCTGGACCTCATTCGTAAGCTAAAAGGCACCGGAACGAAAAAACGACCCGAAAAACCGTATTCAGTAATAGTTCCCCAAGAAGATATTGATTTGGACCACCCCGGCTATATGGCAGATATAGTAAAAGAAGATGTGTCGCGGCCATGGCTTTATCAAGGAAGAGCCCTTACGGAAGAAGAGGAGGGAAGCGTACGAGCTGTTTTATCCGGGCGCATGCACTCCAGGAATCTACGGAGAGATATCGATATCTTTATATTATGCCTTAAGGGTGAAGAGCGGCGGAAAATCGCTGAAAGGTTCGGTCTTGATGAAAGAAGAATAGTTCAAATTGTGACAAGATGTAAAAGGGTTTTAGAACAGCACAAACAAGAACTTACCCCGCCCGCGGGGAAGGGAAGGGATTTCGCGAGGCTGAGCGCGCTCGGGATGCGAATGACTTTTAAGGAGTTGTTCGGGCCAGATCCGTGGTCTGATGAAGCCCGGCGAAGGATGTGGTATGAACGCCGGATTACGCCGCTTAAAATATACACGCACGAACAACTCGATCGGCTGCGCGAGTTTTTGGAGAAATTTAACGTACCGGCAAGCCGCAGAATCGTGGACGTATTTCAAAATAAAAACATCCGCGCTTACGTCAGGTGGAAGATGCACGAGATACTCATAGACGAGTTCATAGAGAGCTTTTACGCGAAGGCAGGCGGCAACAGGGGCAGACTGCATCATTATGGCGATGCCGACGGAGAATACGAGGAAATCGCAAAGATAAAGAAGTTTTTTTGTGAAGTCCTGGGGTTCAGCGGGCCCTGGGAGATTTTTGAGGAACGACTGCAGACGGGATATGTCAACGTGCTTCACGTAGGAAGAAAAGATACAATATTTGACGCGCACGCAAGCCCTATGTACGGATTAAACATATGCGATTCAGCTGCCGAGAAGGACGTGGCGATCGTCCACGAGATTATGGCGCTATATGGTTTTAGGGATGATGAATTTAACGAAAAGGTGGCTGTTGCCTATAAGAGGTGGAAAAAAGATGGACATGCGCCCACTTTGCAAAGCATCAAAAGGTATATTCGCAAGGACAGAAAAAGGGCAATAGAGGAATTCTCTAGGAATGGCTATGTCGCGGATATTACAGATATTGGCGTTATGGGAAAAGACGTCGTAGAAGTACAAGCGCTCACCGGGATGAATGATTTTGAACAGATAGAGCAAGCCATAAGCGCGATTAGGGGCAGAGGCACAGGTTCGGGAGAACGGGTATCCGAAGCGTATGCTGTGATTGAAGAGGCCTTGCCGAGTATTGTAGCAACCTATGCGAGTGCCAGCGGCGATCTTGTAATGGAGGCCGAATATATTTTAGAGCGTATATTTAATAAATGCCCGGATATTTTGCTCGATGACATTTTTATTCAGTTTCAGCTTCAAAACGTTCAAATTACAGATAGCCTTAGAAATGCTTTCAGATTAGCGTATTTATCAAGATGGTCTTCTAATCCGCGGAAGACAGTCGGGATTCTTATAGACGAGTCAGGAGGCAAGGAAGAAAGCGTTGAACTGATGCTTAAAAGGGTTGCGATACTGGGCACGCGGGCACTTTATTTTGATTCGCTTGTCGCGAAGCTGCCGAAAGCGAAAGAATTAGCCGACATCGCCTATCGCAGGGCGTATCTGCTTTTACAAGATTACCTACGGAAATATGCCAAAAAATATCGTTCACGGATTGAAAAAGAAGGCTTTCTTACGTTGAATCCATTTGATACGAAAAAAAAGGAAATTGAAGCAACAATCGAGGCCATGCTTATTGTCATTATAAACAATAAAAAGAGGTTTGCTCCCTTGGGAATAAAACTGGGCAAAGCGGAACGCAAATACGCCGAATACTGCGTAAAAAGAAAAGAATACAGGGATGCCGAGCGTGGACGACGAGAATTTTTGGAATCAGAAGACTTAACCGCATACGAAAGAACGGTTAACGAAAAACTTAGACGGATAGAGCTAGGAATCGTGAAAAGAAAAAGAGATTGCGACGAACTGATAAGAAATTTCTCTAAAGAGCTTCTTTACTTATCGATTGAGGACCGTGATTTCGCGAAATTGAGAGGCGGAGAGCCGAACGCTGGAGATCTATCGGATAACGGAAATCCGTACAAAGAGGAAAAGCACATTAATGGAGGTTTTGACGCGCTCGACAGGGCGTATAACGGTAATATTACGAAAGAAATAGAAAGAAAATTGGCGCAAAAACCAAACGAGCCCGTAAGGATATTGATGCTTGGCGTGGGCCGGGGGTTTGAGGCGTTTACGCTAATGCAAAAATACGGAGACAGAATTAAGATTACAGCCCTGGCGAAAGAGGATTTGTTATACAAAGTAGCCGAGGATTTAAAGAAGCGATTTGAAGAGGAAGGGATTTCCGTAACCCCGAAAGAGGCGGATATATATATAGAGCGCCTTAAATCCGGTTTTGTCGTTTGTGACTTAAACAAGAAATTGCCCATCCGTGACACTTACGATTTAGTTATTTTCGGTACGCATGTATGCCGTCACATAGAAAGAAAAATCTTTGCCCTGGAAGAGGCCCTTGGCGCCTGCGAAGAGGGGGGTAACGTTTATTGCGATCTTGAGAGGGCTTTCATTTTAGACCGGGCACAATGGATAAGAGCTGTTAAATATTTCGCGGGCTTGAAAAACCCGAATATCGCCACCTTTGATAACTGCGGTATTAAGTTCACAAAGGGGCCCGGACTTACGTTGCCGCGGTTTAATAAATTAAAAGTTGGAAAATATTCTGTATGGCGACTTGGCATATACGAATTAAATGTTTTTTACCAAATTCTGCCGCCCCGGCCGAAAAAAGACCAGCTTTATTGGGTAATGCCCATGGATCACGCGTCCGAAGCGCTCGCTTCGCCTGCTGCAGAGGAAGCCCTCCTCGCCAGAGAAAAGAATATTGCCACGGATTTCGTGGATGAGCTTATCATGCGGGCCGAGAAAGCCAGGGCCGCCGGCGAGCAAATCATTCTCGGCCTCGATACAAGCTGGATATCAGACATGAAAGGCCGGCATGGGACGATAATTACGCCGCTTTTACGCGAGATCGAACGATTGCCGGGGCTTTTAGAGAGAAAGGGCCTGGACAATGTGCTCTTCGTGCGGGGTGAGGGCGACGAGGTTGCGCGCGATATAAAGGACCAAAAAAACCCGAAAACGCCCTTTTCAAATATCATTGTCCTGGGCGGAGTGAAGGCCGTGAAATCTGACGAATTCAAAAATCTGAAAAGCGAAAAACCCGATGACAGGGCTTTACTGGTGGGTGTGAACACCGCATGCCTGGGGAATAATGGCGTAAGGCTTGTTGAGATGTATTTACTGGCGATGGCTATCGGTAACGGCAAAACGCCGTCCGAGCTGGACACCGAATTTATAATAATAGAAAAGGATCCGGACGCGGACGGAACATTTATATTCACCCCTGTCAAACCCTTCAGCCTTGACGCCGCCGAAGAAATATACGAGCTCCAAACGAGTGAAATCCACCGCCGCGCTTAAAATGTTTCAAAAACCGCGTTTAATCGCGTAGGTTAACCCGCGCGATTGAGGGTTAGGGGTGAGCTTGCTTTTGGGGGTAGATTGTGTTATATTGAATAGTCCAACGGAAGGTGCTTATATGGAGAACGGAATTGTCGTCACGAACAGGCAGGCGCGCCATGACTACTTCATATTAGAAACTTTCGAGGCGGGCATAGAGCTTAGGGGAAGCGAGATCAAGTCTATCCGCAAAAGGCACGCCAACCTTAAGGATAGCTTCGCGAGGGTTGAAAAAGGGGAGATTTTACTGCACAATCTGCATATAAGCCCTTATGAATTCGCCCGAGGCAACGAAATAGACCCGAAGAGGCCAAGAAAGCTCCTTCTTAAAAAGAGTCAGATAAGATATCTTTTCGCGAAGATTTCCGCGAAAAAACTGACGCTGATCCCGCTTAAAATATACTTTAAAAAGAGCCTCGCGAAGGTGGAGATCGCCTTGGCGAAGGGCAAGAGGTTCTTTGACAAACGCGAAGCGATAAAAGCCAAAGAAGCGAAACGCGAAGTAGACCGCGTATTACGCAAAAAACGGCAGTAATGTTTGTCATTGCGAGGTCGTCCCGAAGGGGCGACCGAAGCAATCCCTTCGTTTGAGATTGCTTCGTCCCCCTCGACGCGCGGCCTTCGGCCGCTTGCTCGGGGTCCTCGCAATGACAGTATTAGAATAAGGGGGTGACAGGTTTCGACCTAGTTCTTTGGTCTAGAAGCAGCATGTATAGGTTGCAAGGAGGCCTATTAAAACACCTTGC
>CAZYPU010000021.1:0-14714 GCA_964649665.1 uncultured Planctomycetia bacterium
ACGTCGTGTGCTTGTCCAGATACACGCTTAAGGGAATGCCGTATTTTTTAATATAGCGCTTAAAACCATCCATAGCCGGGATAGTGCCTTCGTATTCGTAAAATCTCCCAAAAGGAACTCCCGTAGCATCATCAATATATCCCATAAAGACGCATTCCGGACCTCTGTCCTCAAGCCACGCGTGATGAGAGCCGTCCATCTGGACCATCTGGCCATAGCAATGTTTACGCTCCCGCCACTGTCTGTGAGGCCGCTTCTTGCGCTTCCTGTAGGGTATATTCGCTTTGATTAGCCAGAGCCTGAGAGTCTCGTCATTTACTTTTATTTTATCTCTTTCAAAAAGCTTTTCGCTTGCTAACGTAGGACCGAAATCCGGATACTTGGTTTTAAAAAGCATCAAGGCTTTGTTCTTTATCTTGTCCGGTTTTGATCTGTTTGAAGGCTCGCCTCTTGACTTGTGAATTACGCCTTTGTCGCTCTCTTCACGGACCCTTTTTAACTTCCTTCGTATGTGGCGCTCGCTTAAGTCTATTACTTCAGCTGCTTCCTTCTGCGTGATAACCTTATCGATCGCCTTTCGAATTACGTACAGAGCCCTTAACTCCTCCTGGGTAGCCATGATAATGTCCTTTCCTGCCATAAAAACCTCCTTTGTGAGAGGCCATTATAGCATCTTCAGAATAGGACATTTCTAAATTGGTAGAATAGGACATTATCATATTGGGATGACATGGTGCGCATACCCTCTGTCATTCTGAGGAGAGCCCACCCCTTCTGTCATTCTGAGGCGCCCTGAAAGGGCGCCGTCTCCGACCCTACGGGTCGTAGACCCGGAGGGAAGAATCTTTACGTTAAGATCCTTCGCACCCCTGCGGGGTGCTCAGGATGACAGTGTAAACGGCCTCCCCAGGATAACAGGGGCCGGTGGACAGCCCACGACGTATATCGTATACACGCCTCAGCCGCTAAGCAACTTCGTATAAAGTTCCTTATAATGCGAGGCCGAGGCTTTCCACGAGAAGTCGAGGCGCATGATACGCTTCTGTATCTTTAGCCACTTTTCTTTGTCCCTGTAAATCTCTATGGCGCGGGATACGGCGCCCATAAGATCGTCCCTTGTCGCTTTTTCGAATTTTATCCCGCTGCCGCACTCGGGGTCAGCGCCTATATCGATTACCGTATCCTCCAGGCCCCCGGTCGCCCTCACAACCGGGAGTGTTCCGTATCTGAAGCTGTACAGCTGGTTGAGGCCGCACGGCTCATAGCGCGACGGCATCGCGAACATGTCGCAGCCCGCTTCTATCTTATGCGCGAGCGCGTTATCAAACGTTATGTGGCTCGATATATATTCGGGGTGCCTCGCGGCTATGTTCCTGCATAGACTGTTATATTTCGCGTCTCCGGTGCCGAGGATAATGATGCTCGCGCCGCGTTTTATTATTTCTTCAGCGGCTTCAACGATCAGGTCTATTCCTTTTTGTTCAGCTAGCCGCGATATGACGCCGACGAGCGGCCTTTCCAGGTTTCCGGGCGGCATATTCGCATCCCTTACGAGGCCTTCTTTGCACTCGCGCTTTCTCTCGATTGTTTCGGAATTATAATTCTTCGCTATATGCGTGTCAACGGACGGATCCCAGTCCGAGTAATCGACGCCGTTTACTATGCCGTAAAGGTCGTGAGCGCGCGTTTTTAAAATCCCGTCCATTCCGCAGCCAAGCTCCGGGGTTAAAATCTCCCTTGCGTAACCTTTGCTTACCGTGCTGATTGCCGAGGAATAGACAATACCTGCTTTCAAAAGCGAAATCTTTTTGTAGTATTCGATGCCGTTTACGTTATAGAACTTGCGAGGTATACATAGCCGATCAAGCGCGTCAGGGCCGAATAAACCCTGATAGCCGATATTGTGTATCGTAAAGAGAGTTTTTATTTTCTGGTTTGCTATTTTCAGATAAAGCGGGATAAGCCCCGCCTGCCAGTCGTTGCAGTGTATTATGTCGGGGCGGTTTTGCCGCTTGACCGAAAACGCCGCGGAGGCTCTGCTGAAATACGAAAATCGAAGGTCATTATCCGGATAATCGCCGTGCGCTTCCGAATAGAGGTTGTCCCTGTCGTAATAGCCGTCGTTAACCACGAAAACATATTCTATTTCCTCTTTCCGGTATAGAAAAAAATTGAATTCCTCTATCGAAAGAGCCGTAAGCGGAAGATTCATGCTTTTCACGCTTTTATAAAAAGGCATGATAACCGTTACACGGCAGGAAATCTCCCCCAGCGCTTTCGGGAGGCTGGCGCTCACGTCGGCAAGCCCGCCTGTTTTGGCGAACGGCACGACTTCCGAAGAGACGAATATGATATTCATAGCGCCTTTTCCTTTTGCGGCTTTATTCGCCGGAGAGCGGACTTTTTAACCCAGCCGGCTTTGCCGTCCGGACGCCTTATCTTGTACCAGGGCGGTTTTGAATCAAGAATAGAAACTGTCAAACCTTCATAAAGCTTAAAGTGCGTCGTTGCCCTTTCGAACGGCTCGAATTTCGAATCGGCTTCTTTATCGACAACCACCGCTTCACGGCTTATGCTGAGTGCCTTCTCGACTGCCAGAGACACCGCGAGAGCGAACAGGATCAAAATGGCGGCCACCGCGACCGCAAAATATGCCTTTATCCTGTGAAAATAAAGGTGCGAAAGCACCGTTGCTATAAAAACAAAAAAGAGTACGGCGAGAAATATCGCAAGTTCGTTTACTGTAAAATAAAGCGCGAGATTATTAAAGATCCTAAGCGGCAGTATTTCCGGCTTAGGCGCCGCCGGATACCTCAGGCGGAAAAGTACATGTCGGTAATTTGACTCAAGGTCACCGTCGCGCGGCATAAAATTCTTTGCCCTTTTGTAGTTCAGGACAGCCATTCCGAGCTGGCCGTCCTTAAAATAACTGTTTCCGAGGTTATAATAAAGCTGGCCGCTTTCGTAACCCATGTCAAGTATGCGGTCATATTCTTTTATCGCCGCTTTATAGTCGCCTTTTTCGTAGAAGAGGCAGGCCCCGCTGAAAATATCTTTCGCGGAAGGCGCTGTGAGCGCGAGCGAAGCGGGTATGAGGAAACTGAGTATTATAAAAAATATTCGCCTTTTCATAATCTTGTCCTCTCGAAATAGTCGATAATTTCGCTTGTTTTCTTGAGAGATGCTTCCATTTTTTCCCTGTCGAACGTTGAAACGGCGTATCGCACGAGATCGCATTCCTCGAATAGTACCTTTAGTTTTTCCAGCACTTCCGTCTTTACGCCTTTTGGCTTAAGCACCTCGTCTATCACGGTGATGGTAATTCCGTGCGTCGGAAGATGAAATTTGCCCCCGAAATAGCCCTGCAGTGTTTTGAAGAGAGCGCCGTAAAATTCGCCGGGGGCGCCCTTTTCAAGGAAACATTTTGCTTTTTTAAGATTGGCCCTGGCTTCTTTTGGGGCAACAAGACGCCTTGCGTACCGGACGTCCTTCTCCAGCCTTTCTTTTCTCCTGTAAAAAACGAGCAGTGTCACGAAAAATAACGCGCCAAGGGTATTCATGGATATAAAAGCAGCGCTTTTAAAAATATATTTTCCCCTCTTTCTTAATTTGCCGGGCGACGGTTTTATATACACTATATCCCTTCCCAGGAGTTCCTCCTCAGAAGCTTTTCCGGCGGTAAACCGCTGAAAACCGGCAAGCAGCGCCTCTTTTCCCTTCTCCGATTTCTCGACGGTTATCGGAATGACCGCGCTCGTTACGGTGCGGTACCGCTCAAGCTTAGGGTCGAAAAAGCTAAAGGATACGGGGGGAATTTCTTTTACCGTTTCCTCGGTCGGCAGAAGAATTTGTTCGAAAATTTTGGCGCCCGGCTCCTGTGACACCTGCGGCTGGTAAACCTTGAATTTGTCGCCTACGTCTATCTCGGGGCACATAACGGTGCTGAAATTACCGTCGCCCTTTATTCTCATCGTAAGCGTAACCGGGTCACCCACTTTTACCTTGTGTGGGGAAGCCTCGAGCGTAAAATCAAACCTCCCGACAGCGCCCGTAAAATCCCCGGGGCGAGCTTCTTTCGGAAGCGGCATTATGGTTACGGGGACCTTTTTCGATTTTGCCTCAAAAGGAAGTATGTCGTATCCGCCGAAGACGTCATCAAATAAGTCGTCGTCAAAAATACCGCCGAAGCGCCCGAGCCGCCTTCTTTTTTTCTCAACAAGCACGTTGCACCTGACGGTCGCGGAGTCCAGGAAAAAATTTCCCGGCTGCGTAGCGTAAATGAATGTCTTGAATTCCACGACTTCGTAGCGGATCCTGTCCATAACCTCCCTGCGCTGATAGGGTTTTTCAAAACCGCTCATCAGAAATCCTTTCTGACTGAATTCCGGATACTGGATATCCCTTATGTTCACCCTGTTTACGTAAAGTTTCAAATAAACCGGGATGATTTCGTTTACGTAGGCTTCGGATTTTTCCGGCGACACAACCAGGAATATCCTGTCCCGCATACGCTCGGTTTCATCGTAAATAACCTGCGGGTGGGCCGCGGCATTCGCATCGGAAGGGCTTCCCGTGACGGTAACCGTTATCGTGTTTGACAGATATGTATTGCCGCCGTAGTTGAAGGAAAATGGCCCTATGATTAACCTCCCGGCCCTGAGGGGTATTAGTGTGTACATGTGCGTTATTGAACTGGTCTTGCGTCCGTTTACTATCGAAATCCTTGTTGACGGCCCCATGTATTCCACCTGGAATCCCTCTATGGGTGAGACCCCCGGCGCCGGCACATTGCTGGTGCCCTCAAAAATAAGACTGAGGCTGAAGATTTTTCCGACGGTAACCTTGGTCCTGCTTGTTGAAATCCGGAAATCGATTTCTTCCGCATTCAGCCGGTCTTGCGGAAAAACTATCATGATACAGGCCAGGATCACCGGAATTAAGTATTTCCTCGCGTTCTTTTTCATCCTTCGCTTCCTTTTAGTCACTCAGAATGACCCTTAGCGCAGTCGAGCGGGTCATCACCAGTCCTTTAACACTTCAGGCAGGCGGCGTACTCTTTCTTTCTGCACGTCCCCCATGGATTCTTCCTCTTGCCTGTGTCCTTCTAAAAGCATTTGAGTTTCTTCTTCGGACATGCTGCCCTTCCTTGGCTCGGGCGCCTCGGGCGTTCTTTGTTCTTCTTCCCGGTCCTGCTTCTCGTCTTCTTTTTGGTCCTGCTTTTCGTCTTCTTTTTGGTCGGCTTTTGGTTCTTCCGGCTTTTTTTCCTCGGGCTTTTCTTCTTTTTCCTTTTTTTCTTCTTCCTCTTTTTTTTCTTCCTGCTTTTCCTTTTCCTGCTCGGGCGGGGGCTTTTGCTGCTTTTCTTGATCCTGCTTCTCTGTCAGCTTTTTCTCTACGAATTCATAGTTGAACTTCGCGTCCTCATCTTTCGCGTCAAGTTCTATGGCCCTTTTGTAATAGTCCAGTGCTTCCTCGAGGCGCTGGAGCCGGTATTTTGAGTTCCCTATATTGTAATTCGCCTTTGCCTCCAGGGGCTCGTTTTCGGTCGAAAGCGCCTTTTGAGATTCGCCTATCGCATTTTCGTAATCTTCCTTCTTATAAAGCGCGGCCCCCGCGTCAAAATGTATAATATCCGAATCCGGTTTGAGGTCAAGGGCCTTTTTATATTTTTCGGCCGCTTCGCCGTATTTTTCCCCCAGGTAAAGGCGTTTTGCCTCTTTGGTCAATTTCGCCGCGCCCGCGCAAGCGGCGGGACAGTAAAAAAACAATATTACAAACGTTAATGATAAAACGCAAATAGTTTTCATATTCGTGTCAATTCGCCTTAAACGCAGAGTTTCCCCGCTTTGTCATCCTGAGGCGCACCCCCCACTTTGTCATCCTGAGCACCCCCCACTTTGTCATCCTGAGCACCCCGCAGGGGTGCGAAGGATCTCATCGTTAAGATCCTTCGCTCGCCTTCGGCTCGCTCAGGATGACAAATGGTACGCGGGCCTCAGGATAACAGATCAAGAATCCTCTTTAATTCGTGTTTTTCCGTTCGCTTATGAATATTTCGGCCGCCAGAAGTAGTACCGCGATAAAAAGCGGTATCTGGAACTTTTCCCTGTAACGCTTCGCCAGTTTATCGCCAAACACCCTCTTTTCCATTTTAGAAAATTTTTCCTTGTAGAGAATGTCCAGCCCGAATTCCGCGCCCCTTGCGCGCACATAGATGCCGCTTGTAATGCGGGTAATTTTTGCGAGAGTGGCCTCGTCGAGCCGCGTTTTAACGACCTCTCCTTCGCGGTCTTTCAGGAAGGTCGTTCGCCCCTCCTCGTCCTTTACGGGTATGAGCTCTCCCTCACTTGTGCCTATTCCCACGCAGAATATTTTTATTTTTTCTTTCGCGGCCGCTTCCGCGGCCTTCACGGGATTACCTTCGTGGTCTTCCCCATCGGTTATGATCACAAGCGTCTTCGCGTCCTGGTCCTGTCCTTTGTAGATCTTGATTGCCTCCCATATGGCGCTTGAGATAGACGTACTGCCTTTGGGTATGGTATCTGCACTGAGGTCGTTCAGGGAAAGTACAAACCCGCTATAGTCGCTCGTCAAGGGGCATTGTAAAAAAGCGCCCCCGGCAAACGCTATGAGCCCTACCCTGTCGCCGCTGAGCTTTGCCAGAAGGTCGCGGACAGCGAGTTTCGAGCGCTCAAGGCGGTTCGGCTTTACATCCTCGGCCATCATGCTTTTTGACGTATCTATGGCTATAAGTATATCAACGCCTTTTTTCTTCACCTCTTCCCAGCTGAACCCCCACTGCGGCCTCATCAGGGCCGCGACTATCAGGAAAACAGCTGTCAGAATAAAAATAACTTTCAGTCTGCGCCGCGCGGGGTTCCAGGAGGCGGCTATTTCGGGCAAAAGATTTTTGCCGGCTAATGCCTGTAAAGCGCGGGCTCTTTTTTTAAGGGCCCAGCCGTAAAATAACCCCAGGAACATAACGATCCATAGCAGATACGCGGCTTGAGTATTTTCAAATCTCATAAGCTAAGGTATAATCCTTAAAATCGTATTGCCCAGTATGATTTCCAGAAGCAGAATTATCAAACCGGGAAATAAAAGCAGGGGAAACAGCTCCCTGTACCTCGTATATCCTTTTTCCTCTATCGGGTAAGTCTCCAGCTTATCTATTCGGCTGTAAATTTCCCGCAAGCTCTCGGTGTCCGTGGCCCTGTAGAACCTCGCGCCCGTTATGGAAGCTATTTTCTCAAGCGTTTCCTCGTCTATATCTATGTTTACCGGCTTATAAACCACCCTGCCGAAAGCGTCCCTGAAGGGATACGGAGCCGGCCTTTTTGAGCCGGCGCCTATCGCGTAAATCTTAACGCCGAGGGTCCTGGCCATTTCCGCGGCGGTAAGGGGATGAATTTTTCCCGCGTTACTCCTGCCGTCAGTTAGTAAAATTATAACCTTATCCTTCGCTTTCGTAGCCTTGAGCCGATTAAGGGCCGAAGCGATGCCCGAGCCGATCGCGGTGCCGTCGCCTACCATGCCGATCCGGACCCTCTCCAGATTTTTAAGCAGCCAGTTCTTGTCCAGTGTAAGCGGGCAGACGGTGTACGTCCTGGACGCAAAAACAACCATTCCTATCTTATCGTTTTTCCTTCGCCTTACGAAGTCTTCGATTACATTTTTTACGACATCGAGGCGGTTCATTCTTTTTGTGCCGATTTCGAAGTCCTCGGCGCGCATGCTCGTTGAAACGTCCACGGCAAGAACGATATCTATGCCCTCCGTCCTTATCTTTGACTGCGCCATCGGGTATACCGGACGCGCAAGCGCGAGGATCATCAACATGACCGCCGCTGCCCTGAGGTCCGTAAGGTGGGCGCTCATTTTTACCTTAAGCGATGGCTCGATTCCCGATAAAAGTTTTCCCGAGGAAAACTTTATCGCGGCTTTTTTTCCCTGTAGTTTTCTGTAAAAAATCGCCGTAAGAACAAGCGGCGCCAAAATTAAAAACCATGGGCTCTGAAAACTCATATTTCCTTCGTCTGGTCCACGAGTTTTTCCGCCGACTCAAAGCTTAGATCCATTTCATTCGGCGACGGACCGTATTTTGCGAATTTTACAAGGTCGCAGTGAAAGAGAAATTCTTTTAAAAGCGCCTTGTGCGCGCGGGAGAGCTTTTCTTCCTCTTTAAGGCCGCTCAGGAATTCTTCGCTGGTCATTTCCGGGGCCCGCAGGTTAAACCGATCCTCCAGGTAGCAACGCACTATATTTGAAAGCTCAACGTAATACTCCTCTATCCTGCCCTTCCCGGGCAAGCCTTTAGCTTTTAACGCCCGGAGTCTTTCGTAGGCCGTCTCATGGGGAAGCCTGGATGCCATCTCGGCCGCTTTGGCGAGGCGGCGGTTCCTTATGTACATAAAGGTGGCCGCGGCCAAAAGCGCAACGATAATGGCTATCAGCGTATAAAGTAAAAAGGTATACTTGCTCGGTAGGCCCACGGGGCCCTTGATATCGCGGATGTCGGAGGCGTCCGGGTATTTTGCCAGAACGCTTTCAACTTCAACCGGGATTTCCCCGGTTTTAACTTCTTTCCATTCGGTTTCGCCCGGTCTCCTGTATTTTATCGTAAGTTCGGGCATGGTATACTTTCCGGGTTTGAACGCATCCAGGACATAACGGTTGATAAGCGTAATTTTTCCGAAAAATGCCTTTCTTGAAAAACCGGAATCCCTTACCGAAAACTCGCCTATGTTAGCCTCAATGGCGGGAAACTCAACCTCGATACCTTTTGGAGCCGATACGGTAACGGCATAGCGTATCTTATCGCCTATTGTTACGATGTCTTTATCGACCGCGGCTTTAACCTCTATACCTTCCGCCCGCGCGGCATTAACAGGAAGCGAAATCAAAAGAAGTGAAAAAATACTAAAGAAAAGATTAAATTTTTTCAACGGGGCCCTTTGGAATTGTATTTTTCTTCCATTTGTAACCCTAAGGAGCTTGTGGGGGCAAGCAGGTTCTCGGCGAATGTTTTCGACCGTAGAATTTCACAATTTGCGAAGTTGCAATACCGGAAAAGGCCCTGCGGCTCTGCTGCAGGGCCGCTCCTTTCATGCAACGAGCAAATTGTAGAAATTCGAGGGAGAAGAACGGTGGCATAATTTTTTATGCTGAGCCGAGAACCTGTCTGTCCCCACAAGCTACCGTCGCTCCGTGTCATCATTACCGCCGCCTCCGGCCTCTCATCTTGAAAAACTTTAAAAGCGTCGCATAGTAGGGAACATTGGTGCGAATGTCGATATTGTCAACGCTTACGGAACGGAAAAGCGCCTTTCTTTCTTCAAACCTCCGAAGGGAATCCTCTCTGTATGATCTGCGCACTCCGGGCTTTGAGGTATCTACGGAAAAGGCTTTCCCGGTCTCGGCATCTTCCAGTTTTATCATCCCGACGTCCGGAAGCTCAAGCTCGAGCGGGTCCGTTATGCTGACGGCTATAATATCGTGGCGCTTATTGGCGATGGAGAGTGGAATTTTAAATTCGGGGGCGTAAAAATCCGATATGATGAACGTCACGGTCCTGCGTTTCGTAACCCTGTTGAGATACGAAATGGCTCCGGCGATATCCGTGCCTTTTCCCCTGGGCTTGAAATACAGGGCCTCCCTTATAACGCGCAGGACGTGTTTTGAGCCTTTTCGCGGAGGGACGAATTTTTCTATTCTGTCCGTAAAAATAATAAGGCCTATCTTGTCGTTATTCTGTATAGCCGAGAAAGCGAGGACGGAACAGATCTCCGCCGCGAGAGAACTTTTAAGCTGCGTAGCGGTCCCAAAATAAGAGGAGCCGGACTTATCAAGCAGCAGCATGATGTTGAGCTCCCTCTCCTCAACGAATTTCTTGACGTAGGGATGGCCCATGCGGGCGGTAACGTTCCAGTCTATTGAGCGGATTTCGTCGCCCGACTGGTATTCCCGCACCTCGTCGAACTCCATGCCCCTGCCCTTGAAGATGCTCTTGTACTGCCCGGCAAAGACGTCCGTCACCATGCGGGACGTCGTGATTTGTATTCTTCGTATTTTTTTGAGTGTTACTAAATCAATCATTTATATTGCTTCGGTAAGCGGCTGCCTCCCGCGCCGCGCAGTTGCGGTCCATAAACGCAGCCGAATAATGCCCGGCGATTCGCCCGACGCAGCCGATCGACAATGAACGTAAACAAAAATAATTAATTTTTAAGGAACTTCGATTTCTTCGAATATCCGCTTTATGATATCTTCCGAGGTCTTTTCTTCCGCTTCGGCTTCGTAGCTTGCGATTATGCGGTGCCGTAAAATATCCGGCCCGATGGATTTTACATCCTGAGGCGTCACATAGCCGCGGCCCTGGATAAAGGCGTAGGCCTTGGAGGCGACGGCGAGGTAAATGCTTGCCCGCGGGGAGGCGCCGTACTGGATGAGGTTTGCGAGCTCCCCGAGGCCGCACTTCTTCGGCTCCCGCGTCGCGAAGATCACGTCGAGGATATATTTTTCTATCTTTTCGTCTATGTATATCTCGTCGACGATACCCCGCACACGGATTATGTCTTTCGGATCCACCACCGGTTTTACTTTGATCTCTTTCGATGTGTAACCCATCCTTTTCATGATCTTAAGCTCTTCTTCCTTATTGGGATAGGTTATGTTGATCTTGAGCATGAAGCGGTCTATCTGGGCCTCGGGTAGCGGATAGGTCCCCTCCTGCTCGATGGGGTTTTCCGTGGCCATGACAAGAAAAGGATCGTCGAGTTTAAACGTGTTCTCGCCTATCGTCACCTGTCTCTCCTGCATCGCCTCGAGAAGGGCGCTCTGGACCTTTGCGGGGGCCCTGTTTATTTCGTCGGCGAGAATGATATTGGCGAATATTGGGCCCTTCTTGGTCGTAAAAGTGCCTTCCTTGGGATTGTAAACCAGCGTTCCCAACAGGTCGGCGGGCAAAAGGTCCGGGGTAAATTGAAGACGCTGAAATTTAGTTTTTATCGCCGCTGAAAGCGTTTTTATGGACATCGTCTTGGCAAGGCCGGGCACGCCCTCCACGAGTATATGACCGTTAGCCATGAGCCCTACGAGAAGCCTCTCTATGAGGTACTTCTGGCCAACGATCACTTTTTCCACCTCAGTAATCAAATCGCGCACGAAAGAACTTTCTTTTGCTACTTTTTCGTTTATCGCGCTTATGCCTCCTCCAGCCATATCTACCCCCTTATTTGAACAGCAAACCGATTAAATCGACAACGCGCTCAAGGCCCCCATCGCTCGTTGTCGTGCCAACTGATACGAGTATATTATATGATTATTATCTCCAATGTCAACGACAGAATTCGGGGAATTTCTCCAATCTGTCATTCTGAGGAGAGCCCACCCCTTTGTCATTCTGAGGCGCCCTGAAAGGGCGCCGTCTCCGACCCTACGGGTCGTAGACCCGGAGGGAAGAATCTTTACGTTAAGATCCTTCGCACCCCTGCGGGGTGCTCAGGATGACAGTGTAAAAGGCCTCCTCAGGATGACACGACAGAATTTGGGTATGCCGGGTTATTTGTTCGCCAGGAATATGTGCCTGATGGAACTCGCAAGTCTTTTCTTCTTGACTTCCCTTTTAAGCACACTTATCAAAAGGCGCGGGCAGGCCAGCAGGAATGAAACAACTTCGCGAAGGGTAAAGAATTTTATCACAATAAATTTTTTTGCTATCTGAAGAAGTTTTAGCGGCCCATAAAAGGAAAATTTTATCTTTTTGCCGATTTTTTTAAGGGCGGCGTGGCTGTAAGTATCGGAATAGAGCTCTCCCCTATCGGTTACATGATAACCCGGGGTATTTTCGGCTATCTTCCTGAGGGGTGAGAATTTTTCTATGCGCAATTTTTGAAAAGTAATTGAATCTATTCTTATTTCCCTGGCAAATGCCGCTATGCAAAGCATTTCCTCCTCGGTCTCTCCTATGTTGCCATAAATAAAATACCCGTGGTAATACATGGGGTATCTATACAGCACGGAAAAAGCTTTTTTTACCTGGGCGCTATTGAATCCTTTATTCAGCTGTTTAAGTATGCGGTCATGCGGGGATTCTATGCCGATAAGAAGTATCTTAAACCCCGCTTTTACCATTTTCTCGAGAAGCCGCGGGTATCCGGATATCTCTATACGGGCCTGCGCCAGAAAACGTTTTTTTATTTTTCGCTTTATTATAAGGTCGCAAATCTCTTCCGACCTTTTCATGTCGGTAAAAAAATTATCGTCGCTGAATAGAATCGCGTCGGCCTCTATTTTTTCTATCTCGTCTATTACCGAGCTGACTTCACGGGCCGCATATGTCCTTTTCTGTCCCAGGGGATTCAGGCTGAAAGTGCAAAACTTGCAGTTAAACGGGCAGCCCCTCGCGCTTAATATGGTATCGAACGTAAGGCTTGACACGTTAACGCCGTTTAAAGCCATTCGATATTCGTTATGCCTTAAGCCGCGGTCGGGGCAGCGTAATTTGTTGATGTCCGGCAGGGGCCTCTGCTCGTTATGGATCACGCCTTCACGGGATCTATATGATATGCCGAGAATATTCTTAAGCGGGGTCCCTTTCAATATCTCTTTTATGGTTTCCTCCCCTTCGCCCCTTGCTATAATGTCTATTTTCGGGCACACTTTAAAAAGGTGTTCAACCTGTTCGGTTGCCTTATAGCCGCCTACCACAAGGGGTATCCCCTCGGGCATTAAATTCAGCAGCTTGCAGATCTCTTCGAATTGGCGGTCCCATGCCACGCTGACACAAATTATATCTATTTCCCTGCGGATAAAATCGAGCAGATTATTCGTTTTACACATCTCCTTGTCGTGCCTTAAGTCAAGCAGTGTCAATTTATCCACCAGGCCCTGCGCGCTCGTGGCCACGTACTCAAGCCCTGTGGGAGGAAAAAGGCCCATGATGCTTGTTGCGGTGCTTTCTATATATGGATTCAGAAAAAGGGCGTGTTTATATCCGGAATGTTTTGTTCCCTGCGGGATTTCCTGTTTCAAGCTTCTGTTATCCCCATCATTTTCTTCTGATAGCGGGAAAGGCGTGTTTATTTTAGGCGTGTTTTCGCTTTTTTTAATTTTTGCAGAAAATCGCCTTTTTCAAACGCTGATGTCCATTTTTTCATGGTTATCCAGCCCCCAAAACGAATGATATGACTGCGCCACGGCCTATACCACCTTCTCCAGCCCAATTTAATATTATGTAAAAAGAAAATTACCGACGGAAAAGAGAATACGTTAAGCCCTATCATGAATACATACTTAAACTGGTAGATCTTGTTCATAATTTTCCTTGCGGAGGTCTGCATCTCTTCGGGGGTCATGGGTTCATCGGGCTTAAACAGCGGAAAACTGCCGTCATAATATTCCCAGCCAATATCCTGAAGCGGATAAATTCTGTTTTGCGTTTCAAGCCTATGCCTTAATTCTGTTCCCGGCAGGGGAACCGGCAATATAACCTGTATTGTATCAAGCCTGGATTTTTTGATAAAACTTTTGAAATATTTTATCCTTTCCTTTGCCGACATTCTGAATTTTATCCCCTCTTTTAACGGATAGCCAAAAATAAACATGCCGTGAATTAAAAATCCGAATTTATGGAATATCCTTGTAAGCGCCAGCATTTCTTCAGGTTTTATGTGCTTTTTCATGGCCGTTAGCTCATCTTCAATGGGCGATTCAAGCCCGATAGCTACAAAGTTAATGCCTGCCCCGCGCATGGCGGAAAGAAGTTCGCCGTCCCTTGCTTTATCCAATCTTATCTGGACGCCCAAATCCAGCCTTCGGCCCACCTTTTTCTGATAATCCCGAAGCATATTGCAGAACCTTATAGTTTCATCCCGCTGTTGCCCAAAAAGGTCATCAACCACAAAAAACTTTCTTGCGTCCTTTGTTTCGAGAAGAAAACTGATCCGTTCCAGTAACCGTTCGGGTGAAGCGTATCTTGGCTTACCCTTAACGGTACAGAACTCGCAGTCCATGCCACAACCCCGTATTCTTTCGACGGAATAAACTTTAATCCTGGCATAGCGCACCAGGGAGAAATCCGGCAAAGGCAATTTATCAAAATCTATCACCAGGTCCCTTTTCGGAGTACGAATGATCTTTCCATCTTTTTTATAAGCAACGCCTTTTACCGTATTTATATCAAGCTCTCCCGCCAGGGCACGCAAGAGTTTTTTGATGGTTTTTTCCCCTTCGCCTATAACTACATAATCAATCCCGGAAGATAACGCCTCTTCTACATTTTCACCAATAAAATGCTGTCCCCCGGCAATGGTTATAACACCTTTATTTTTATAAAAGCGCGCTATTTCGTAAAGCCTGGGAACGGTGCTGGTTAGTCCGCCGTATAATCCAACAATATCCGCGGGCCTCAATTGCTGCAGAAATTCATGGTCGGCCCCCTTGAACTCGGCTTTAGGTCCGTACCAACGAAGGTTGTTTTCGTCAATAACTTCGACATCCCACCCTTCCATTTCATTTGCGGCAGTAGCTACACAGACAGGTCCCAATGCCGTAGTGCGCCCTGCCGAATATGAATAGATATTAAATGTCGGGTAGGCCGGATCTACGATTCTCAACCGGTGTCTCTTCTTTGATAAATCAAGCATGCTCAAAGTGCTTTCCCCTCCTCATTAAGTACGTATATTATATTGTTATTATCGCCAATGTCAACGGTAGAA
>CAZYPU010000021.1:14724-18397 GCA_964649665.1 uncultured Planctomycetia bacterium
GATAGAAATACGATTTTCGAGATAGTTTATCGCATATTTTAGGAAATCTATTAACCCTCCACTCATCGGCATAGCGGTATCTTTTCATAAAATCCAGGAAACGCGGCCTGAAAAAGGCTATGTCTTCGTCAAGAAACCAATTTTTCCATCCGCCGCTTTTTTTCGTCCGTGCTACCATGTCAAGTTTTCTGTCATGGATTACATCGTTTAATAATCGAAAGCCCAAGTATTCTTCCAAGCCTTCGGTTTTACCGGAAATGAAATCCTCGTATTTTATCACGAAATAGTCCCGATGTTTGCTGTGAAATTCCATAGCGAGCGAAAGATGCCCGCCATACATGCTGCTTTTCCAAAAATTGACACTTTCCAGTCTTTTTCGTATTTTTCCGGGTTTCGGACTCGATAATGACTTCTTCCAAAAATAATGCCACCTGTATTTTTCAAGTAGCCGCGCAAACATCAGCACCGAAACCGTATCAGGCGCTGATTCCTTGCGCTTTAACAAATCTATAAATTTTGTTACTTTTCTGTTGTCCTCCCAAAAAGAACCGACTACCTGATATAAAATCGAACTTACAAGCCTGTCCCTGGGATCCCTCACAATCAGGATCTTTTTATCGAAACACCCGAAACTTTCATAGTCAACCTCGTTTGGGGCGTTGTAAAGCAGGGCCTTGGCTAACACAGGCCGGGAAGGCTCTTCCCGGGAAAGGGTATACCTCGAAGGTTCATGCAAGAATATCGTGTTATGAGACAGCGTATTTTTTAGCCGGAAAGCCAAGGCGCTTGTGCCAGATTTAGCTAAGCCTGCGATAATTATTTTCATATTTTGAATACCTAAAGACGTTGTCTCTCCCAATCCCGCGCGGCCTATATTTTGTATCGTGGAGCACCCCGCATGGCCTTGTATGTTTCATTGCGGTACGCGGGACTCCCGTTGGTCGCGAGATTTCCTTCGGTCACAGGACACGCGTCCTTGTTCACACAGGACAGTGTCTTGGTTCCACACGGGACACTGCCCCGCTTCCAAACAGGACAGGGTACCTTAAATATACCACCAAAAGCAAAAAGCCTCAAGGTCTATCTTGAGGCTGGCGGAATTAAGGGGACACACAACTTAATTCATTGACAAGTCGGTTTTGGCCGATGAATTAAGTTGTGTGTCCCTTAATTATCAAACGGATGAATATTATGCGTGTACTTTTTCTTCAAGGTTTGTAATACGTGTTTCGTGATCAGTTATTTTCCCCTTTATTTCTTTGACCTGTTTATTCGTATCAGTAACAACGGTCTCAATTCGGTTAAATCTTTGGTCTATAGAAACGAACCGAGCATCATGTGTCTCAAGCTTTCGAATAATGGTGCTATGACCTTCGGCTACTCTCTTTATATCAGAACTCATATTCTCAAGCAACACTCTGGTACTGTGCTCGAGATCACTATTTTTTTGAACCTGTTTAGAAGTTTTTCTCTTTTTCATTTATTAATCCTTCGTTTACAAGCGTAACTATACCACAACGGCCCGTGGTTGTAAAGATATTTTTTCTCGTCGAGAATCGGTATATTTATCATCAGCTTTGACCTGCTTTCTTAAAATGGGGACACATCCTATTTTTCTTTTCTAGGCCTGCCTTTCGGCTTTGTTTTTATTTTGATGTCCAATTTTTCTGATATG
Organism: uncultured Planctomycetia bacterium; assembly: GCA_964649665.1. GTDB lineage: Bacteria > Omnitrophota > Gorgyraeia > JABMRN01 > RBG-13-46-9 > CAZYPU01. The sequence continues at coordinate 16,400 of CAZYPU010000021.1, forward strand.
TATTTAATGAAATTTGCGGAACCCAAAGGCGTTCCTTTAAATGTTGCTTTCCGAATTATGGCGATCTCATTTTCTTCATCCCGTTGGGCTAAGAATTTCATATATTCCTGCCTTTCAAGATTATTGTACCATATAGGATCTACGAAATCATTCTGTTTCTGTTTGGAATATCCAAGACTAGCACTAGACCATTTATAATGCTCTGGTTTATCAACCATCCCGGCTCGTACAGGATTTCTTTCTACATAGCGGCAAGCAGCCCAAAGATAGCTGTCGCTCTCTATTAAGGACGAATAGAACCTGCATTCCCAGAGCCTTCCTGTTCTTTTATATTTCTTATTTATGTACTGCGTATATCCCAGGCTCAATTTTTGCATCATTTTAGAAAGTGCATTAACTATTAGGGGAACCAGAATCATATGGACATGATTCGGCATAAGGCAATAGGTGTTTGTTTTGCAGGGGCACTCCTTGATATATCTTCTTAACAAATCTAGATATTTCTTCTTATCGTTGCTATTGAAAAATATCTTCTGCCTGTTATTTCCCCTTTGTACTACATGATGCGGGAAATCCACCTCTGTCATCCTCGCTATTCTTGGCATTTTCTATTCATTCCACCATTTGCATTCTTCAAGCGCAAATTGTGTAAAATACTTTAGACTGACAAGCATTTTGTTGTATGTTTCTAAAATATGAAGTGCCTGTTTGGTCGGACTGTGTGCAAGAGTCATTATTATAAATTCTTTTTCCTTCACCGTTAATCTTCCAGTTAGAAGATGCTTTCCCATTTTTAATATTTCACTGATAGGAATTTGTTTCTGTTTACTGATAAAGCTTTTCATAAATTCACCTCCTTTCCCTAATTTGTTCCTCCATATGTATAGACGTAAGAAATGTTATTTTGCGGGCATTATTTTTGAAAAAAGATTGCGGGGGAAAAAGAAAGTGAGATTTTATCGGTTAGTTAGATAGCCCAAAAAAAACAAGAATTGGAATAAGGACAAGGCCAAAAGGAGGGCTGGGGGAAGAAAAATAGGATGTGTCCCCATTTTCCGAAAATCCCATCCTCAAACTGCTCCGTATCCCAATCCCTGCTAAGTACGATTAGCGGACATAGAGACACCCGTAGCGTGAATGTGACAAGACAGTCTTCTGGATTTTACAACAAGGTATGTTTAGGAAGGACTATTTGGAATATTCAAACAGGTAAATATTATGCGTGTACTTTTTCTTCAAGCTTTGATATGCGTGTTTCGTGATTATCAAGTTTTTTTCCTATGGATTTGACTGTTTGATTCGTATCTATAACAGCCATTTTTACCGACTGCAATTCTGACTTGATCGACCCCACTTCGGACTTAACAATCCCTAATTCGGACCTAACTATCTCAACCTCTGATCCAATTTTATTTATTTTACCCGAGAGAGAACTATGCCCTTCGCCCACTGTCTTGACCTCTTTGCGCATCTGCTCCATCAACGCGCCCATGTGTCGCTTGAATTCTTCTTTGATCTCGGAAATAATACTTTTATTTGTGTTGCTCTTTTTTGCTTTCTTCATTTATTAATCTTCCGTTTACAAGCGTAAATATACCACAACGGTTCAAGAATGTAAAGATATTTTTTCTCGTCGAGAATTAGTGTGTTTACCGTCGGATTTAACTTGTTTATCCCTCGGATGAAACTTATCCACTAAATCTTACTAATCTTCTGGCCTCTTCTATTCAGTATGTTGGAGAATTTCAAAGAGATGGCTTTCAAGTCCATGGGTTTTACAGCGTAGTCTGTTGCGCCTAATTTCAGGGCTTCTTCGGCCACGTCGTCGCTTACCCATGCCGAGACTATCAAAATATCGATTTTCGGGTTTATTTCTTTTGCTTCTTTTACGACAGTCATGCCGCTTTTTTTCGGCATTTTAATATCAAGCAGGATAAGGTCGCATGGATTTTGTTTAACGAATTCAACGGCTTCATCGCCATCATTCGCCTCTTTAAA
>CAZYPU010000022.1:0-16664 GCA_964649665.1 uncultured Planctomycetia bacterium
TGGTATTGCAATTTCGCAAATTACTAAATTCTACGGTCGAAAATATTCGCCGGAGACCCTGCGCCCCATCCGGTCTTTCGGCAGTTAAGCAGAAAAGTGAGTGAGAAATCTTTTACGCCCTCAGGCAAATCCGGTTGCGGCCCTGACGCTTCGCTTCGTAGAGTGCTTTATCCGCGTTTTCGACGAGCTCGTCCCCGGTGGAAGCGTTCGCCGGAAGAGAACTTATACCCATGCTCACTGTTATCCGGACCGACTCGTCATAGGCCTTTATGGTGTGCCCGGCGACCGAGCTCCTGATTCTTTCCGCAACGGCATGCGCGCCGGCTTTATCCGCTTCCGGAAGAAGTATGCAGAATTCCTCTCCGCCGAATCTCGCCACCAGGTCTATTTCCCGCACATTTTCTTTCAGGATGTCCGCTATTTCTTTCAGGACAACATCGCCTACAAGATGCCCGAAACGGTCGTTGCAATTTTTGAAATTGTCAAGGTCCGCCATAATAAAAGATATGTTCGTATGGCATTCCTTCGCCCGCGCGACCTCCTCCGTAAATCTGAGAAGAAAATAGCGCCTCAGAAATGTCCCCGTCAGTCCGTCCGTTACCGAAAGCCTCTCCACTTCGTCGAAAAGACCTATCCTTTCTATCTGCAGGGCAACCTGCGGGGCGAGTATCAGGAACTTATCGCGCTCGTCGGGACTCGTATTTTCGATGAGGATTACGGAAATCGCTTTTCTTCGCGCTATAAGCGGAATAACCAGAATATTTTTTACGTTTGGCGGAAACCCGAAACTGAAAAGATCCTCTTGCGCCTTAAGAAATATATGCTTTTTTGATTTTGCGGCGGACGCGGCTATGTCGCTTAAAGCGGGCTCAAGTTTCACGTAGCCCTCCGAAGCGGCGCTTATGCCGTAAGATCTGTCAACGGATATTTTGGCATTGTCATATTTGAAAAAGACGATTTTAAACTTTTCAAACCGGAAGTTCTCCGTCAGGAAATCCTTTAGCAATTTAAACAGCTCCGTAAACCTTAAGCTGAAAGACATTTCTTTCGTTATCGCGTAGAGCCTTGAAAGATTAGTGAGCTTTTCTTCGAGATATGCTTTTTCGCGGTTTATGTTTTCCAGGGCCCGGGAAGGGCCGGTGAGCTGCTCTTCTTTTTCTCTCAGTGACCCTTTAAAAATCCGCCTCTCGCCATCCAGCATTTCCTTGCCGAGCCTGATTGCAAGCGGCAGGAGGCCGAGAAAAGAGACGAGAAATATAAGATTGTTCGCTTCGGTCACTTGTCCCACACCCTGTTTTTGCCGGCCCTTTTGGCTTTATAGAGACGGGCGTCGACCAGCATTAAGAATTCCTCAACCGTTTTTGCCTCAGCCGGGCAGGAAGCGACTCCGACGGACGCCGTAATCGTTGTCTTTGCCCTTCTCAAAACCAAAGGCGCCTCGATTATGCCTTGCCTTACGCGTTCGGCGATTTTTGCAGCGGTTTTTTTGTCTTTGTTCAAAACGAGCAGCATGAATTCCTCGCCGCCGTAGCGGGATATAATGTCACCCGGTTCGGCAAAATCTTTAAGGATCGAAGAAATGTGTTTTAACGCAAGGTCCCCGGCGCTGTGGCCGTAGCGGTCGTTATAAAGTTTGAAATCGTCGAGGTCAAACATCAAAAGGGAAATGTCTATATTGTTCCTCAATGCGCGCTTTATCTCATCCCGCAGCCTCTGGTGAAAATACTTGTGGACGTAAAGTCCGGTCAAACTGTCATGAATGGCCAGGTCCTGCACTTTGTTGTAGAGCGCGGCGTTTTCGAGCGAAATGCTCGAGAGGTCGGCTATAATATCCAAAAACCGCAGGTCCCGCTGGGTAAATTTGCCTTTCTTCCGGCTGTCAACGCGGAGGATCCCCATGATCTTGTCCTTGCTTGTAAGGGGAGTGCTGATCACCGCTCTAAAGCCCTCGTCCAGCTCTTTGGGTTCCAGGGAAAATCTGAAATCATTGTATATATCTCCGACGAGAAGCGGGCTGCGGCGCCGCAGGACCCAGCGGTCAAAAGCGTCCCCCTGCTTGGCTTTCACCGGGGAAGCGGTATCACTTTTTCTGGAGCGCACCAGCTTAAGCTCCTGCCTTTTGGTATCGACCATGTAAAGAAGCGCGCGGCTTTCCTCTTCGAACAGCTCAAAACAGTTCCTGATGATAGAATCCCGAACGTCTTCTTCGGAAAGCGCCAGGCTGTAATCCTCTATTATCCTCTTCAGGCGGGTGGTCCTTTCCAGGCTGCTTCTTATCCTGAATGTATCGTTTTGGCGGGATTTGATTTCGGCGCCGAGGAGGTTCGCCTTCTCGCTCGCCTCTTCGGTTTCGAGGCGCAGCTTTTTGATGTCGTCCTCAAAAGTTCTGTGCAGCCTGTAACCGATAAAGCTTGTTGCGGCCAGGCAAATAACAGGTAAGGTATATATCGTTCTTTCGAAGAAAACGGCCAGAATAAAATAGGTTACAAGGAGCGTCGCGCTTCCGGAAATCAGACCCATCGTTATCCATATGAAGAAAACCGGAATGCTTAAGTAAAAAAGCAGTATAATCGAAGTTTCGTAAAACCCGGCGGACTCGTAAAGGAGGGCGCCTCTCAAATCCTTGATAAAAATCAGAAAAAGCATCCAGGCCAAAAAGGAAGTGAATCCGGCGAAAGTTCTGGTCCTTGGGTGGCGCATGATTAGGGTAGGGTTCCCCGTTTAAACTATCGTCTTTTCCGTATCCTTGTCGAAGAAGTGAACCTTGGCCATGTCAAAAACAAGATCCATATCCTGGTTGATGGGCGGGTTGTCATGGCTGCCTACTTTCGCTATCAGGGAATGTTTTCCGGTGGAAAGGTGCAGATATACTTCGCTGCCCATGGGCTCCACAACCTCGCAGGCCATTGCTACCGTGTTTTCCGGCGGGGCCTCCGAGGCAAAAAGCTTGTCGTAAATATCCTCGCTACGGATGCCGAATATGAGTTTCCTGCCGGCATACGGGGCGAGTTTCGACATCATCTCCTCAACAACCTTCACCCTTATCCTGCCGCCGGTTTCGTTAAAATATAATTTTGAATCTTTGTTTATAATCTCGCCTTCCACGAAATTCATGGGGGGGCTTCCTATGAAACCGGCCACAAATTTATTAACCGGCTTGTCGTAAATGACGGTAGGGCTTCCTATTTGATGGATCACGCCCTCATTCATAACGACAATTCTGTTGCCGAGCGTCATCGCTTCGGTCTGGTCGTGCGTTACGTAAATCATCGTGGCCTGAAGCCTTATGTGCAGCCTGTTCAGTTCGGTTCTCATCTGCACCCTCATCTTGGCGTCAAGATTGCTCAGGGGCTCGTCAAATAAAAATACGAGGGGCTTGCGCACAATGGCCCTTCCCACCGCCACCCTTTGTCTCTGGCCGCCGGAGAGTTCTCTCGGCCGCCTGTTCAGAAGCTTGTCCAGTCCGAGAATGCCGGCCGCATCCTTTACCCTCTTGTCAATTTCGCTTTTCGGGTATTTCCTCAGTTTAAGACCGAAGGCCATGTTGTTGTAGACGTTCATGTGGGGATACAGGGCGTAATTCTGGAATACCATCGCGATATTCCTGTCCTTGGGCGGGACGTTGTTGACGAGGGCGTTGCCGATATAGACGTCGCCTCTTGTGGCTTCTTCGAGGCCGGCGATGATCCGGAGTGTCGTGGATTTCCCGCAGCCCGAAGGACCGAGGAGCACCATGAATTCTTTATTTTCAACTCCGAGGGAAACGTCTTTAACGGCAAAGACATTCCCTTTGAAAACCTTGCTTACGTTTCTTAAACTAACCTGCGCCATAATGTCTTCGTTTTTCTGAACCGTTTACGATTTTCATCGCAACCGGTTCATTGTATCAATTTTACCCGAGATAATCCAGCAAACTCGACAACCTCTCCCGCATGTCATTGCGGTTAACTATCATGTCTATCAGGCCGTGTTCAAGCAAAAATTCCGATCTCTGGAAACCTTCCGGCAGCCGCTGCCTTATGGTCTGTTCTATAACGCGGGGACCGGTAAAACCGATCAACGCCCTCGGTTCGGCAATAATTACATCGCCGAGCGACGAGAAACTAGCCAGGACTCCCGCCATAGTAGGGTTTGTAAGGACAGATATGTACAACCCCCCACTCTCGGCGTGGCGCGCCAACGCGGCGCTCGTCTTCGCCATCTGCATCAGGGAAAGCAGGCCTTCATACATTCTGGCGCCGCCGCCCGAACCTGAAACAATAATAAGCGGCAATCCCTCTTCGGTGGCAAACTCCGTAATTCTCGTTATTTTCTCCCCCACCACAGAGCCCATCGAACCCATTATAAACCTTGAATCCGTAAATGCAAAAGCGGCCTTTTTCTTGTTTATACGACCCTTACCGACAACCGCCGCCTCCTTCAGGCCCGTTATCTCGCGGTCTTCTTTGAGCTTATCCGCATAGGTCTTGGGCCCTTTAAAGTTCAGGGGATCGAGTGTCTCCAGATCCCCGTAGTATTCTTCCAGATTGCCGTTATCCAGAAGGATTTCTATTCTTTTTCTTATTCCCAGCGTAAAATGAAAATTGCACTTCGGACACACACAGAGGTTTTCCTCGAGTTTTTTGTTGTATATTATCTCGCCGCAGCCCTCGCACTTGGTCCAGAGGCCGCCGGGCATATTCTTTTTCTTCGAAACGGTTACTTTTATGTATTTATTTTTTTTGAATAACGCCATCTTTCGCTCTTATTTCATGCGCAAATTAGCACAGATTCAAGTTAAATAACGTTTTTACAGATGAGCGCAGATATCTGTGCTCATCTGTGATTCCTATCTGTGCCCATCTGTGTATTCAAAACTTATTAATAACAAGCCCCGTCAAAAGCTTCGGGTAAAAATATGTCGATTTCTGCGGCATCATCTCGCCTTTTTGCGCCGCGGCCGTCATCTCTGAGATACGGGTCGGTTTCAGGAAAAACGCCATCTCGTAACCGCCTTTATCAACAAGCGATACGGCGTCCTTTTCGTTCCGTACATATTTTATACTACTTTCGGCGTTTTTAACGCCTAATATTTTGTCTATAACAAGATCGTGGAGAATCGTAACATCAAGCCTCCTCAGGACACCTGCTTTTTTCGAATTTATAACATCAGCCGCGGAATACTTTTCTTTTAAAAGGAGTTGGTACGGCTTCCCGCCGAAATACGCGCCGAAGGAGTGTTTATTCCGCGGGCCTTTCCCAAGGCGCGCAAATAGGCCGCTTACACCGCCTGCGCTCTTTACCAGGAAGTACTCTTTTAACGCGGGTATAACTTTTTTTACGCGGAAACCGGGTATATTCCTCACGACCCTGTGCGTAGAAAGTATTGTAAGGTTTCCCTTTTCGCTCAAATTGGAAAAATACATCATGACATGGTCGGCATTCTTCTTATACCCTTTTAATTTTCGCATTTTGTTCCTGTAGGCCAGGGCAACCTCGTACCTGTGATGTCCGTCGGCGATGAATATTTTTCTGCCGCGCATGCGCCTGGTTATTTCTCCGGTAATGTTTTTCCGGCCGGCCCTCCATAATCTGTGCGTTACGCCTTCAATGTCCACGGTAAAAAGCGACTTCTCTGATTTTACGAAACGCCTCAAGATCCCGTTGATCCCATTTTTCCTGTCCCGGAAGAGGCAAAAGATCGGACTTAGGTTCGCCTTCGTTTTTGCGATAAGGTTCGCCCTGTCGGCTTTCGGTTTATTCAGCGTGTATTCGTGGGGCAGAATACCGCTTTCTTTCGGATCCTCTATTTTCATGAGGGCGATGAAACCGATACGCCTTCTTCTTTTTCCTTTGTGAAGATACTCCTGGGTATAAATGTAAACGGCGCCCCCGGCGTCTTTTATAAGGACCTTATCCCGGATCCATCTGTTTAAAGTGAGCGCCGAGCGCGTGTATCTATTGCTATGCGGGGTGTCTTCTTTTTCTTCTTTTCCCAGTATGAGCCTTATTACGTTGTGCGGGTCCGCGTGGTAAAAACGGTTTTGCATGCTCCGGGAAATCACGTCGTAAGGCGGCGTAACAGCCCTTGTTATATCAACTTTGTCACCATTATAAAGAAGACCCCTGAATGGTTTTATTTCAGCCATTTTTGTCTGGACAGCCCTTACAACCTTCGCCGTCGTCCTTGTTTAGCGGACATGCGGGCATTTTTGGTTTTTTCCTATAATCCGTGGCGTAAAATCCGGATCCCTTGAAGATAATCCCCGCGCCTTTACCGATAAGCCGTTTTACCGCGCCCTTGCATTTCGGGCACTTTTTTATGTGCTCCGCGGTCATGCTCTGGAACTGTTCGAACATATTTCCGCATTTCACGCATTTGTAATCGTACGTCGGCATGCCGCAATTCCTCTACTTAAAGGTTTTTTTGACTCTGTTAAAAAAACCTTTCGATGTTGCCTTTTCCCCTAAAGTGCGCTCGAACTCTTTCAGAAGTTTTTTCTGCTCTTCCGTAAGGCGCTTGGGAACATCTACGCTGAGTCTGACCAGCTGGTCGCCGCGCCCCAAACCGGACATAAGGTTGGGAACCCCTTTCCCCTTCAGTCTGAACACCTTTCCGCTTGGCGTACCCGGCGGTATCTTCATTTTTATATTCCCGTTCACCGTGGGGACATCCAGTTCGGTCCCGAATACCACCTGGGTAAAATTTACCTTCGCGTCACAGTATATATCGTTAGTGTGACGCCTGAAAAGCTCATGTTCTCTTACGTGTATCGCGACGTACAGGTCGCCTCTCGGGCCGCCTTTTTCGCCCGCGTCCCCAACACCTGTAACCCTCAGCCTCATTCCGGTGTCAACGCCGGCGGGTATTTTAACATTGATTTTTCGCGCCTCTTTTACCTTGCCGCTGCCGTTACATTTCCGGCAGGGATTTTTTATTACTCTTCCCGATCCGCCGCAGGCAGTACACGTCCGGGATATGCTGAAAAAACCGTTGGATGCGCTTGTCTGGCCCCTCCCGTTACAGGTAGGGCAAACCGTGTCTTTCGTGCCGGATTTTGCGCCGCTTCCCTTGCAGGCTGCGCAGGTATCGTAGCGGGAAATTTCTATGTTTTTTTCGGCGCCTAATACGGCTTCAATGAATTCTACCTTCAATTCATACTCGATATCCCTGCCGCGGCGCGGGGTGCTTTGCTTCCTCTGTCGGCCGAAACCGAACAATTCATCGAATCCGGAACCACCGAAAATATTTCCGATGTTCGAGAAAAGATCGGATATGTCTTCGGCGTGCGAGAAATTCTGCCAGCCAAAACCGCTTCCGCCGAAAGCGCCTTTCAGGCCCTCGTGGCCGAAGCGGTCGTAAGCGGCCTTTTTATCGGAATCACTCAGGATTTCATAGGCCTCGGAAATTTCCTTGAATTTTTCCTCGGCGGCCTTGTCACCCTGGTGTTTGTCCGGATGGCACTGTATGGCCAGTTTCCTGTAAGAGCGTTTTATCTCATCGAAGGCGGCGTCTTTTCTTACGCCCAGCACTTCGTAATAGTCGCGCTTACTCACCTCTTGCCTTTGTTTGCGTCCGGCTCGTCTTCTACCTTGTATTCGGCGTCAACGACATCGTCTTTTTTTTCGGCGGCCCCGCCTTTGGCCGACTTTTCGTCTTTGGCCGCCTGTTCGCCTTTCGGGCCCGCGCCCGTCTGCTGCTTCTTCTGGGCCTCTTTATAGACCTCTTCGGCCAGCTTGTGCGAGGCTTTTGATAATTCTTCGACGGCCTTTTTTACTCTGGCGACATCTTTTGAGGCAATGGCCTCTTTTGTTTCCTTCAATTTATTCTCGATGCTTTCTTTCTCGGAAGCGGAAATCTTACTGCCGTAATCCGCGAGCGACTTTTCCACCGTATAAACAAGGGTATCGGCCTGATTTACCGCCTCTACCTCTTCTTTTCGTTTTTTGTCCTCTTCGGCGAATTTTTCCGCTTGTTTTACCAGCTTCTCTATCTCTTCCTTCGAAAGCTTTTTGGGCGCGCTTATCTTTATTGACTGCTCCTTACCCGTACCCAGATCCTTGGCGTGCACGTGGACTATTCCGTTTGCGTCGATATCGAACGTTACCTCGATCTGGGGCACGCCGCGCCTCGCCGGCGGGATCCCTACGAGATCGAATCTGCCAAGTTCAATGTTGTCGCCTGCCATCGGCCGCTCGCCCTGCAGGACCCTCACCGTAACGGCGGGCTGATTATCCGCGGCCGTTGAAAAAATCTGACTTTTCTTCGTAGGTATGGTCGTGTTCCGTTCAATAAGTTTGGTAGAAACGCCGCCGAGAGTTTCTATTCCGAGCGAAAGGGGTGTAACGTCTAGAAGGAGGACGTCTTTCGCGTCACCCTTCATTATCGCTCCCTGTACCGCGGCCCCCATCGCAACGCACTCCATGGGGTCTATCCCCCTTTCTATCTTTTTGCCGAGAAAATCTTCGACGAATTTTTGGACGACGGGCATCCTGGTAGGGCCGCCGACCATGATGACCTTATCTATGTCTTTCCTGTCAAGCTTGGCATCGCTGATTGCCTGCTCCAGCGGGTGTTTGCATTTTCCTATGACAGGCATGATCAACTCTTCCAGTTTTGCGCGGTTAATGGACATGGTAAGATGCTTGGGGCCCGTCTGGTCCGCAGTTATATAGGGCAGGTTTATATCCGTCGTGATAGAGCTTGAAAGTTCGACTTTTGCCTTTTCGGCGGCTTCTCTCAGGCGCTGCATGGCCATCTTGTCCTTTCTCACGTCAACGCCGCTTTCTTTCTTAAACTGCTCGGCGATATAATCTATGAGAATTTTATCCATGTCCGTTCCGCCGAGCTCGGTGTCGCCGCTCGTGGAAAGAACTTTAAATCCGCCTTCGGCCCACATCTCCATTACGGTAACGTCGAGTGTTCCCCCGCCGAAGTCAAACACCATGATTTTCAGCTCCTTGCCGACTTTGTTTAACCCGTAAGCCAGGCACGCTGCCGTTGGCTCATTTATGATTCTTAAGACCTTCAGTCCCGCTATCTCGCCCGCGTCTTTAGTGGCCTGCCTCTGGTTGTCATTAAAATATGCCGGGCACGTTATAACGGCTTCGTTTACGCTGTCTCCGAGGTAAGCTTCGGCGTCCTGCTTTATTTTCTGCAGGATAAAGGCCGAGACCTGCTGGGGCGTGTATTCCTTGCCGTACACCTTGAACTTGTAATCAGTGCCCATCTTTCTTTTGGCGGCCATTACGGTGCCCTCGGGATTTATGGACGCCTGGCGCTTGGCCGGCTCCCCGACGAGTTTTTGCCCATCCCTGGTAAACGCCACATATGAAGGAAATGCCTTGCCGCTTGCGATTCCCGCGCCCTCTGCGCTCGGTATAATCGTGGGCCTGCCCTTTTCCATAAATGCGGCCGCTGAGTTCGAAGTCCCTAAGTCAATTCCTATTACCTTTGCCATTTTTTACCTCCGATTTTTGTGCTTAAAAACCGCCCTGGTCCCGCCCCTGCGGGAGGGGAATCTATTTTTTTTCTTTTCCTTTCGAAACCTTAACCAATGCCGGCCTCAGGAGCCGGTCATTCAAAGTGTAACCGCTTCTTATTTCCTCCGCTGCGATGCCTTCGGGAAACTTATCGGTAAATACCTGCTCGGCCGCTTCGTGGAGATTCGGATTGAATTTTTCTCCTATCGTTTTAATCTTTTTCAGGCCGTTGACCTCGAGCACCCTGTGAAACTCGCCCTGAAGCATCTTGATCCCCTTCAGGAACGACTCCTTGTCATTCGATTTCTCGATCGCCTTTATGGCGCTGTCAAAGCTATCCATTATGGGGAAAAGCTCTATCATGAGAAACTGGGTCGAAAACTTTACGGTTTCGCTTTTTTCTTTTTCGACGCGTTTTTTAAGATTTTCGTATTCCGCCAGGGCGCGCAGCCATTTGTCTTTATAATCTATGGCCTCGCCCCCAGAGTTTGCCTGGGGCGACCCTGAGCTTGTCGAAGGGTCGGGCGCTTTTGGTTCTTTCGTTTCTTTATTCGCCCCGTTTGAAAATTTCTTCTCCTCTTTGTTGTGCGGCTCGGACATATCTTTAAAACCTCCTCTAAAGAGTGATAATACTAAAATTCTTCACGAAATTTCGAACGGGGTTCATGCGTAAACCCCTTCGAGCGCTTCCGTAGTTATTTCGGCCAGATATTGCACAACGGGCACAACCTCATCGTAGCGCATCCTCATGGGGCCGATAATGCCTATGCTGCCGGATGTGCGCTTCTTGAATTTGTAAGGAGACGTTATAATGGTACAGCTATGCAGTTCTTCGTACATGTTCTCGCGGCCTATGCGTATGGCGGTTCCGCTTGACTCCAGATCCTGGTTCATGATGCGCGCAAATTCCCTTTTTTCTTCTATAACCCTCAGGAAATCACGCGCCATACCCAGCTCCATAAATTCCGGCTGCTCGAGCATGTGGTATGTGCCGTCGAAATACAATCTGTTGTTCGGCGAAAGCGCTATGCCCGTATAATTGGTTATTTTCGAGATAGCGGAAGACGCATATTCGATTATTTCTTCAAAAAACTTTTTCCGGCTTATGTGTTCCCTGAGCCGCGTAAGTATATTTTTTCGCGGAAATTCCGCGACGAACATCCTGCTGTCGACATACCTTCTGTACCCAAGATCGGTAGGTATCCTGCCGGCGGATGTATAGGGGTGTGTAATGTAGCCCTCTTTCTCCAGTTCGATCATCACATTTCTTATGGTCGCGCTGGACAGGCCGAGAATGCGGGCTATGTATTTCGAGCCGACGGGAAGGGCGCTCGTCACATGGGCCCTTATGATGGCCTCCAGTATCCTATTTTTCCGTTTCTCTCTGTTTATTGTCATAATCTTAAATGAATTTAGCACTCTCTGTCAAAGAGTGCTAATATGATATTTTAGCACAAACCCTTTTTCTGTCAAGGGAATTATTTACTGGGAAAAATACTGGTGTCTCCACGAGAATAGCGGAGACAGCAGCCGAAAGGCTGTCCCTCTATACCTCTTTCTTGATCTTCTCGTAGAAGCTCGCGGGGAGCTGGACTTCGAGATGCACATTTTCATCGCGGTATTCGCGTTTTAAGACGCGGCCTTTTTCGTGTATCAGGCTTATGAGGCTTGCTTTATGCTGCGGCAGCACGATTGTGTAGGCTTTTACAATATTACCGGGATGCAGCACGATCTTGTCGATCAGGTCCTGAAAGTTCATCTTTTTCAGCGCGGAAATGGGTATCGCGTCTTTGAATTCCCTCGTCAATCGCCGCACTTCATTTTCGCTTACCATGTCTATTTTATTCAAGGCGGTAATCATGGGCTTCTCCTCTGCGCCGAGTTCCGCCAGCACGCCGAAAACGGCTTTTTCCATTTCTTTCGCCTTTGGGTGGCTTATATCCACGATGTGTAGGAGAACATCGGCGTACATCACCTCTTCCAGGGTGGCCTTAAAGGACTCTATCAGGTGGTGCGGCAGTTCGTTTAGAAATCCTACGGTGTCCGCAAACAAAACCTTCTGATTATTCGGGAGGACAAAGCTTTTTATAATAGGATCAAGCGTGCTGAAGAGCCCATCCTGCGTGTAGACGCCGGAGCCGGTCAAGGCGTTTAAAAGAGTTGATTTGCCGGAATTCGTATATCCTACGATAGCAATTGTGAGAAGCGAAAATTTGGCGCGCTGTTTGCGCCGGGTGGAACGCTGCATGCTAAGTTTATCCAGGTCCTTTTTTAATTTTGTAATTTTGCCTCTTATCCTTCTCCGGTCAATCTCCAGCTTTTGTTCGCCGGGGCCCCTTGCCCCTATCCCGCCGCCGAGCCTCGAAAGAAATATGCCCGTTCCGGCAAGCCTCGGCAATAAATATAAAAGTTGAGCCAATTCTACCTGTATTTTGCCTTCATTGGATTTAGCGCGCCTGGCGAAAATATCCAGAATAAGCTGGGTGCGGTCTATCGTCTTAACATTGATGATATCTTCGAGGTTTTTCTGCTGTGTTCCTGTCAGGTCATTATTGAATATGACAACGCTTATGTTTTTTTCGGCGCACAAAAGCGATATTTCTTCGGCTTTTCCCTTGCCGATAAAAAATGTGGCTGACGGCACGTCCCGCGCGGCGATCATCTCGTGGACGACTTCCGCGCCGCTTGATTTCACAAGCTGGACGAGCTCGGAAGCCTTCTCCTCGGGCCTCCAGGTCGTGTTCTTTCGCTTTAATTTCAGCGTTACAAGTAATGCTTTTTCCATGCAGCTTACCCTTTCTTGAACAAAATCATCCTGAATAAACCCGCCCCCGCCCCGAGGTTAACGATGAATCTGTTGAATGTCCTGATCCTTAAGATTTGTTTTACGATTTGCCGGGGCCTCAGGTAAAACCGCTTATACGCCTTCTTCTGCCATCTCAGCATTTCAAAAGGAAGGAGCCGCTCGAGCCTATGAACCGGCGGGGTGTGGATTCCGAATTGATCGTAATCTTCCGTTAAGATGAAATTTTTCGACCGCAGGTAATCGTAAACTTCGGTTCCGGGATAGGGCTTTAATATGTGAAACTTCGCCACATCGGGATCCAGCCTTCCGGCGAAATCAATTGTTTGCTTTACGGTGTGCGGATCCTCTCCGACGAGCCCTATCATGAAAAACGCCCACATCTCGAGTTTCATTTTCTTCGCCAGCGCGAAAACCTCTTCGACCTTCCGGAGCTTTACTCCCTTGCGGGCTTTGTTTAAAACTTCCTGCGAGCCGCTCTCTACACCCACGGCTATACTGTAGGTTCCCATGTCTTTTAGCGCCTTCAGGATCTCTTCGCTCAGAAAATCCGCCCGTATGCCGTTGGGAAAAGCGAATTTTACCTTAAGGTTTCTTTTTCTGATTTCGTCGCGTATTTCGAACACCCTTTTCTTTACCGTCGTAAAGTTATCGTCCCAGACGTGGATTTCTTTTACGCGCATTTTGCTTACGAGAAACTCTATCTCCTCGGCTACATTCCGGGCGCTCCTTGCCCTGAAAACATTGCCGAAAATCTGGCGAACATTGCAGTAGGTGCACATGCCGGGGCATCCCCGGCTTGTAATCACCGGCGCCGTATCGCGATATAAGGCGTCGGGGTATGTATATGCCCTTTTTTTGAAGAGGTCTCTTGCGGGAAAGGGCAGCTCATCCAGGTTATCTATAAGCGGCCGCGCCGGCGTCTCCGCAAGGGTGCCGTTTTTTTTGTAGGCCAGGCCTTTTACATCCGACAAATCACGTTTATGCGCGAGGCTTTCGGCTATTTCCCTGAATGTGATTTCACCTTCACCCTTTACGACAACGTCTACGCAGCCAAAGCCCAGTGTTTCCCGCGGCCTGATTGTGGCATGAATACCCCCAAAAACGGTCAGTGTCGCCGGGCTTTGTTTCTTAACTTCATTTGCCAGCTTCAAAGCCGACGAAAGCGTAGGGCTCGTAACTGTAAATCCCGCTATATCGTACTTTTTCGCTTTTACGGCTTTCGCGAAGTCCAACAGGCTTAAACCCTCGGCGTCGATATCCATTATTTCCACGAGATTGCCGCTTTTCTCGAGTGTCGCGGCAATATACGCAAGCCCCATATGCATTTGCACGGGCGGCTTCATCCCGCCGTAAGCCTCCGTCTGCGACGGATTTACAAGTAAAATATCCATTATCCCGCGCCTTTTATTGTCTCCCGCATAAAATGTATGGTCATGGCCTTATGCATGCGGCTTAAATCAAGCCATATAATCCGCTTATCCGGCCTGAACCACGTAATCTGCCTTTTGGCGAGCCTGCGTGTATCCCTTTTTAAGATTTCCACTGCATGTTCGAGCCCGTAATTTCCGGAGAGATACCCCTCTACCTGTTTAATGCCGAGCGCCTTCTTCGAGGTTATGCTCATGTTCAGCTTCATGAGTTTTTTCGCTTCCCGAACGAGGCCTCTTCTGAACATCGAATCCACCCTTTCATGGATCTTCCTGTACAATTTCTCCCTATCCATCACAAGGCCAAAAATCACGATATCATATTTGTCTTTTATGCCTTTGGTTTCTTTTTCCAGATCGAATTTTGTTTTTTTCTCAAGCTCGCGTATCTCCAGCGCCCTTATAACCCGCTTTAAGTCATTGGGGTGTATTTTCCGGGCCGAGAAAGGATCGAGCTTTTCAAGTTTTCTATGCAGAAACAAAGCGCCCTTTTTAGCCGCCTCCGTGCGCAGTTTTTTTCTCAAGGCCTCGCTTTTCCCTTTCGACGGGAAGATCCCGTCGAGGAGCGCCCTCACGTAAAGCCCGCTTCCGCCCGTTACAATCGGTATTTTTCCGTTTTTTAAAATACCCTGTATTATCTTTCCGGCTTTTTTGGAAAATAGGGCGGCGGAATATTCTTCCCGCGCCTTTAAAAAACCTATGAGGTGGTGCCTTGCCTTTTTTTGTTCGCTTTTGGCGGGCGCCTGGCTTATTATCTCCATGCCCTTATAGGCCTGCATGGAATCGGCTGAAATTATTTCGCCATCTATTTTTTCGGCAAGCATTACCGAAAGCTCGGTCTTTCCGGAGGCGGTCGGGCCCACTATGAATATTACCTTATTCAACAATAATCCTCACCGCGAACCTGTCGCGTCTGAGCTTCCTCAAAAGCCGCTTCGCGTAATACTTGTTTGAAAACTTGCCCGCCCTCACCCTGTATAAAACGCCGTCGTTTTGCCGAACCCTCTGTATGTAGGAATCGTATTTCTTCTTTCTTAACCTTTTTTGAAGTTTTTTCGCGTTTCTAAGATTTCCGAATGCCCCGAGCTGAACAATGTAATAACTTGTCTTTTTCGAGGCCTGAAAATATTCGATTTTGTCGGCCTCGAAACTCCCGCCGTACTGATTTTTAACTTTTTGGAAATAAGCGTTTGCCTTCTTGGTATTTTTCTTTGCCCCGTAGCAGAGAGCGGTATTGTAATATACACTGCTTGCCCTCTCGGAATCGGGGTACATGCCCATGAAGGTTTCGTAAGCATCGATGGCGTCATCATATTCTTTCTCGTAAAAATAGGAATCGGCAATGCCGATATGCGCCTCCTCTTCAAAGGCATCTCCCCGCATTTCCGACATATTCCGGAACAGATCTCTTGCCTTATCGAATTCGCCAAGTTGTATATGGGAAAGTCCGGTAAGATACAGGATTTCTTTTTTTTGGTCGCAACCAAGCCGCCGCTCCGGCAGGAGGCGTTCCACCTTCCTGATTAAAGCGGCGTAGTCGCCCCTCAAAAACAGGATGTTTACGTCTTCGACAAAGTCGGACCTCGACGCCTGGCGCGCCTCTGCGCCCGGGCAGATAATAAGCAGGCTAAACGCGAGAATGGCGGCAATTTTTTTCATTTTTTCTCCTCGAGATCTCCTTTTGCAGGTCAAGAAGGGCCCTGTGATTCCTTTTTTTTACGTCTTCCGGCACGTCATCTTCCAGCTTCGCCGCGGTTGTACCGGGCCTGGGCGAATATTTGAAAATATAGGCGAAATCGAATTTTATTTTTTTCATCATCCGAAGGGTATCTTCAAAATCTTTCTCTTTCTCCGTGGGGAAACCGGTAATTATGTCCGTTGTAAAACGCAATCCCGGAACGATTTTACGCGCTCCGGCGGCAAGCCCCAGATACTTCTCCGCCGTATAGCCCCTGTTCATAAGCCGGAGTATGCGGTCCGAGCCCGACTGAAGCGGAAGGTGCAGGTGTTTTACGACTTTATCAAGTTCGCGCACTGCTTTAAACAACTCATTGTTTGCGTCCTTGGGGTGGCTGGTCATAAAACGGATTTTTTCCATGCCTTCGACACCATTGATAATTGTAAGCAACCGGACAAAATTACACGTTTTACCTTCCCCGTCATTGCGAGCAATCCCTTTATACGAGTTAACATTCTGCCCTAACAGCGTTATGTCAGTAATGCCGCCGGCAACCAAATCCCTTATCTCATTTATTATATCGCCTTCCCTCCTCGAACGTTCACGCCCTCTTACATAAGGCACGATGCAATAACTGCAAAAGTTGTCACAGCCGCGCATTATGGACACGTAGGCATGGTTTTTACTCGTCCTGTAAGAAAGGCTTGACTCCGGCAGCGGCGCGTCGATGCCGTCAAGTGCCGCTATCCTGCGGCCGGGGGCTTCTTTTACAAGTTCCGGCAGACGCGCGATTTCCCCTGTTCCGCAGACGATATTGAGTTTTGGCAGCTGTTTGAAAAGCTTTTCCTTTAACGCCTGCGCCGCGCATCCTGCCACGGCGTATATCTTTTTATCTTCGTACTTATGCATCAGCTGGCCCATACTGCTTATGGCGCGCTTTTCGGCGTGTTCCCTTACGGAACAGGTATTAAAAAGTATAATATCGGCGCCATCCGGCGAATCGGCGAGCCTGTATCCCCTCTTTAAGAACAGGCCGGCGATAAATTCCGAATCCCTCTCGTTCATCTGACATCCGAAGGTACGCAAAAGTATACGCTTTCCGTGCCCCGGCTTGTCTTTATTTTCGCCCTTTTTGGCGTCGTTTCGCTCTTTTTCTGACATTTTACTCCTTCTTCTGCCTGACGATCCTTCAACGCCTCGTCATAGCACATCTTCCACGGCTGATTAATATCAACCTTAACAATTTCCTGATTTTGAATATAAATCCCTTTAAATATGATCCTCATAAACG
>CAZYPU010000023.1:0-16623 GCA_964649665.1 uncultured Planctomycetia bacterium
TCCCTCCGGGTCTACGACCCGTAGGGTCGGAGACAGCGCCCTGCCGCCTTCGGCGGCGAGGCGCCTCAGAATGACAGAGGATCCGTAAGGGGTTGACATTTCTCCATATATTAGGTAAACTAGCCATAAGAAACCGATGAGGTTGGCAAAGAGGCCGCATCGGGTGAGTGAGTTAGTATATTAGTTTCCACGTGGAAACTTTATAATATGCCAAAAACAATAGCCATTTGTAATCAGAAGGGGGGCGTGAGTAAGACAACAACCACCATAAATCTTTCCGCGTACCTCGCTATAAACAACTCCAAAACACTCCTTATCGATCTCGACCCGCAGTCAAACGCGACAAGCGGCGTAGGCATTGACAAGCATTCCGTCAAATCCAGCATTTATAACGTATTACACGAACACGCGTCATTGGGATCTATCATCAAGCCGAGCCAGATTGAGAACCTGGACATAGCCCCGTCCCATCTCGACCTTACCGGCGCCGAGGTGGAACTTGTGAATTTAATGAGCAGAGAATATAGATTGCGAAAAGCGATTGAGAAATTAGAAAAACAATATGACTTTATCCTGATTGATTGCCCGCCTTCTTTGGGCCTGTTAACCGTGAATGCGCTTACGGCCGCGGGCTCCGTTATAATACCCATACAATGCGAATATTACGCCCTGGAGGGGCTTTCACAGCTCATGAATACCATAACCCTTATCAGGGACAATTTGAACGGCGAATTAAAGGTTGAAGGCGTTCTTCTCACGATGGCTGATTACAGGACAAATCTCACGAAGGAAGTAATAGGCGAAGTTAAAAAATTTTTTAGCGACAAAGTTTACAAAACTGTCATCCCAAGATCCATTAAGCTTACCGAGGCACCGGGGTTCGGCAAGCCGATAGCGCTGTATGACAAAAATTCTAATGGCGCGCAAGCGTACCATAATTTTGCGAAAGAAGTTCTAGGCGAAACGGTACAACCTATTGAGGATAAACGTGTTGTGTAAGTGTCATCCTGAGCGAGCCGAGGCGAGCGAAGGATCTTAACGTAAAGATTCTTCGGCCCTTTGGGCCTCAGAATGACAGCGATTTTAATTTGACGACAGCATAAAATAAAGAGGTGGCATATGGAGAAAAGATTGGGTAAGGGGTTAGGCGCTTTAATACCGGAAAAAACCACTGGTGAAGCAAGTGAAAGAATAGGCGAAATAAAAGTTAGCTCTATAAAACCAAGCACGCTTCAGCCAAGAAAGAAATTCAACAGCGAAAAACTAAAAGAGTTAAAGGATTCAATCAGGGAAAAGGGCATAATTCAGCCGGTTGTTGTGCGGCCGGCGGAAAGCGGCTATGAACTTATCGCCGGAGAGCGCCGTTTCAGGGCGGTAAAAGAATTGGGATACGAGAGCATCCCCGCTATCGTGAAAAATATAAGCGACGCGGACAGCCTGGAATTGTCCCTGATAGAAAATATCCAGCGGGAAGAATTGAATTCTATCGAAGAAGCGAACGCGTATATGGAGCTTGTCGAGAAATTCAATTTTTCACAGGAAGAAATAGCAAAAGCCGTCGGAAAGGATAAGTCCACCATATCAAATACGGTTCGCCTTCTCACCCTCCCGAAACTGATACAGGAATACATAACGGATGAAATGATATCAATGGGCCACGCCAGGGCCATTCTTTCCCTTCCCACGGAACGGTCAAAGATAAGATTCGCGAAAAGGATAATGAAAAAAAATCTTTCGGTAAGACAGGCCGAGGAATTAATAAAACAGCGCCTCGAGAGGCCCGGGAAAAAAACGTCCGAAAAAGACGAGCACCTCACCCGCATGGAAGAGGACATGCAGCATTATCTCGGGACACGCGTAAAAATCATTCACGGCAAAAAGCGCGGTCGCCTCGAGATTTCCTACTATTCGAATGAAGATCTTGAGCGCATTCTGGGCCTGATACAAAAATAACTAAAAAAAACCGCCAATGTGTTATTGCTTCGCCCTTGACATCAAAGATGCCAAGGGCTCGCAATGACGGAGAAGCAAAGCGCCCAATTATCTTGACACCACTTGTTCAACAAAAAACTTGACCCTTCGCTTCGCTCAGGACCAAATATAATTTTATAACGAATAAAACGAAAATTATGTTTGACAAGAACCGGGAAAAGTGGTATAGTAAGCGCACAGTTTAACCTTTTAAACCCGGTCCTGCGAGGCTGGAAAAGGAGCAGGAATGAAATACAATAATAGCCTACTTGTAAAGAATACGGGTAGGCATTTTTTATGAGGAGGCATACTGCCTCCTGTCGTTCTGGGGCCCGTTCGCTTTCGCCCGGCTTCGCGATGACGGAATAGATCATGAAAAGTAAAGCTAAAATTTTAGGTAAAAGCGGCATACAAAGGGCCATAATCAGAATAGCCCACGAAATACTTGAACGTGATAAGGAGAAGAAAAAGCTAGTAATCGTGGGCATAAGAAACAGGGGCGAGTATCTCGCGCATAGAATAGCCACGGCCTTAGAGAAAATTTCAGGAGAGAAGGCGCCACTCGGAATTTTAGACATTACCCTTTACAGAGATGATCTCACGGAAGTCGCGGAACAGCCGATTTTGAAAGAGACCAAAATAGGTTTTGACATAACCGGGAAAAAAGTAATCCTGGTGGACGATGTTTTATATACGGGCCGCACCATAAGGTGCGCCATGGACCAGCTGATAGATTTTGGAAGGCCGGCCATAATCCAGCTTGCCGTGCTTGTGGACAGGGGCCACAGGGAGCTTCCGATAAGGGCGGATTACGTCGGGAAAAACGTGCCCACGGCGCTGAACGAAATCGTGGAAGTAAAACTTGAGGAGGCCGATGGTGTTGACGAAGTCGCCATATGCGAAAAGCCGGGATAAAATGGCAGTCAAAAAACCCGTTGTCTGGACAAAAAAAGACCTTTTGGGGATCGAGTACTTAACAAAAGAGGAGATCGAACTTATTCTCGATAACGCCAAATCTTTCAAGGAAGTGCTCGGGCGCCCCTTAAGAAAAGTCCCTACGCTCCGCGGCAAGACAGTCGCGAATCTGTTCTACGAACCCTCCACGAGAACGCGGACATCTTTTGAGCTGGCCGCGAAACGCCTTTCAGCCGATGTTGTTACCATGTTAAAAGAATCTTCAAGTATACAAAAAGGGGAAACCCTCATCGACACGGGTAAAAATCTCGAAGCGCTTAAAATAGATATAATCGTGGTAAGGCACAGCTCTTCGGGGGCGGCCGTGATGCTTTCGCGGGCCCTTAATATAAGCGTTGTAAACGCGGGAGACGGCTGGCACGAGCATCCGACACAGGCGCTCCTGGATATTTTAACGCTTAAGGAAAAACTCGGGCGCATCAAGGGCTTAAGCGTCAGCATAATAGGGGACATCGCCCACTCGCGGGTTGCGCGATCCAATATATGGGGCCTTACGAAACTCGGCGCGAACGTTACGGTCTGCGCGCCAAAGAAGCTCATACCCGCCGGCATAGAAAAGCTGGGCGTTAATATTACAACGAGCGTCGAGGAAGCGATAAAAAAAGCCGACGCTATAAATATTCTCAGGATGCAGTTTGAAAGAGACGAAAAAAAAGCGTTTCCCTCCAGAATGGAATACTTCAAAACATACGGCATAACGGAGGAGCGTCTTAAAAAAGCGAAGAAAAACATAATCGTCATGCATCCCGGCCCTATTAACAGGGGCGTAGAAATGTCCGCCGAAGTGGCGGACGGCGCCAATTCCGTCATACTGGAGCAGGTTACAAACGGCATAGCGGTCCGGATGGCGGCTTTGTACCTTGTAGCGACAGCGAAAAAAAACAAATGAGCATACTGATAAAAAACGGGCGTGTTATAGACCCCGCTAATAAACGTAACGGCATTTTCGATATACTGATCGAACGCGGCAAAATAACGAAGGTAGCGGAAAATATAGACAAAGAAGCCGGTGAAATAATCGACGCCAAAGATAAAATCGTAATCCCGGGGCTCATAGACATGCATGTCCACTTGAGGGAGCCCGGCAGGGAGGATATAGAAACTGTGGCGTCTGCGACGCGCGCCGCGCTTTCGGGCGGGATAACGAGCCTCTCCTGCATGCCGAATACCTATCCCGCGATAGATAATTGCAGCGAGATGAAGCGTCTTAGAGATATCACAAAAAAGGACGCCGCCTGTTTCGTCTTTATTACAGGCGCCATTACAAAAGAGAGAGCCGGCGTGGAAATCGTGGATATGAAGGCGATGAAAAAAGAAGGCGCCGTCGCCTTATCCGACGACGGGAACGCCGTGCAGGACGGGGCCGTTATGCGCGAGGCCCTTAAAAAGGCAAAGGAAAATAATATTCTCCTGATATCGCACTGCGAAAACAAAAACATCTCGAAAAACGGAGTCATAAACGAGGGAATGACAGCGACAAAACTCGGGCTCCGCGGCATACCCAAAAAAGCCGAATACGAATTCGTGGAACGTGACATAAAACTTGCCGGAAAAACGGGGGCAAAAATCCACATAGCCCATGTAAGCGCGAAAGAATCGGTGGAAATTATAAGAAGGGCAAAAAAAGAAGGTATTTTGGTTACGGCAGAGGCCGCCCCGCAGCATTTCAGCCTGGAAGAGAGCGCTTGCGAAACCTATGATACCCGCACGAAGATGAACCCGCCCTTGCGTTCGGCAGAAGACGTTAAGGCCATAAAAGAGGGATTAAAAGACGGGACAATTGACGCGATAGCTTCGGATCACGCCCCGCATGGAAAGCACGAGAAAGAGATAGAATTTGATATGGCCGCATTCGGGATTATCGGGCTTGAAACGTCGCTCGCCCTGTCAATTATAAATCTCGTTGATAAAAAAATAATCTCCTGGGGAAGATTAATCGAGCTTATGTCGGTTAATCCCGCCCGGATCCTGGACCTAAAACATAAGGGCAGTCTCTCGGACGCGAGCGATGCGGATATAACAATTATAGACCCCGAAAAAGAATGGGTTTATACGAGAGATTCGATCCGTTCAAAAAGCAAGAATTCCCCTTTTATAAACCGGCGGTTTAAGGGGAAAGTAGTGGGTGTGATCATCGGCGGGAAGCTCGAAAAGGTTGATTGTGAAACAATTTAAAGCGAAAATACTGATAAACCAGAAGATCGCGCCCGGGCATTACACGTTATTATTTAAAACTCCCATTTTCAAAGAAGCAGTAAGGCCGGGCCAGTTTTTCAACGTAAAAGTAAACGATTCTTTCGAGCCGCTTCTCAGGCGGCCCTTCGCCGCGTGCAGGATTTATAAAGAAAAGATTGGGATATTGTACAAAGTAGTGGGGAAAGCGACAAAGATTTTATCGACCAGGAAAAAGGGCGGCATGCTGGATATTCTCGGGCCGCTCGGAAACGGATTTGATCCAAAGCCCCAATCCGGCGGCCCCGGGGCCGCGGCCTTTCTTGTCGTCGGCGGCCACGGCATCGCGCCCCTTCTCGCGCTGGCAAGACAGTTTAAAGCCCGCAGTGTCAAGTTTGCGGCTTTCATCGGCGCGCGGACTAAAAAACACGTAGTATGCGATAAAGAATTGGAAAATCTCGGCGCGAAAGTTTACATCGCAACCGACGACGGCTCGAAAGGCTATAGGGGTACGGTGACAAATTTGCTTAGAAAAAAAATACCGCTTACCGCCAATTCTCGACTTTCAGTCATTTACGCCTGCGGGCCCAAGCCCATGCTGAAAGAGACGGCAAAGGCGGCGAAGCAGTATGGTATGGCCTGCCGGATTTCACTCGAAGAATATATGGCCTGCGGCATAGGGACGTGCCTGGGCTGCGCCGTGAAGACGCGAAGCGGGTATAAAATGGTTTGCAAGGACGGCCCGGTGTTTGACGCACGGGAAATCATATGGTAAAGAAACTTATCATTGCGAGGAGTACTTTTCCCAATGTCATTCTGAGCGACCGAGGGAGCCGAAGAATCTTATCGTTAAGATCCTTCGGCTCCTGCGGAGCCTCAGGATGACAAAGAAAAACAGCTCTTCTCAGGATGACAAAGGTGGCAACAACCATGATAAAGTTAGCTATAAAAATCGGCAAATTAAAACTTAAGAATCCGGTAATTCTCGCCTCCGGAACGTGCGGTTTCGGCGAAGAAATAAAAGAAATCGTCGATATAAATAAGCTCGGCGCTCTTGTCACAAAGACGATCACGCTGAATAAAAGAGAGGGGAATGCCCCCCCGCGCGTTGCCGAGGCTCCGGCGGGGCTTCTAAACTCGATAGGCCTTGATAACGACGGGCTCAAGGATTTTATATTTAGGAAAATCCCGCGCCTCCGACGCCTGAAGATACCGGTTATCGTGAGCATAGCGTCCGGCAGTGTAGGCGGCTTTGTGAAGATCGCCGGAGAGCTCTCCGGCGCGCCGTGCGTCGGAGCCATAGAGGTAAATCTTTCGTGCCCCAACGTAATCCATGAGGGGACAAGATTTTCGCTTCTTGCGCAGGACGGAAAAGCCACGGAAAAAATAATCTCGAAATTGCGGAAAATAACGCGGAAGACACTGATAGCAAAACTTTCGCCCAATGTAACGGATATAAAAGAGATCGCGAAAGCCGCCGTTTCCGGGGGCGCCGACGCCGTATCCCTGGTGAATACGTATCCCGGCATGCTCGTTGACATTAATACCGGGAAGCCGAAACTCGGGAATATAACGGGCGGTTTAAGCGGCCCGGCCATAAAACCCCTTGCGCTAAAGTGTGTTTTTGATGTATATAACACTGTCAGGGTCCCCATTATCGGAACCGGCGGCATCATGAGCGCGGAGGACGCGATAGAATTTATTTTATGCGGGGCAAGCTGTGTCCAGATAGGCACGGCGAACTTCGTAAACCCCTCCGCGTCTTTAGAAATACTGGAAGGGATAAAGAAATACTTGAAAGAGAAAAAAATAAAGAACGTAAAAATGCTAATAGGAAAACTAAAGACGTAAAAGAAACCGCCGCGGTTGATAAAGAAACCGCGGCGGTTGAAGAGGTTAGTTGTGCAAAATAAACTGATAGTCGCATTAGATGTGGATTCTTTCGCCAAAGCGGAAAAATTGGTCGACACACTTTCTCCCTATGTCAATATTTTCAAAGTGGGAAGCGAACTTTTTACCGCCTGCGGCCCCAAAATAATAGATCATATAAACAGGAAGAAAAAAAGAGTATTTTTGGACCTCAAATTCTATGATATACCGAACACCGTCGGGAAAGCCGTGCTCGCGGCTACAAAGCATAAAGTGTTTATGCTTACGCTTCATGCCTCCGGCGGGCCGGAAATGCTAAAACACGCTCGAGGCGCGTTTCAGGGCATGAAAAAAAGGCCCCTGCTTATGGCTGTGACGGTGCTTACGAGCAAGGAAGAGCCAAACGCGAAAACCAAAGTGCTGAATCTGGCGAAGCTGTCAAAAAAAGCCGGGCTAAACGGTATTGTATGCTCCCCCGGAGAAACGTGGCTTGTCAAAAAAGTATGCGGTAAACATTTTATAGTGGTGAACCCGGGGGTTAGGCCGCCCGGGGCAAAGGCGGATGACCAGAGGAGAACGGCCACGCCGGCCGAAGCCGTTAAAAACGGCGCGGACTTTATCGTTATCGGCCGTCCGATAACAGAAGTAGCGAATCCGGCACAAGCTGCGAAAAGCATTCTGGAAGAAATCGCCGAAAACCGCCGCGGTTGATTAAGAAACCGCGGCGGTTAAATGGACTAGTTATGAAAGAAACACGAATACTCGCGATGTTCGAAAAAACAGGCGCGATTTTAAAAGGCCACTTTAAGCTCTCAAGCGGCCTTCACAGCGCCGGGTATCTTCAGTGCGCGCGCGTCCTGGAACATCCCGAATATGCCGGAAAATTGTGCGCCGCGCTCGCCGATAGATTCAAGACAGAGAAACCCGACGTTGTAATAGCGCCCGCTGTCGGCGGCATCCTTGTTTCATACGAAGCCGCGCGCTCACTCGGCGCTAAAAGTTTGTTTACCGAAAGAGTGGACGATAAAATGACGCTCAGGCGCGGCTTTACGCTAAGCGAAAAAGACAAAATTTTGGTTGTCGAAGACGTCGTGACTACGGGGCTTTCCACTAAAGAAGTAATAGGGGTTGTAAAATCCTGCGGCTCGAAACTGATAGGCGTCGGCTGCCTCGTTGACCGCTCCTCAGAGAAGATTGATTTCGGTATGCGATTCGAAGCGCTCATAAAGATAGATATTCCCGCTTTTGAAGGCGCCGCGTGCCCGCTTTGCAAGAAAAAAATCCCCATCACTAAACCCGGCTCCCGTCCTACCGCTTGACACTGTGTCGTCTAATTGCTATACTATATAAGGATATAAAGGCACTATGATGGATAATACTTTTAACGTAACCGTCGTCTCACCCGAGGAGCTGCTTTATAAAGGCGCCTCGCGCGAAATCATAGTGCCGGCCGAAGGCGGGATCATGAGCATTCTGCCGCGCCACGCGCCCCTTCTCACCGCTCTTAAAAAAGGAACCGTAAAGATTCTCGATGGATCTTCCGAGAAAAAATTCGAAATAGAAAGCGGCTTTATCGAGGTGTCCCGAAAAGAAGAGAAAGCGCCGGAGGACAGTTTCGCGAACCTGTTCGTAAGGACTGCGCGTGCCCAAAGATAATATTTTTTATTATTTCGGCCTCGTTACACAGCTCGGGCTGGTCATTATTGTCACGATTCTAGTGGGGCTCGGCATAGGATTGTTTCTGGATAAGCTGTTTCACCTTAAAGGGATATTTACGGTTGTGTTTCTTCTCATAGGGATAGCGGCCGGATTCATGAACGCGTACAGGGAGATAATGAGGCAGAAGAAATGACAATCTGCGGCACGAGAGAAATTCCCCTCGAATACCTTATTTACAGAATAAATATTCTGAAAAAAACACTTTTCATAACGCTCGCGATTTCCCTGGCGGGCCTTTTTTTCTCAAGAAAATTTTCCACCGGGTTTTTTGTGGGAGGAGCCCTGGCGATGATGAATTTTTCGCTTCTTGCCGGGCACATAGCGAGGATGAGGGATTTTCCGGTTAAGGCCGCCAGGAGATACATAATCGGCAAGTTTCTCATTATGTACGCCGTAATGGCGGTTTTTCTTTTTATCGCGATAATGAAGGGAATGCCTGTCTTTATCGGGATGGCCACAGGGCTTCTTTCCGTCAAATTCGCGATATTTTTAGACGAGGCACTGACTAATGCTAAGCGGCGCTGATTTACTTACGATAGTGTGTTTCACCGCCGCCGGTATTTCGACGGGGTTGGGCGCGATAGGGACGGCCATCGGCGTAGGCATAATCGGAGGCGACGGCCTTCAGGGCATAGGTGAAAACCCGAAAATGGAAGGCAGGCTTCTTCAGACGATGCTTATCGGGATGTCCATCGCCTCTACGACAGCCATATACGCGCTTGTCATTTCCGTGCTTTTGATATTTGTCGTTGGGCGGGGAGTATAGCGGGATGCAAGGGATAGGCGAAATCGTACAGAAGAGAATATTTCTGCCGTGGGCGAATTTAAGCGTGGATATAAATCCAAAAACGCTTATAACAACGTGGGCGATAATATTTTTCATACTCATCGCCGCGGTTTTGATAAGAAGAAGCATGAGAAGATCCCCGGGCAGGTTTTCGGCGGCGTTCGAACTCATGTACACGGGCTTCGAGGACATGGCGGTCGAAGCGCTCGGGCGTGACGCGCGGAAATTCACGCCGCTTATTTTCACGCTTTTTATATTTGTTCTTTTCTGCAACTGGGTGGGCATAATCCCGGGCCTTAAAAGCCCGACGTACGACCTTAACACCTGCCTCGGCCTCGGCATTATGATGTTTGTGATATGCCATGCGAGCGCGATTCTGCATAAAGGCGTGAAAGAATACGTGTTGAGCTATACAAAACCGTTTTTTTTCTTTCTGCCTCTTAATGTCGTCGGTGAATTCGGGAAGGTCATCTCGCATTCCTTCAGGCTTTTCGGCAACATGTACGCCGGCGCGATCATACTTGCTTTGGCGGGGCCGGTAACCATCAAGGTTTTCGGCGCGTTGGATCTGCCGTCCTATAGCGCGTCGCCCGTTTTGCTGGTTTCATATTTTATCCTGCAGGGATTTTTTGGGCTTTTTGTCGGAACCGTGCAGGCGCTGGTTTTTGCGCTCTTGGCGCTAACCTATATAGCGGTTTTAAGAGAAGTGTAAAATAAGAGGGAGGTAAGAATGGATATAGCACAGGCAGCCGAAGTTGCTAAACATACGGCTGAAACCATGCCGATAGACGGCAAGGTCATAATAAGGGCAGCGGCGCTTTTAGGCGCCGGCATATGCATGGGCGCCGGGGCCATAGGCCCGGGAATAGGCGAAGGCGTCGTAGGCGGAAAGACCTGCGAAGGCATAGCGAGGCAGCCGGAACTGCAGGGCGTCCTTACAAGGACAATGCTTATTGCGGATGCCATCGCCGAAACGACGGGTATTTACGCGCTCGTCATAGCGCTTTTGCTGATCTTTGTTGTAAGTTAAATGAGGCCGAAAGGGGAGTTTTTCCCAATTTGTCATTCCGGGGAGAGCCGAACAAAGTGAGACTCGACGAAGAGTCTCAAGGAAAGATCCCTACCTGCCGGCAGGCAGGGATCGCTACGCTCAGGATGACACAAATAGGAGATTGCTTCGCCCCGAAACTTCGGGGCTCGCAATGATGATATGAACCTGAACTTTACATTAGTGCTGCAAATCTTGAGTTTTCTCATGCTTCTGGGGCTGCTCACAAAGATTTTATACGAACCGCTTGTAAAATATCTCGATGAGCGCGCGGACAGTATACGCAAACTCACCGAAGGCGCCGAGCGCAACAGGAAAGAGGCCGAAAGCTATTTTGAGACTTCCAGGAAAGAGCTCCGGAGCGCGAAGGAAGAGGCAGTGCGGCTGATAGAAGGGGCCATACGCGAGGCCGACAAGGAAAAGATTAAAACCATCGACGGAGCGAAAAAAGAAGCGCTTGCGATAATCGAGAGGGCGGAACTTGGCATAAAAAAGGAGATTGAGAAAGCAAAAGACGACGTCAAGGGAGATATTGCATCCTTATCCGTAGAGATAGCGAAGAAAATTCTTGAGCGCGAAATAAACGAAAAGGACCACGAAAAACTCATCAAGGAATCACTGAAGAGCATAAGCCGTGCAGGATAAATCAGAACTTTTACACGACAGGTACGCCAGGGCGCTGTTTGAATACGCCCGTGAAGAAAATTTCACGGACAAGGTCATGGAGGAGCTGGAAATCCTGAATCTTGAGTGGCTGGAAGACGAGGACTTCGACAAATTTCTGATACACCCTTTGATAAGCGCGGATGAGAAAAAATTCGCGATCACGCTCCTTGCCCAAAAGAAAAAATTTTGCATGGGCACCCTTAATTTTTTATATGTCCTTATAGACAACGGACGAGAAAACCTGATACACGCGGTATTTTTGAGATACAGGGATCTCTATGATGAATTAAAAAAGCAGGCAAGGGTATACGTGGAAACCCCGGTGCTTCTTGAAAAAGACGATAAGCTTTTTCTCATGGACGCGCTTACGCGCAAGTTCGGGAAAAAGATCAATGTGGAAGTCAGGAAAAATCCTGCCCTTATAAGCGGCCTGTCAGTGCGGTACAAAGACAGGCTTTACGACTATTCAGCGAAGGGACAACTTGAACGCCTCGGCGAAATCCTTGTGAAAGGGGAAAGGGATTAAAAGATGAACCATTCGACCGCGCCCAGGGTTACCTTGAGCGATCGAATACAATCTAAAGGAGTCGAAGTATGAAGATAAGGCCGGAAGAAATAACAGCCATTATAAAAAAAGAAATCAAGGATTACGAGAAGCGCGTTGATACCGCCACGGTGGGAACCGTTCTTGAGGTGGGTGACGGTATCGCCAAGATATACGGCCTCGACAAGGCGATGGAGGGGGAGATTCTGGAAATGCCGAACGGCCTTACCGGAATGGTACTTAACCTTGAGGAAAAAACGGTCGGCGCATGTATTTTCGGAGACGATTCTTTGATAAAAGAATGGGACCAGGTGCGGCTTACGGGAAAGATCGCCGAAGTGGGAGTCGGCGAGGCCCTTAAAGGAAGGGTGGTCGACGCGCTCGGAAGGCCCATCGACGATAAGGGAAAAATAAAAATAGAAAAAACAATGCCTATAGAGCGGATCGCCCCGGGGGTTGTCGCGAGGCAGCCGGTAAAGGAGCCGCTCGAGACGGGCATAAAGGCGATCGATTCCATGATACCGATAGGCCGCGGCCAGAGGGAGCTCATAATCGGCGACAGGCAAACCGGCAAAACGGCCCTCGCCATAGACACGATTATCAATTCCAAAGGCAAGGGCCTGGTATGCGTATATGTCGCGATAGGCCAAAAAAGCTCCACGGTAGCGTCCATGATAAACAAGCTGAACAAGTATGGCGCCATGGATTATACCATTGTCGTCAGCGCTACAGCCAACGACCCCACTCCGATGCGTTATCTCGCGCCGTATACCGGGTGCGCGATAGGCGAGTATTTCCGGGACAAGGGAAAACACGCCCTCATAATTTATGACGACCTTACAAAACACGCCCAGAGTTACAGGGAACTGTCACTGCTTCTCCGGCGCCCGCCCGGGAGAGAAGCGTATCCGGGAGACATATTTTACACCCACTCGCGGCTCCTTGAACGCGCCTGCAAGTACAGCGATGAATTCGGCAGCGGCTCATTAACGGCGCTTCCGATAATAGAAACGCAGGCAGGCGACGTTACTACGTATATTCCCACTAACGTCATATCCATAACCGACGGACAGATATATCTCAAAACCGAACTTTTCTACCAGGGCATAAGGCCGGCGATAGATGTGGGCCTTAGCGTGTCAAGGGTAGGCGGAAATGCCCAGCTTAAGGCGATGAAACAGGTTGCCGGGTCTATGCGCCTGGATCTGGCGCAATACAGGGAAATGGAGACGTTCGCGCAGTTCGGCACGGAACTTGACGCGGCCACCCTTAAGCAGCTCGAGCGGGGAAAGCGCCTCGTCGAGATTTTAAAACAGTCGCAGTATAAGCCGCTGAAAATGGAAGATGAGATCATAATTATATTCGCGGGGGTAAAGGGCCACCTGGACGATATCGACACGAAAGATATCCCGCGGTTCGAAAGCGAATTCCTCAAATACATAAATACCGAGAAAAAACCCATTATCGAGAAACTCGCGCGCTGTAAAGAGATTTCCCCGCTCGCGGCGCAGAATATCGAATCCGCCATAAAAGAATTCAAGAAAAGGTTTATAAAATTGTAAATATGGCTACGGCGAGAGAAATAAAGTCAAGAATAGGCGCTATCGAAAAGATAAAAAAAATCGCGAGCGCGCTCGAAATAGTGGCGCTTACGCGCCTTAGAAAAATAGAGGAAAAAACCGAAAGGGCGAGACATTATTTTGACGTAATTCGCGAACTCGCCTTCGATATAAGCAAAAACCTCGTCTATGAAGCGCACCCTTTTTTAAGGCCGAGAAAAGAAATAAAAAAATACGCCGTTATTATTCTCTCCTCCGACAAGGGCCTTTGCGGCGATTTTAATACGAACATAGAAAGAAATTTTAAGAGCTTCCTATCCGGAAGAGCCGGCCGGGAGGTCATTGCAGTATCCATAGGCAGAAAGGGAAGCGCGTTTCTCAGGAAAATAGGCGTACATGCCATAAGCGGATACAACTCTTCTCTAAAAAGCATAGATTACGCACGCCTCGGCCTTGAGGTGACAAACCGTCTCTCGGAAATGTTCCTTAAAAGAGAAATAGACGAGGTTGTGGTCGTCTACAACCAGTTCAAGAAGCAATTTCTGGGCAGGCCCAGGATCTTCAGCATACTCCCGCTCAAGATGGAAGGCTTTTCCGTCCGCAGGGTCAGGGACTACGAGTATGAGCCGGCGCCGTACGCGGTTTTGGAGACGCTTTTAAAAGAATATATGGCCAACCAGATAGGACAGATAATCCTCGAGTCGAATGCCGCCGAGGAAATAGCGCGCATGCTTGCGATGAAAAACGCGCGCGACAACGCCGACGAAACAATAAACACGCTGAATTTAAGCTACCACAAACAGAGGCAGATGCGTATTACAAGGGAACTTATAGATATCACGACCGCAGCGGGCGCGTGACGGAGGAAAAACATGGAAGAGTACGGAAAGGTTAAAACTGTAATCGGCCCGGTCGTGGAGGTCGAGTTTGAGAGAAACGAGATCCCGCCGATAAATACGGCTTTAAAGGTAGGCTCGCTTACCCTCGAGGTGCTGCAGCATATAGGCGATAATGTCGTGCGGGCGATAGCCATGTCTTCTACGGAAGGCCTTATCCGCGGGGCAAAAGTCTTAAACACGAAATCGCCCATTACGGTCCCTGTCGGTGAGGAAACCCTCGGCAGGATGCTCGGCGTAACAGGCGAGGTGATCGACGAAGGCAAGCCCTTGCCCAAAAACATAAAACGCCATTCCATTCACAGGGATTCACCCACCCTTGAAGAGCAGGAACCGTCCGAGGTTGTGTTCGAGACCGGCATGAAGGTAATCGACCTTCTTGCGCCCTATTGCAAAGGGGGAAAAATAGGACTTTTTGGTGGCGCCGGAGTGGGTAAAACAGTTATAATCATGGAGCTTATACGAAATATCGCGCTTGAGCACGGCGGGGTGAGCATATTCGGCGGCGTGGGCGAGCGCTCAAGAGAGGGGAATGATCTCTGGCTCGAAATGAAAAAGTCCGGCGTCCTGGAAAAAACGGCTCTTGTATTCGGCCAGATGAATGAGCCGCCCGGGGCAAGATTCAGGGTCGGACTTGCGGCGCTGACGCTCGCGGAATATTTCCGCGATGAAAAAAATAAAGACGTACTTTTCTTCGTAGATAATATATTCAGATTTATCCAGGCGGGGAGCGAGGTTTCCGCGCTTCTCGGCCGCATGCCATCGGCCGTAGGATATCAGCCGACGCTGGCATCGGACCTCGCGGCGCTTGAGGAAAGGATTACCTCTACCAAAAAAGGCTCCATAACATCGGTGCAGGCGATATATGTCCCGGCCGACGACCTTACGGACCCGGCGCCGGCCGCATGCTTTTCGCACCTTGACGCGACAACGGTTCTTTCGAGAAGCATAGTGGAGCTCGGCATATACCCGGCGGTGGACCCGCTGGACTCCACGTCTAAAATATTAAATCCCGGGGTCCTGGGCCTTGAGCACTACAAAACAGCCAGGGAAGTCCAGCGGATCTTACAGCGATACAAGGATTTGAAGGACATCATAGCCATTCTTGGCCTGGAAGAGCTGACCGACGAAGACAAGGCGATAGTGCAGAAAGCGCGGAAAATCCATAAGTTCCTGTCCCAGCCATTTTTTGTGGCGGAAGAATTTACGGGGATAAAAGGCGCTTACGTTCCGGTAAAGGATACGGTCAAGGGCTTCAGGGAAATCATAGACGGAAAACACGACGATTTGCCCGAGCAGGCTTTCTACATGGTCGGCACCATAGGCGAGGCGGTAGAGAAGGCGAAAAAGCTGCGGGGATAGATCAGCCCGATATTTTATTGACAAAAGTGAACCTATGTATTATAATGCACATTATATAATATGTAGGTTCTTAAATGAAGGCAAAAAAAAGAAAATTAGCAAGACAACTTCGACGTTTAGGTTTCTCTGTAGGAACAATTGCAGAAAAAGTAAAATGCTCTAAAAGCTCGATCAGCAGATGGGTTCGCGATATTCCTCTGACGGGACAACAAATCGAAAGATTAAAGTCAAATCAGGATAGAGGTCGTGCAAAAGCAGCGCAGCACCCCAATAGCCCGAAGAACATCTGGGGCAAAATACGGAATGAAATTATAGACTTAGCAGCAAAAGAAATTCCATCAAAATGCCCACTTTTTATTTTAAAAATGGTAGGAAGTGGTTTATATTGGGCTGAAGGCAATAAGGCGGGAAGAAATGTAGTCGGTTTTAGCAATTCCGATCCTCATATGATTGATTTAATGATGCAATTTTTCAGACGAGTTTGTAAAGTACAGAACTCAAAATTCCGCGGAGTTATTCACATCCATCCGCACTTAAATAAGGAAAAAGCGCAAAAATTTTGGTCTAAAATAAGCGGCATTCCGCTCAACCAGTTTCATAAAACTCAGATCGCAATTAGCAAGGCAAGTAAGAGCAAGAAAGATACTTTACCGCTAGGAACTTTTGGTATCGTTATATCCGATACTCGGCTACAATCCAAGATTAAAGGATGGATTAAGGGAATAACAAAATGGAGTAATGTTTGGGCAAGTAGCTCAGCTGGATAGAGCATTCGGTTTACATCCGAAGGGTCACAGGTTCAAATCCTGTCTTGCCCACCATTTCAGCAATTGCAAAAATAGTAACAATCTGATATAATTCGAGAACAAAAGGGGACGTGGCGTAGCCTGGTTATCGCGCGAGCTTGTCACGCTCGAGATCGCGGGTTCGAATCCCGTCGTCCCCGCCATGTTTGATACGGGGCTTTTAATAAGAAGGGACGGAAGGTACCTTCCGTCTGAAAAATCAATCGGCGCTCTTGTAATATAAAGTTCGAACCGATTTTCTCGAGATAC
>CAZYPU010000024.1:0-16425 GCA_964649665.1 uncultured Planctomycetia bacterium
GTGTCTATTCGATAGATAGGTTTATAGAGAAACCCCCCGCAGGCCTCGCTTGCAAGTTTACCGGGAGAGAAGGTTATTTCTGGAATGCCGGCATGTTCGTTTTCAGGTCGGAAACTATTTTACGCGCCGTGAAAAAACACGCGCCGCTTCTCTCACGCCAGCTCGAACGAATAAGAAAAAACAAAAAAAACAAAAAAAGCGCGTACCTGCGGATGAAGAATGTCTCAATCGATTATCAGATCATGGAAAAGGCAAGGAATCTCTACTGCGCGGTGGGAAAATTTTCCTGGTGCGACCTGGGAAGCTGGAAGAGCCTGGAGGAATTATTCAAAAAAGATAAAAACGGGAACATTTCTTTCGGTAGGACAATTTTAACGGATACCCGCGGTTCCATTGTTTATAATTCTACAAAAAAAAATCTCGGTTTAACGGGCGTAAAGGACATGATAGTTGTCTGCACCGAAAACGGCACTCTTGTATGCGGCAAGAAAGGCGCCGAACGCGTTAAGGACATGGTGGAGGGGATGAAGCGCGGCCGATGAAGATACTGGGGCTTGACATAGGTTCAAAAAGGATAGGCGTGGCGGTAAGCGATGAGCTCGGCATTATCTCGAGGAGCCTTTTAACCATTGATAGAAAAAGTGAGGAGGAAGTGAACCGCCAATTGGGGGACATTATTTCAAAGGATGCAATAAAGGAGATCGTAGTCGGCCTCCCGATAAACATGAACGGTTCGCACGGGCCGCAGGCCAGAAGCGCCGCCGCTTTTGCAGATAAGCTGAAATCGGATTTCAATATCCCCGTGAAATTATGGGATGAGCGCATGAGCACGATGCAGGTGGAGCGGGTTTTAATCGATGCAGGCGTCAGAAGGGCCAAGAGAAAGAAAAAGATCGATGCCCTCGCCGCGCAGGTCATATTGCAGAGCTATCTGAACGCGCAAAAATGTACAGAATAAACAGCCTTAAAAACGGACTCAAAATTATAACGGCGGGCATGCCGCACATGGAATCGGTTGCTGTCGGTTTATGGATAGGTGTCGGCGGGAGGTATGAGGATAAGAAATCCTGCGGCATGAGCCACCTTATCGAGCATATGCTTTTCAAGGGCACCGGGTCGCGGACGGCGAACATGCTGAAAGAGTCTATCGAGGGCGTTGGCGGCAGCTTCAATGCTTTCACGGGCGAGGAGGAGACGTGCTATTTTGTCAAGCTCCCGTCCGATTACGCCGCGCTGGG
Source organism: uncultured Planctomycetia bacterium (assembly GCA_964649665.1). GTDB lineage: Bacteria > Omnitrophota > Gorgyraeia > JABMRN01 > RBG-13-46-9 > CAZYPU01. The sequence continues at coordinate 1,239 of CAZYPU010000024.1, forward strand.
CCTTGACATATTGAGCGACATGGTGCTGAATCCTAAGCTTGACCCGGATGAGCTGGAAAAGGAAAAACATGTGATTTGCGAGGAAATAAAGATGTATATGGACCAGCCGGCCCACCGCGTTTTCGATATTCTCGGGCATTCGATGTGGCCGAACCATCCCCTTGGCCGCCCGATCACAGGCTACATTGATACCGTGAAAAACTTTACAAGAAAAGACCTTATAGATTTTACGCTCCGCTATTACCGGCCGGCCAACATGTCGATTGCGGTATGCGGCAGGATCAAAAGAGACAAGATACTGGGATCGATTAAAAAGATTTTTTTCATGCCCCCGAAAAGGGGAAAGTTTGCGTACATGCCCGTAAGAAAAGCGAACAAAGGAAAAAACGTGAACTTTTTTCACAAGGCCACCGAGCAAACTCACGTGGTTTTCGGGTTTCACAGCATACACAGGACTCATGATCTAAGATACGCCCTGGCGCTTCTGAACGTAATCCTCGGGGGCAACATGTCCTCGCGCCTTTTTGACAGGCTGCGGGAAAAAATGGCGCTTTGCTACGATATTTCCTCGAGCGTAAGAAAATACGCCGAGACCGGCGCATTTACGGTGCACGCCGGAATCGACAACAACAGGCTCGCGGAGGCCTCGGGAGAGATTATCCGCGAAATAAGAAAAATGAAGGAGAGTTACGTTACCGCGGACGAGCTTTACAGGGCGAAAGAATACGCCAGAGGCCAGCTCCGCCTGGTTCTCGAAGATACGGCCGCGCGGATGATGTGGCTCGGTGAAAAAATGGTTCTTGAGGGAAGGGCACCCCGCATTAAAGAGATATTTAGAGGCGTCGAGAAGGTGACCGCCGGCGACATAAAGAAAGTGGCAAACATTGTTTTTAACAAAGACAACATGAGCTTTGCCACGGTCGGTCCGGCCCGCGAAAATGTTAAAAAGAAACTAAGGAAAATATTAACAGTATGAAAAAAATCAAGCTGCTATGTCATTGTGAGGAGGCCGAAGGCCTACGAAGCAATCCCTTTGAGATTGCTTCGGCGCCTGCGGCGCCTCGCAATGACGACTTGGCTGGAGAGCTATGAAGGGATCGATAAGGTTATTTAAGGTCGCGGATATATCGATAAATATTCACATTACGTTTATCCTTCTCCTTTTTCTTTTCTTAAGCATGGGGTTCAGGTGGTTTTTCCTCATAGTGGCGATATTCTGCTTTGTTACGCTGCATGAGCTTTCGCACAGCCTCGTCGCGAAGAAATTCGGCATAAAAGTCAATGAGATTACTCTTTTGCCCATAGGCGGCATCGCTTCCATGAGCAAAATGCCCGATAAGCCGCACCAGGAATTTTTGATTGCCCTGGCGGGGCCGATGCTCAATATCGCCGTGGTCGTGATATTTTTCCTTCCGATGTACTACATTCTCGGGCCGGAAATACTATTTCACCCGCTTTCGGTCGGGACGCTTCCCCTGACGTTCGCGCATATTTACTGGATCAATCTGATACTTGCGGTATTTAACCTGATTCCGGCATTTCCCATGGACGGCGGCAGAATCCTGCGCGCCCTTTTGGCCCAGCGAATGGGTTACAGAAGAGCAACAAGAATCGCCGTTAATTTTGGGCACATCTTCGCCTTCATATTCGGCTATTTCGGGCTAATACAGGGCCATATCATTCTTATTATCATAGCGATATTTATATACATGGCCGCCTCCTCGGAAGGGCTGCAGGTTAATATAAGGGAAACCTTAAAGAGGTTCACCATTAAGGATATAATATCCACGCGGTTTCTTACGCTGCAGAAAGATGCCACACTCGCGAAGGTCCTGGAACTTATATTTCACTCGCACCAGGAAGATTTTCCCATAGTCGAAAGCGGCGGCGAACGCATGATCGGTTTTGTCACGCGCAAGGATATCGTCAGCGGCATACACCAGCACGGCACTTCGGCGAACGTCGCGGATATCATGAGGAAAGATTTTCCCATACTGCGCGAATCGGATTTTCTCAATAACGTGCAGAATATAATGCAGGAGCACAATGTGAGAGCGCTCCCGGTTGTTAAGAGAGGCAGGGTGACGGGCATAGTTACGATCGAGGACATAATGAGGGTCTACTCGGTAATGGCTGACAGAAAATAGGAAGGAAAAGTAATGTCAAAGATTCATTTCGGCACTGACGGATGGAGAGCGGTTATAAGCGAGGATTTTACGTTCGAAAACGTGAAAATCACGGCACAGGCAATGGCAGACTACATAGAAAACGAAAAACGAAAGAATCATGAAAAAAGGTCCGTTCTGGTGGTTGGATACGATACGAGGTTTCTCTCCGAGAAATACGCGGAGCTTATTTCATGCGTGCTCGCCGCAAACGACATAAAAGTGGTTTTAGCGGACAGGCCGACACCGACGCCTTCGGTAAGCTTTAATATAAGACATAGAAAGTTAACCGGCGGCGTGATGATTACCGCCAGCCACAACCCCGCGCGCTATAACGGCATAAAATACAAAGATCGGTTCGGGGGCTCGGCCGGCAAAATGATAACCGACGCGATCGAGTCAGGGCTATACAAATCCAGGGTCAGGTTTATCGATAAGAAGACAGCCATGAAGAAGGGCCTGATAAAAATAGAAAATATAATTCCCCTGCACATTAACTACGTGAAGAAATTTGCCGATATGGCACTTCTTAAAAAGGCGAAACTTAAGATCCTGGTTGACAGCATGAACGGCGCGGGAGCGAATTTATTGGAAGAGGTGCTTAAGCCGACAGGTATCAGGGTTACCGCGATTAACGCCGCGAGGGACCCGTATTTCGGAGGAAGGCCGCCGGAGCCGAACGAGGTGCAATTGCGAAGTACCGCGAAGATTGTCAGAAAAGGCCGGTTCGACGTAGGCCTGGCCACGGACGGGGATGCCGACAGGCTTGGTGTAATACTTCCAAACGGTAAAATATTGAGCGGACATAAGGTCATGACGCTTCTGCTCCTGCACTTTTTAGAGGACAGGGGCGCTGCCGCCGGCGGTGTAGTGCAGACAATCTGCGGGACCGGACTGATAGATAAGATATGCAAAATTTACGGGCTGAAAAGGTATGAAACAGCGGTTGGCTTTAAATATATTGCGGAGATTTTTAATAAGCATGACATACTGCTGGGAGGGGAAGAGACGGGTGGCGTGGCGTTCAGGGGATGGCTGCCGGATAGAGACGGGATTCTCTCGGGCCTTCTTATTCTTGAGATGATAGCCGATAGAAAGGAAAGCCTCACGAAAATACTCGAAAATATAAATAAGACCTACGGCGTTTACGTTTACCGGAGGTTTGACCTGCGTTATCCGAAAGACAAAAAGAAAAAACTGATGGAGAATCTGAAAAAAACGCCCTTTAAGAAAGTGCTCGGCAAGGCGGTGGTCCGCGTTAAGTCCATCGACGGGGTCAAGTTTATACGTTCCGATACGAGTTGGCTCATGTTCCGGCCTTCCGGTACCGAGCCGAAGCTTCGCGTGTATTCCGAAGGCCGCAGCGAAAAAGAAGCGGAGCGGCTGGCAGAGTTCGGCAGGCGGTTCGCTCAATCAGTGTAATCTGTTTTAATCCGCGTAATCAATAACAAAAAATATGACACAGCTCATACTTGTAAGGCACGGACAGACGAAGTGGGATAAGGAGAATCGCGTCCAGGGCGCGCTTGATATACCCCTCGATGCGGACGGCACCAAAGAAGCGCAGAAGATTTCCGGCGAACTTTTAAAATTTAAAATCCACGCCGTTTATTCAAGCGCCGCCTCATGCAGTTTCTCCACGGCCTGTGAAATAGCGGCTCCGCACAAGGTGAAAGTCAAAAAGGCAGACGAGTTCAACGAAGTTAACCACGGCGTATGGCAGGGGCTGCTCGTAAAAGACGTAAAGAAACGCTATAAAAAACAGTATAACAGCTGGAAAACATCACCCGCTTCCGGCCGGCCGCCCAAAGGCGAATCCGTCCGCGATGCCTTTGACCGGGCGATAAGCGCGATGCATAAAATAGTAGACAAGCACAAAAACGAGAATACATGTATCGTCTCCGGTGACATGACGCTTTCAATAATTAAATGCTACCTCACAAACTCGGATATTAAAGAAATAAGGAAGTTTACACCGGAAAAAATATGGTGGGAGGTCTTCCAGCTGTGAGCCGTCCGCTGATAAGGAATTTCTCCATAATAGCCCACATAGATCACGGGAAGTCCACGCTTGCCGACAGGATAATAGAGCATACAAAGGCTGTCTCCGCAAGGGAATTTCACGATCAGCTCCTTGATGATATGGATCTGGAAAGGGAGCGCGGGATAACCATAAAGGCAAGCGCCATCAGGCTGAATTACTCCGCCAAAGACGGCAAAACTTACTGCCTCAATTTAATAGACACCCCGGGTCACGTGGATTTTACCTACGAGGTTTCGAAATCTATAGTTGCCTGCGAGGGGACACTGCTTTTAGTGGATGCTTCACAGGGCGTAGAAGCGCAGACGGTCGCGAACCTTTACCTGGCGTTGGAGCATAATCTGAGCATCATACCCGTTATCAACAAAATAGACCTGGCAAACGCTGATGTGGCTAAGGTAAAAAAGCAGATAACAAATATCCTGGGTCTGGAAAAAGATGAAATTATACTCGCCAGCGCCAAAGAGGGAAAAGGCATTTCCGAGGTTCTCGAAAGGATTATAGAAAAGATTCCCCCGCCGCGCGGCGATGCCTCCAATCCGCTCCAGGCGCTTGTGTTTGATTCCAGATTTGATACATATAAAGGGGCGATCCTTTTCGTAAGAGTATTTAATGGCCGTGTGAAGAAAGGCATGAACATAAAGATGGTGAACGCCGGCAAGGTTTATGAGGTAAAAGAAACAGGTGTCTTCAAGCCGAAGCCGACCGAAATCGGGGAACTTATCTGTGGGGAAGTGGGGTATCTCGCCTGTAACATAAGAGACGCGCGCGAAGTCGTGGTAGGCGACACGGTAACGGACAGTCAAAACCCCGCGCAGAGCGCCCTCCCCGGCTACAGAAAAGTAAACCCCATGGTCTATTGCGGGATATACCCGATTAACCCCAAGGATTTCCCGGTGTTAAAGGACGCCGTGGAAAAAATGAAGCTGCAGGACGCCTCTTTCATATTTGAGCCGGAATCTTCGATGGCTTTGGGGATGGGGTTTCGCTGCGGTTTCCTGGGGCTTTTGCACATGGAAATTATCCAGGAGCGGCTTGAGCGGGAATTCAATCTGAACCTTGTAATCACCACCCCGAGTGTTATATATAAGATATCAACACGGAAAGGGGAGGTTCTCAACATCGACAACCCCTCAAAATTTCCGCGCCCGGACACCGTAACCGATTCGGAAGAGCCGTATGCCCGCACTTTTATTCTCATACCGAAAGAGTCGATAGGCGACGTGATGAAGCTGGCCGAATCGAGGCGCGCCGTATACAGGAGCACGGAATTTCTCGACGAGGAAAGGGTGAAGCTTGTCTACGAGATGCCGATAACCGAAATCATAACCGATTTCTACGACAGGATAAAATCGATCACAAAAGGCTACGGCTCGCTCGACTACGAAATGATAGATTACAGAAAGACCGAGATAGTAAAACTCGACGTTCTTGTGAACGGCGAACCCATCGACGCGCTGTCAGTGCTTGTGAATAAAGAAAAGGCGGCTCTTAAGGGAAGGGCCCTTGTAAAAAAATTAAAAGAAACAATACCGCGCCATCTTTTTAAAATTGCCATCCAGGCGTCTATAAACGGCAATATAATCGCAAGGGAAGACGTGAGCGCGCTCGGCAAGAACGTTACGGGAAAATGCTACGGCGGGGATATTACGCGGAAAAGAAAACTCTGGGAAAAACAAAAAAAGGGCAAGAAGCGCATGAAGCAGTTCGGACAGGTGCAGATTCCGCAGGAAGCTTTCTTTGCCGCATTAAAAACGTAAGAAAGGAAAACATGCCGAAATATAAAACCTGGCAGTACTGGCGTGACGAGTGGGTAAAACCGGTTTTGTACGCCCTTGTCATCGCGCTTTTCATAAGGACATTTATAGCGCAGCCGTTTAAGATCCCGACCTCGTCGATGGTGCCTACATTCAAGCCGGGCGACAGGATATTCGTAAATAAGTTTATTTACGGAGCTCAAATCCCATTTACCGGCATACACTTTCCGAAGCTCAGGGAGCCGGAACGCGGGGACATTATAGTTTTTATCTCGCCCGTCGAACGTAAAAAATATTTAGTAAAGAGGCTCGTGGGTAAACCCGGGGATACCGTCGAAATAAAGAATCATCGTTTACGCATAAACGGCGAGCCTCTCCGCGAGCCGCAAATTTTCAGGAGCATAGAGTATTACAATATGGGCGAATACCCCACCTCGCAAGGAAGCGTGAAAGTACCGCCGGGATCTTATTACGTCCTGGGTGATAACAGCCGGAATTCCGTTGACTCGCGGTACTGGGGTTTTGTTCCTAAAAAAAATGTAGCCGGTAAGGTGTTTCTCATACATTGGCCGATTGGAAGGATACGGGTAGTTAAGTAAGCGCCATGAATATCGCTAACAAAATCACGATTTTAAGAATATTGCTGGTTCCGCTTTTCATAGCGTTTACTCTTTATTCAAGATGGGAAGCGGCGCTTGTTATCTTTGTCATAGCGGCGGTAAGCGACGGAATAGACGGCTACATAGCCAGGGCCGCAAAGCAGAAGACCGAACTCGGGAAGATCCTGGACCCGATAGCCGATAAGCTTCTTATCCTGAGCGCTTTCATATGCCTTAGCGTTGTGAAAGGGGTGCCGCCGGAATTAAAATTACCGCCGTACGTGCCCATCGTTATAATTTCCCGGGATGCCATCATCGTACTCGGCGCCCTTGTTATCTATTTGATAAAAGGAAGCCTCGAGATAAGGCCCACGCTGATAAGCAAGGTTACCACGTTTTTTCAGATGCTTACAGTGGTAAGCGTTCTGCTCAAGCTCGCGCTGTCACCGGTATTATGGAATATTGCGATCGTCCTTACGATCCTCTCGGGCATTGAGTATGTTATGAAAGGAAACAAGGTCCTGAATGGAAAATAGCGGCATACCCGTAGTGTCGATTGTCGGAAGGCCGAATGTCGGAAAGTCAAGTCTCTTCAACCGCATTGTGGGAAAGCGGCACGCGGTTGTCGAGGAAAGAGAGGGCACGACGCGGGACAGGATTGAAAAGCCGGTAACGATCAGGGGCAAGCGTTTGATGCTGGTGGATACCGGTGGATTCCTGCTTTCGGGCGAGGACGAGATATACCCGCTCGTCAAGAAACAGGTTGAAAAAGCCGTGGGGCTTTCCGATGTTCTTTTATTCCTGACAGACGGCGCCTCCGGGCTTTTACCGCTTGACGTTGATTTAGCGCGCGAGCTGCGCAAGTCGGGAAAAAAAATAGTGCTGGCCGTAAACAAGATTGACAACGAAAAAATAAAGCAGGAGAACCTTTACGATTTCTACCGGCTTGGCCTGGGCGAGCCCTTCGGCATCGCCTGCCTTCACAACCGCGGCCTGAAAGAGCTTATTAACGGGGTTATGGATCTTCTTCCGGAGCGCTCGGCGGCCGAAATCGAAAAAACGCAGCCTATTAAAATCGCCATTGTAGGAAGGCCGAATGCAGGCAAGTCGTCTTTTCTGAACGAGGTGCTAAAGGAGGAAAGGGCTATTGTTCACGAGAAGCCCGGCACGACCAGGGATTCCATAGATACTTATTTAACTAAGGACGGGATCTCGTTTCTGCTCATCGACACCGCCGGCATAAGGCATCATAAAAAGGTCAGGACCGCGGTGGATATTTACAGCATGATGAGGGCAAGGGACTCGATAGACCGCTCGGATGCGGCGCTTCTTTTGATCGACGGCATGGAGGGCGTTACCGCGGACGACATAAAGATTTTCAATTATATCCGGGAAAGCGGCAGGGGCTGCGCCATAATAATAAACAAATGGGATCTCGTAAAAGGGATAGAGACCTCTCGTTATGAAAGGGCCGTCATAAAACGCCTTCCGGATGCGAGGAATTTTCCTATCGCATTTATCTCGGCAAAGACGGGAAGGGGTGTCTTGAAAGCATTCAACCTTGTTCTTGCCATAAAGACAAACTGGGATCTTTTCATAGATGCCGAAACGTTAAGGGATTTTATAGATGAGATAAAACCGGAAAAGGTCACCATGACGCGTCACAGGCGTTCGCTCAGATTTTACTGTATGACACAGGCAAATACCTTCCCGAAGGAATTTTTCATTTTTGTAAATGATTTAAAAACCATAACTCCGGCGCATACCGCTTTTATAGAAAACAGGCTGAGGGAGAGATTTCCCCTTCTCGGGGTGCCGGTGAAGGTAATTTACAAAAGACGGCAGCGAACCATGCCCGCCGGACGGAAGAGAAGAGGTAAATAATGGTAAATCTGGCGATATCATTGATCCTTGCCTATCTAATCGGGTGCATACCTACGAGTTTTATCTTTGCGAAGATGCTAAAGGGCAAGGACATAAGGCAGCACGGAAGCGGCAATGTCGGCGCCACAAACGTCTTCAGGGTTGTGGGAAAACTTCCGGCCTTACTTGTCCTGTTCATAGATGTATTTAAAGGAAGCTTTGCCGTATTTTTTCTACCTACGATATTTTTTAATAACACAATAGGCATGACAACAGGACCGGAAGTCTATAAGATTCTTTTGGGGCTCTGTGTAATAAGCGGCCATGTATGGAACGCGTTTCTCGGCCTGAAAGGCGGAAAGGGCGTCGCAACGGCAGCCGGCGTGCTTCTTGTACTGGCCCCTAACGCGTTAATAGCGAGCCTTCTTGTGTGGACTTTTGTTTTTTTCCTGTTCCGGATTGTTTCGGTTGCGTCTATTGCCGCGGGTATATTTTTACCCGTGTTCGCCCTTCTGTTTCGCCATTCGATTTATTTCGTTTTATTCTGTGTTTTTCTTTGTATCATGGGCGCATATAAGCATAAGGCAAATATAAGGCGTTTAGTAAGGGGCGAGGAGAAAAAACTATTTTGAAAAACAAAGGGAGGGTTGAGTGAAAAAAATATTTCTGGTTTTTCTGGTTCTTTGTTTTGCGGCGGTTTCTTACGCCGGCGAACGAAACGTGTATGAAATGTTTAAGGAAAAGCCCCACATAAAGGTATACCTGAAAGAGGTTACGAGCGAAACGGAAAACCCGGATATCAAAATAAGCGAGTTCAAACGTATTTTTGACGATGTCCACAGGAAAAGGATAGGCATCAAATTCGTGCCGGTGGAGAGTGGGGATGAGGCGGATGTTATTGTGACGGCAAATATTGAAAGGTATGTTTTTACGAAAAAGGTGGCTCCGAGCCTGTTCGGCGTCGCGGCGCTTGTCGCGGATACCTTAGCGCCGAAAAGCTCTGCCAAGCTCGTTGTCGATTATAAGGTAACCGATCCCATGACGGGTAAGCTTATAACCGAATTCAAGGATTTTACTACGGATGCTAGGCGCCCCGTAAAAAACATGGAGGAAGGAAGTAAGGCCTTCGAGTTTGCCGCAATGAAGAACATAAACAGGTTTATCTACAAAACCTTCTGTGAGCAGAAAACAAAAGCGCACCACGTAATGGACTAGGATAGAGCCGATCAGTTGGCATACGAAGATCCACTCCCCCGTGGGGTATATTATGGGAGTGTATTTATGTCCAATCTCCCAGATGAGCAAACCAGAGTAGATACACCCCCACCATAGCAAAAACATGATATTTTCGCAACCTTTCTGTCATTGCGAGGTCCGCGAAGCGGACCGAAGCAATCTCAGTACTTAATCTCAATGATGTTGCTTGATTCTTTCACATCAAAGAACGCATGCCCCGGGAACTTATAACCTCCTTCTTTGAGCTTGTAACCCGTATGGCGCCTGTTAAAGTTGTAATATCGCATAAATGCGTATAGCTCTTCGTTAAGCGCTTCTATCGAGGCGTAGGGGTTCTGCAATCTGCATAAGTAGAACTCCTGCCAGATGGTTTGATTAAGCCTCTCGGCATAACCACTGGTCCAGGGATGGGCGACTTTAGTGACAGTGTGTCTTATACCGTTAGCTTTTAAAGCATTTGTAAAAGAGCTATCGCGACCTGTCTGTTTTATATTATAGAATTCCGTTCCCCGGTCCGTCAAAACCCTTTTAATTTTGCGTGTCGGAACAGAGCCCCTTATATGGTTCATAAAAAAGTCCACCGCATTATCGGATGTCTTGCTGCGACATATCCAAGCCCAGCCATAGCTGGAATATGTATCGCACGCCGTATACTGCCAGATTTTACCCAATCCCTTGACGGAGGCGGTAAACGTATCGATGCTTACCAGTTCTCCGGGAGTATGAGATTCTACATGCCTGTCTTTGGCAAGGAGAAGTTGATTTTCCTTTTGTGTTAAAACAGGCCTGCCCTGATAATGTGCCCACAATCTTCTCTTGCGCCTGGTATTAAGATCTTCTTTTTTAAGGAAGTTCCATACAGCGTGAGGGGATACCGTTGGAACCTGCTCATATGCGATTCGTTGTGGTCCATGGGTAGGGTTTTGGTAGATATACTGCAGTATTCTTATTCTTTGATCCCAAGCTAACGCATGCGGCATGCGAGGCTTCTTCCGGGGCTTATCTTTCAATCCCTCATCAGCGTATTTTATGAATCTCTTTCTGTATTTAAAAAATGAAGTTTTGCCAATACCATATTTTTGCTGAACTTCTTGCCATGTTAATCTTTTCCATCTCCAGTCCTCAAAGGCCTGTTTCAAAAGCCTAAAACCGATCTTTCTATTATCCATAAACAACTCCTTTCTCACAAGAACCCTAGATACAATATACCATACAAATCAACCCAATCTAGTTCGCGCTAGTGGGGAATAGATGATTTAGGTTAGGGTATAAAAAAGATAGTTACCCGGGCTTGACGCTCGCCCGGTTCTCAGGTATACTTGAATTGAACCCGAGAAAGCCTTGAAGACTTTCGTGGTCGAGGGGCGATTTTTTATTTTCTATAATTAAAAAGATTTAAAAAGTGCTTACAGGAGAGGGGCTCAAGATGAGAGAGCTGATATTCAAGAACCTGACAATTCCCACTTCGCGAAAAAGGGACGTTTCAGTTGAGGAAATTGCGGAGAGAAACGGCCTGGTTTCCTCGACAACGAAAAGGTCCATGTACTTCATACGCGGTTCCCGCAGGATCAAATCCAGTGATGAGCTGAAGCACTGGGTAGACAGGCGCAGGAAAGACGCGGGCCTGAATAAGAAATTCTTCCATATCCTGCGCGAGTATTCTGACCACGACAAGGAAGACAAATTGACATGTAAGATGAGGGGATCTTTCTACGTGATTTCGGGCGAGTCCGTATATAACATAGTTTTTGTGCACGCGATAAAAATAAAGATACGCAAATTGCGATAATAAAGGAGAGGCAAAATGGATCTACATCATCTGCACCTGGAAAGCGCAAAAGGCTTGATACACATGGTGGTATTTCTTGCGATCCTTTTCAAGATCCATGTGATCGACAAGAAATTATGCCTGCTTGAGAAAACAGTCACAAACAAATAAAGCCCGCGGCAATTTATTAAAGCGGGGCTTTTTTGGGGGGGGCGTAGAGTTTACGCTCCTCTTTTTTTGGTCACAAAAGTTGACTTAGCGTTATATATATGGTATTATTTGGGTATATCATGAAGATGAAAGCACAGATAGCGGTTATCGGAGACGGCGGCTGGGGGACGACTGTAGCCATACTTCTCGCCAATAAGGGGTACGACGTTACCTTGTGGGGGGTGTTTCCCGATTATGTATCCGTTTTGAAAAAAGAAAGGGTCAATCGAAAGTTTCTTCCCGGAATAAAGATACCCGGGAGCGTCCGCTTTACATCCGAGGCGGTCGATATAAAGAAAAGCGCGATAGCGGTAATCGCCATACCGTCGAAATATCTGCGCGGGACCTTAAGCGTATTTAGGGGAAAAATCGGCGAAAAGGCGGTTTCACTTACAAAGGGCATCGAGGAAGATACCCTTAAGAGGCCCTCCGAGGTTATAGCGGATGTTTTGGGACCTCTCAAAATAGCAGCCGTTTCGGGGCCGACGATATCATTTGAGGTAGCGCGCAGTCTCCCGACCACCGTTGTGGCGGCTTCCGGAGACGAGGCGTTTGCCGTGGAAGTGCAGAATATTTTTACAACGCCGAATTTCAGGGCTTATACCTCCGGCGATATTATAGGCGTAGAACTGGGCGGCGCTTTGAAAAATATCATAGCCATAGCAGCCGGTATTTCTGACGGAATGGGCTTTGGCGTAAACGCGAAGGCCGCGCTTCTTACCAGGGGCCTGGCTGAGATAATCCGTTTCGGGGTAAAAATGGGCGCGAAGAAAGAGACGTTTTTCGGGTCAAGCGGCCTGGGCGACCTTGCCACGACGTGCATTAGCAGCCATTCGAGAAACCGATGGTTCGGGCAGGAAATCGCTAAAGGAAGAAAATTGAAAGATATTCTCAAAGAAACCGAGATGATAGTCGAAGGCGCGACCACGGTCAGGTCCACTTACGAGCTGTCTAAAAAAACCGGCGTGGAACTGCCCATAACGCAGAAAATTTACGAACTTTTGTATCACGATAAAAAGCCGGAGGATGCTGTAAGGGAGCTCATGACACGGGCTCTCAAACAGGAGGAATTATGAGAGCCGTTAATGTAGGACTTATAGGGTTCGGGACCGTAGGAAAAGGTGTCGTAAAGACACTACTTTCGAAAAAGAAAATTCTCGAAGCAAAATCCGGCGTCTCTGTCAGGCTGGCCAAGATAGCTGACAAGGACTTAAGATCCAGCCGTGGCGTGCGCGTTCCGGGGAAGCTTCTCACCAGAGACGTAAACTCAGTGATAAAAGACAAAAATATAGACGTCATCGTAGAACTGATAGGCGGCATTCACCCGGCGAAAGAGATTATCCTGAAAGCGTTATCGCTTGGGAAGCGTGTTGTTACGGCAAATAAAGCGCTCCTTGCCGAATACGGCAGGGAGATATTTACCGCGGCATCGCGTTTTCAGAGCTCGATAGGTTTTGAGGCGAGCGTGGGCGGCGGCATACCGATTATCGCCCCCTTAAAAAATTCGCTGGTTTCAAATGACATACAGCTTGTATACGGGATACTTAACGGCACTTCAAATTTTATCCTTAGCAGGATGTCCGAAGAGAATTGCACGTTTGGCGAGGCGTTGAAAGACGCAATAGCAAGGGGTATAGCCGAGAAAAACGCGAAATTAGACATAAGCGGCGTAGACTCATGCCACAAGCTCGCTATATTAGCGTTAGTGGGATTCGGTTTTAGTGTTAAACCAAAAGATATCTACGTTGAAGGCATTGAGGGTCTGGATTCGGCGGATATGCAGTACGCTAAAAGCTGGGGCTATGACATTAAGCTGCTGGCCATAGGTAAGAAAGTCGGCTCAGCGCTGGAACTTAGGGTCCACCCGACTTTGATTTCACTAAAAAGCATTCTGGCAGGCGTAAAAGGGGAAAATAACGCTATATTCGTCAGGGGCGATATGATAGGAGAGACGCTTTTTTACGGCAAAGGCGCCGGCAGTCTTCCGACAGCGAGTTCCGTTGTGAGCGACATTATGAAAATCGCCGAGGACATAGGCGTGAAAAGGCCGGCAAAACCCTTTAAACTGGAATTCAACAGCGGCGTGAAAAAGATCCGCAAAATTAACGATTTGAACGTCCGGTATTATGTCAGGTTTTCTGCCATTGACAGGCCCGGCGTTTTATCAGGGATTTCCGACATACTGGCGCAGAACGGGATAAGCATAGCCACTGTTTCGCAGAAGGAGAGAAAAAAGGGCCAGCCGATCCCCATAATAATGCTGACACATTACGCGAACGAAGGCAAAATGAATAAAGCGCTGGCGAAGATAAACAAGCTGCCGTTTATAACTAAAAAAAGCGTAAGGATAAGGATCGTTAGGTAACTCAGGGTAAGGATCGGGGAATAAACGTGGGAATAATAGAGAGATACAGGGAATACCTGCCGGTAACGGATAAAACTCCGGTAATTTCATTGAACGAGGGAAATACCCCGCTTATAAGAGCGGCGTATATCGAGAGCCTGCTCGGTAAAGGCGCGGAGGTTTATCTCAAATGTGAAGGATCGAATCCGACAGGTTCTTTTAAGGACAGAGGCATGACCCTTGCCATATCAAAAGCTATCGAAGAAGGCTCCGGGGCCGTTATTTGCGCATCGACGGGAAATACATCCGCTTCCGCCGCGGCGTTTGCCTCGCGCGCTAAAATAAAATGTATTGTTTTAATACCGGAGGGTTCGATTGCCCTGGGGAAGCTCGCCCAGGCGCTTATACACGGCGCTAAAGTTTTAGCGGTAAAGGGAAATTTCGATGACTGTCTGAAACTCGTAAAAGACATCGCCGAAAAATATCCTATTACCCTGGTAAATTCCTTAAACCCCTACAGGATTGATGGGCAGAAGACAGGCGCCTTTGAAATTTGCGATTACATGAAAGCCGCGCCCGATTACCATGCTATCCCCGTGGGAAACGCCGGCAACATAACCGCCTACTGGATGGGCTACAAGGAGTACAAGCGAAAGGGCAGGATAGATAATCTGCCGAAAATGATCGGATTCCAGGCGGAAGGCGCCGCGCCCATAGTAAAGGGCCATGTCGTGAAAAGCCCCAAAACTATAGCGACCGCAATAAAAATAGGAAATCCGGCAAGCTGGAAAAGTGCGCAAGTCGCGCGTGATGAATCGGGCGGTCTGATAGAGGCGGTAAGCGATGCCGAAATTTTAAACGCGTATAAACTGCTTGCGTCGAAAGAGGGCGTATTCGTAGAGCCGGCTTCGGCCGCAAGCGTTGCGGGAGTATTGAAAAAAGCGAAGAAAGGCTATTTCAGAGATCCGAAGCCCAAAATAGTATGTGTATTGACCGGACACGGATTGAAGGATCCGGATAGGGCGATAGCGAGCATCAAGAAGCCGAAGGTATTGCCGGTGAAGCTGAATGCCGTGGTAAGGGAAATTAGGTTTTGATTGGGCGGGGCCCTCGCTTTGCTTGAGGATGGGAGCGTGGTGAGATTCGGGACGTGGCGCAGCTTGGCTAGCGCGCTTGCTTGGGGTGCAAGAGGTCAGCGGTTCGA
>CAZYPU010000025.1:0-15818 GCA_964649665.1 uncultured Planctomycetia bacterium
ACGGTTTTGCAGACCGCTCCCTTAGCTACTTGGGTACGCCACCAAAAATTTTTTGGGATCCCGAAGAAACTCATCGGGAGAATCTTCATTCGGGGCAGACCTCTGCCTAACTACTCGGCCATCGCGCCTTATTTGCTTTCCCAAACAATGTCCCCGCTTATGTAAAGAACGTGTTTCCCGTTTTTGTGGTTCGCCGTTTTGTCAAAGACAATCTCGGTATCCGATGGAGACTGTATCGTATATCCACTCGTGTAATGGTAATCGCTCTCCTGGGCGTCCCCCATATCCGGGCTGGAAGGACAATCGAATACCATTTCGTCCTCCACGTATCCGCCCTCTATGAGTTCGGCCAGATCCGAGGGGAATCTTCCCTGATGTTCGCTCGCGTATAACTTGAGGGCCAGTCCGATTTCCTGCAGGTTTTCCTTACAGCCTATAACCTGCGCCCTTCCCCTGATTTTGTTAATAAAAGGGGCTGATAATACCATGAATACTACGATTATCGCAATGATGAAAGCAAGTTCCGTTAGGGTGAAACCGCGGCGGTTGAACATATCAATTTGGAGTATAACACAGCTCTTCTACTGTGTCAAGAATGGCACGTGCGATTCCGGCTTTTGTCGTTTTTTCCAGCTTCTTTCTGAGCCCGCGCTTATCCAGGATATACACGGCCTTCCTGCCCCTGCCGAAAGGCGTGTTCTGCGGGCCTATCGTGTTGGCCGCTATAAGATCGAGCCTTTTCTTTTTGAGCTTCTTCGCCGCGTTCTTAATCAAGTGCTCCGTCTCCAGGGCAAATCCCACCAAAACCTTGCCCTTTCGCTCTTTTTGTCGGAGAGATTCCAATATATCCGGGTTTTTGGCAAGTTTTATGGTGAGATGCTTTTTTGACTTTATTTTTTTTGAGGAGAAAGGTTCCGGCCTGAAATCCGAAACCGCGCTTGACATGAGCAGGGCGTCGGATTTCTTAAGATGCCGGCGAATTTCTTTTTGCAGTTCGCGTGCTGTTTTTATGTGTAAAATTCTTACTCCGGCCGGGACATTTATGGACACCGGGCCGCTTATAAGCGTTACCACGTGCTTTCTTTTTGCGGCAATCCTTGCCAGTTCATAACCCATGCGCCCTGTAGAATGATTGGTTATAAAACGCACAGGGTCGATTGGCTCGATGGTGGGGCCCGCGGTTATAAGTATTCGAAGGGGTTTCACTTAAGGATTTTTTCTATTCTATTTATTATCCGGCTTGTCTCGGCAAGGTGGCCCGCGCCGACATAGCCACAGGCAAGGCGCCCCTTAACGGGGTCTATAAATTTGTATCCCGATTTTTTAAGCTCCTGTATGTTTCTTTGTGTGATTCTATTGTTGTACATCCGGTCATTCATCGCGGGAGCGATTATAACGGGCGCCGACGAAGATATAATTGTAGCGCTCAGGAGATCATCGCATAGGCCTGAGGCTAATTTTGCTATGGCGTTGGCTGTCGCCGGGCAAATAACGATTAAATCCGCTTTCCGGGCCAGAGAAACGTGCGTTATCTCGCGCTTATCCGGAAGGGCAAACATGCCCCTGTGGGCCCTGTTGCCGGAAAGTGTTTCCAGCGTAAGGGGTGTTATAAATTCTTCGGCCTCTTCGGTCATAACGCATACCACGTTGTAACCCTTTTCCCTAAGGCGCGTTATGAGCCCGCACGCCTTGTATGCCGCGATGCTGCCCGTTATTCCCAGAACAATATCTTTTTTCTTCATTGCTTTTTCTTCAGCTTGTAGGCAATTTTCCCTTCTCTTATTTCTTCCAGCACTACCGAGGTGAGTTTCGCGTCCGGCGGCATACTCACCAGTCTTTCGCTGCCCGCACCGAGCTCAAGGGCCCTACGGGAAGCGAGTATCACGAGTTTGTATATGCTATCTTGATTACTTTTTAGCAATTTTTCCAGAATTACGTAAGCCAATTTTGACCTCCTTATTAATTATAGAAACTACTGTGTTGACGGCCTTTCCCAGTTTGTCGTTTACAACTATGTAATCGTATTTCGGCGCGAGCTTAAGTTCTTTTTTCGCTATCCTGAGACGCATTTTAATTTCCCTGCCCCCGTCCGTCTGCCGGTTCTCGAGACGGTGCGAAAGCTCCTTTGTAGAAGGGGGTTTGATGAAAATAAAAACGCTGTCCGGGAATTTTTTCCTGAGGCGCGTCGCGCCCTTTACGTCGATGCTGAGCAGAAGGCTTTTTCCTTCCTTTATTTTCTTTAAAGCGGCGCGTTTTGGCGTACCGTACAGGCAGCCGAAATTCTCCTCCCACTCAAGGAAGTTTCCTTTTTCTGCTTCTTTTTTGAAGCGCTCCCGGGATATGAAATGGTAATCCTTGTTGTTTTTTTCGCCGCGGCGCGGTGTCCGGGTCGTCGCGGAGACGGAGGGAACGAGATTTTTTACCCGCCTTAACGCACTTTTGCAGATAGTGGTCTTACCGCACCCCGAAGGAGCCGAAACAACGAATATCCGCCCTTTTTTCATTCGATGTTCTTGAGCTGCTCCCTTATCTTTTCGATCTCTGTCTTTACTTCGATTACGCCCTTGGAAATGTTGAAGCCGCTTGATTTTGATCCCACGGTATTTATTTCCCTGTGAAGCTCCTGCGCGATAAAATCGAGCTTCTTGCCTACTTCACCGGTTTTCTTTATGGTCCTTGTAAAATTGTGTATATGATTGTTAAGCCGCGTTAACTCCTCGGTTATATCGCTATTTTTAGCGAAAATCGCCACCTCAACCTCAAGCCTGCCCTTGTCAACGGCGTACCCGCCGGAAAGCTCTTTTATCCTCTGTTTAAGCCTTTTCTTGTAAGCCAGGACATTTGAAGCCGCGCTCTTTTCGATATTTTTTACTACGGCTTTTATGCGTCTCTGTCTCTTCATCATGTCCTGGAAGAGAAAGCCCCCCTCCCTTTCCCTGTCGTTTATAAGCTTCTTCAGGGCCGCTTCGGCAACTTCCCGCATCAAGGGCCACATCCTGGAAGTATCTTTCGGCCCCGGTTTATAATTTATTACGCCGGGAAATGAAATTATTTCAGCAAGTTTTATCTGATCTTTTATGCCCAATTCCCGCTGCAGTTTTTTCAGCTTGCCGAGGTAATCCCCGGCAAGTTTTTCGTCTATGCATATGTTGGCGCTTGTCTCAGTTGTGGTTTCGTGAATAAAGTTGATGTAGACCTTGCCTCTTTTTATCTTGTTTTTAACGATGTTTTTTACCTTGTCATCGAAAATCACCAGGCTATTCGGCAATTTCGGGGTTACCTCCAGAAATTTATGGTTAAGCGTCCTGATTTCCGCGCCGAACAGCCCAAAGCCGGTGCGTATTTCGGCCCTGCCGAAGCCGGTCATTGACTTTATCATGCCCACACCAGTATTTCTTTATTCGTCTTGGTCTTTTTTGTGGGGTAAATATCCACTATGAGTTCATCCGGATCGAACCAGAGTTTTATTTCGCGTTCGGCCTCTTTTTCGTCGGTCGAGGCGTGGATAATGTTCTCGTACACGCCTTTTGTCGTAATCCTGCCGTACTGGCCCCTTATTGAAACCCCGTCCGCTTCCTCGGGGTTAGTGGAGCCGCAAATTTCACGGACTTTGCCGATAGCGTCCGGCCCCCAATACACAAGCGCCATGACCTTTTTCTTGTGATAATCCCCCATAATATACTTTATGAGCTCATCGTAAAAAGGCTTCTCGCGCATTTGCCCGTAATGCTCTTCCGCGAGCTTACGGGAAACGCGTGCGATTTTCGCCGCGACTATGTCAAGCTTTGTCTCTGAAAGTCTGGTAAGTACGTTGCCGGTCAGCGATTTTTTTAATCCGTCCGGCTTTATTAAGACCAGTGTCTGGTTCATTGTTCCCCCAATTCCCGGCTGGGCATCTATTTTAGCATTTAAACAGTGCTTGTCAAGCGCTTATACCATCCTATCGTCTTCTCGAGGCCTTCGGCGAGGGGCGTTTTTGCGGTAAATCCGAATTCCTTTTTTGCCTTCGCTGTGTCCAGCATCCTTTTCGGCTGGCCGTCCGGTTTGGCCGCATCCCAGGCAATCTTCCCCTTGAATCCCGTAAGCCGCGCGATCAAATCTGCCAGCTCCTTTATGGAAATCTCCCGTCCTGTGCCTATGTTCACCGGCTCCGGCTTATTGTACTTCTCTGCCGCCAATAGCAGCGCTTCCGCGCAATCGTCGACATATAAAAATTCGCGCGTGGGCTTTCCGGTCCCCCAGAAAGTTATCCCGTTTTTGCCTTCCTTTATGGCGTCGCAGCACTTCTTTATGAGCGCCGGTATTACGTGGGAATTCTCGGGGTCAAAGTTGTCCCCGGGCCCGTAGAGGTTGACGGATAGAAGAAAAATGCCGTTAAAGCCGTACTGCTGTCTGTAAGCCTGCGCCTGGACAAGAAGCATTTTTTTTGCCAGGCCGTAGGGGGCATTCGTCTCTTCGGGGTAGCCGTCCCATAAATTCTCTTCCTTAAAAGGCACGGGCGTAAACTTGGGATAAGAGCATACCGTGCCCAGGGCCACAAACTTTTTCACGCCGGAGAGCCGCGCCTCTTCCATCAGATGAGCGTCCATTATGAGATTGTCGTAAAAGAATTTGGCCGGGTTTTTTTTGTTCGCGCCAATACCGCCTACCTTTGCCGCCAGATGCAGCACCACGTCCGGCATGGACTCCCTGTAAACTTTTTTAACAGCGGCGGCTTCGGTGAGGTCGTATTCTTTGCTTCTTGGAACGAAAATATTTTTACAAGCTCGCGTCTTTAATTTCCCGACTATGTAAGAGCCCAAAAATCCGGCGCCGCCGGTTACAAGCACCCTCTTCCCTTGCCAGAATCCCATCAGTCCACCTTCCACCACCTGTTTGGGAATTTTTCTTTCAAAATCTCCTCGCCCCCGCCAATCGGCTTAAGGCCGATTTTCCGCATATCCGAATCCACCATTATCTTAATAAGGTCTTCCAGTCCTATTTTCGGCTCCCAGTTTAGGTCTTTTCTTGCCTTCTCGCAATCGGCGACAAGTTCGTTTACCTCTGTAGGCCTGAAATAGTGCTTGTCTACTTCTATGTATTTTTCATATTTCAGGCCGGCGTAACAAAAGGCGATCCTGGCCAGCTCTTCGACGGAATGCGTCCTGCCCGTTCCTATCACGTAATCGCAAGGACTTTTCTGCTGCAGGATTTTCCACATTACCTGGACGTATTCGGGCGCGTAGCCCCAATCCCTTCTTGCCCTGAGGTTGCCTATATAAAGCTTCTTTTGTTTGCCGGCTATGATGTCCGCGACGGCCTTTGTAACTTTTCTTGTCACGAAGGTCTCCCCGCGCCTGGGCGATTCGTGGTTGAATAAAACGCCGTTCGCGACAAACATGTTGTAGCCGTCCCGATAGTTCAGCGCCATCCAGTAAGCGTAAGCCTTGGCCGCGGCATAAGGGCTTTTTGGTATAAAAGGCGTTTTTTCATTTTGCGGTGAGGGGCTGCCGCCGAACATTTCGCTTGAGGACGCCTGGTAAAAGCGCGCGTTTTTACTGCTCCTTCTCATGGTTTCCAGTATTCTCGTGGTCCCCAGCCCCACTATGTCGCCGGTGTACTCCGGCATGTCAAAGCTTACCCTCACGTGGCTCTGGGCCCCAAGGTGGTATATTTCGTCGGGCCGGATATTGTGGATAATGTTGGAAATCTGCTCGGAGTTTGAAAGATCGCCGTAATGTAAAAACAGGTGCGCCTTAGGCGCGTGCGGGTCAATATAGATGTGCTCAAGCCTGCCGGTATTGAACGTGCTTGAGCGCCTTATGATCCCATGCACGTCGTAGCCCTTGTGAAGCAGAAATTCCGCAAGGTAACTCCCGTCCTGTCCGGTTATGCCCGTAATTAGCGCTTTTTTACTCATGTTATTTTCTCCTCTTATATGACAACGATAAATTCCCCGCGGGGTTTTACTGCGGAAAAATGTTTTAGAAGTTCGCTTATCCTGTTTCTTTTTATTTCCTCGAATTTTTTCGTAAGTTCCCTCGCAAGCGCTATTTCCCTGTCGCCGATTATATTAAGCATATCACAAAGCAGCGCCACGATCCGGTGAGGGGATTCGTATATAACGATGGTCCTTTCCTCGTTTTTTAGAAATTCCAGCCTTTTTTTTCTTCTTCCCGGTTTGCTCGCAAGAAATCCCTCGAAAATAAATTTGTTCGTCGGTTTTCCGGATAAAACGAGCGCTGTAATCAGCGCCGCGGCCCCCGGGATGGCCTCAACGGGAACGGCATTTTCTATGGCGCCTTTTATAAGCGAAAAACCCGGGTCGGATATCCCCGGTGTGCCCGCGTCCGAGACAAGGGCTATACTACTGCCCGCCTTAAGAAGCCCGATAATCCGGTCTTTTTTTACGCCTTTACTGTAAGAGTAAAAACTGATCATTTTTTTCTTTATGCCGTATCTATCAAGAAGTATTTTCGTGTGCCTGGTATCCTCGGCAGCTATAAAATCGGCTTCCTTCAGCACGCGGATGGCTCTAAGCGTTATATCCTCAAGATTGCCGATGGGGGTGCTTACGATATAGAGCGTGCCTTCTCGCATTTATTCTACCGTAACCGACTTCGCGAGATTACGCGGCTGATCTATGTCGAGGCCGAATTTCAGCGCGACGTAATAAGCCAGCAGTTGAAGCGGAATGGCCACGAGCATCGGGGAAAAGAAATCGTCTATTTTAGGGATTTCGATAACATAGTTTATCTTCTGGCCGGCGAGGTCCTTGTTGCCTTTTGTTACTATGGCGATAATTTTACCGCCGCGCGCCCTTACCTCCTGTATGTTGCCGAGCATCTTCTCGTACACGGCCGAATCGGTGGCGATACACACCACCCACGGGTTTTCGTCTATAAGCGCGATCGGGCCGTGTTTCATTTCTCCGGCGGGATAGCCCTCCGCCGCTATGTAGGATATTTCTTTCAGCTTAAGGGCGCCCTCAAGGGCGTTTGGATAATTTATATTTCTTGCCAGATATAAAAATGTGCTTTTATTGTGCATCTTGCGGTAGTATTTTCTGAAATCGTCCGCGTAGGCCGCGCATTTGTTTCTGCTGCCGCTTGGACCTTCCAGTATCTCCTTCAAGAGCCTCGGCACCTTTCTGAACTCGCCGATAAGTTTTTGTTTTACCTTGTTCGATATGGCGCCTCTTACCCGGGCGATGTGGATTGTCAGAAGATAAAGCACCACAAGCTGCGCCGTGTATGCCTTTGTGGACGCGACGGCGATTTCCGGCCCCGCATGCGTATATATCACTCCGTCGGCTTCCCTGGCTATGGAGCTTGCCAGCACATTGCATATCGCCAGTGTTTTTGCCCCCGCTTTTTTTGCTTCCCTCATGGCGGCGAGCGTATCCGCCGTCTCGCCGGACTGCGATATAAAAATTGTGAGCGTATCTTTACCGACAAGCGGCCTTCTGTACCGAAATTCGCTCGAGGTATCCGCCCACACCGGAATACGGGCGAGCTCTTCCAGCGCGTATTTTCCTGTAAGCGAAGCGTGGTAGGCGGTGCCGCAGGCGACTATTGCTATATTTTTTATTTTTTTAAACACGCTTTTCGGAAAGGCGAGTTCCTCAAAACATATCGTGCGGTTTTTTATTCTTTCTTTGAGTATGTTTTTCGCGACTTCGGGCTGTTCAAAGATTTCCTTCAGCATAAAATGTTTGAACCCCGCTTTTTCAGCCTGTTTCACGCTCCACTTTATATGGAATAGCTTTTTTCGTATTTTTTTGTTTTCGCGGTCTATTATTTTTACGGATCCGGGCGTGATTTCCGCTATTTCCGAATTTTCAAGAAATATGACGTCTTTGGCATGGTCCAGTACGGCCGGTATATCGCTTGCAAGAAAATTCTCATCTTTCCCGATGCCGGCGATAAGCGGGCTGTCGTAGCGGGCGCCGACTACCTTATCCGGCTCATTGGCGTGAATGCAGCATATGGCGTAGGAACCCTTGAGAAGATTTATGGTTTTCCGGACCGCCTCCGGAAGATCCCCCTTGTAATGCTTCTCTATCAAGTGAGGAATGACTTCGGTGTCGGTATCTGATGTGAATTTATGGCCCTCTCTCATAAGCGCCTTTTTAAGCGCCTGATGGTTTTCTATAATGCCGTTGTGGACGACAGCGATACGGCCCTTGCAATCGAGGTGGGGGTGGGCATTTGGCCCGTTCGGAATCCCGTGGGTAGCCCACCTTACGTGGCCGATGCCGGAGGTGCCTTCCAGCGGGAAACGTTTGAGTTCATCGGTGAGGACGTAAAGCTTCCCCGGTTTTTTGCTGAAAGCGATCGAGTGATCATGTAAAACAGCTATGCCCGCAGAATCATAGCCCCTGTATTCAAGCCTCTTTAGCCCGTTTACAAGAACCCCGGCCGCATCGCACTTTCCCGTGTATCCTATTATGCCGCACATATTCTTACCCTTGAACGAACCATATGCCGAGTATTATAAGTACAGTTCCGGCTATGCGCATCGGCGTGACGCGTTCGCCGAGAATAAGTATGCTCAATACGACAGCGATCAAAGGGTAGATGGCGGCTATTGGCACAACTTGCGAGGTAGCGCCGCGCTTGAGTGCGGCGAAGTATGTAAGCATGCCGAACAGCCCTGCTATTATTCCGGTTACGGAAAAAATAATTACCGCTTTGGCATCAGCTTGTAAAACCTGCTTTACTTTCCCCGTAAAAACCACATACACGATGAGCGAAAGCGCGACCGCCAGGCTTCTTATGGTAACGCCTGTCAGGGCATCTACCCTTCCAAGCCCTATCTTTTCCAGGACAGGTGTCACCCCCCACAAA
The DNA here is from genome assembly GCA_964649665.1 of uncultured Planctomycetia bacterium. Classification (GTDB taxonomy): domain Bacteria; phylum Omnitrophota; class Gorgyraeia; order JABMRN01; family RBG-13-46-9; genus CAZYPU01. Next base: position 8,829 of record CAZYPU010000025.1, read on the forward strand.
AAAGCCGTAAGAAGAAGCAGCAGCATTATTTCTACATTCATCGTTTTGCCGTCAGAATATTATTATGTATCATGTTTAAAGGCACTTCACAAAATTACTTTCAGCAATTTTGTTCAACACCACATAGAAAAATGTAGGAATTTCTCTTGCGTAAGTACCAAGAAATTTCTATATTTTTCTGTGTGGCACCCCCACGGGGATTTGAACCCCGGTCTTCAGAATGAAAATCTGATGTCCTAGACCGAGCTAGACGATGGGGGCCAAATTTTTGCTATTCTTCCTCCTTAACAACTTGCGCCACCGAAACGGCCTTATCGGCTTTATCGAGCTTGATAATGCGTACGCCCTGCGCGGCGCGCCCCGTTGCGCGTATATCCTTGACGGCGCAGCGCACGACCATGCCCTTGGAGGTTATAATCATTAAATCATCCCCGTCGGAAACCAGTTTGAGCCCTACGACAGGGCCGTTTTTGGCTGTTACTTTTAAATTTATTATACCTTTGCCGCCCCTCGACTGAACCCTGTATTCCCGCGCCTCGGTCCTCTTGCTGAAGCCATTTGCCGTAACGCTAAGCAGCGTGGCCACCTTATCTTTTATGACTTCCATACCGATAATGGCGTCTTTCTTACCCAGGTTCATACCCCTTACTCCAGCGGCGGACCTGCCCATATCCCTTATGGCGCTTTCGGAAAACCTTATGGCCTTTCCTTCCCGGGTGGCTATAAACACCTCGTTCGTGCCCGATGTAAACCTCGCCGCGATGAGACGGTCATCCCCCGCAAGGGAAATGGCTATTATGCCGCTTTTTCTTATGTTCGCGAACGCGGAAAGTTTTGTTTTCTTCACTTTGCCCTTTTCCGTTACCATCATCAAAAATTTTCCATCTTCAAACTCTTTTACCGCTATGCTGGAGGTGATCTTCTCCCCGCCTGAAAGAGGAAGCATGTTAATAATGGCTTTCCCCTTTGCCGTGCGGCTCGCCTGCGGGATATCGTAAACCTTTACCACAAAAGCCTTCCCTTTATCAGTGAAGAAAAGAAGGTTATCGTGCGTGGAAGCGATAAACAGGTCTTCTATAAAATCTTCGTCTTTCATGCCGGCGCCTGTTATGCCTTTGCCGCCGCGACGCTGCTTCTTGTATGAGCCGACGGGGAGGCGCTTTATATAGCCTGAGTGGCTTATGGTTATAACGACGTCTTCTTCCTGAATTAGGTCTTCCATTTCAACTTCCTCGGCCGCGCCCATAAGCTGGGTCCTTCTTTCATCGCCAAATTTCTTATTGATGCCGGTAAGTTCTTCTTTTATTATGTCGAGGACTTTCTTCGCGCTGGCCAGAATCGCTTTCAGCATTTCGATTCTCTTTATCAGCTCTTTGTACTCGCCGTCTATCTTCGCCCTTTCCAGGTTTGTAAGCCGCTGCAGCTGCATCTCGAGGATCGCCTGGGTCTGCCTGTCGCTAAGATCGAACTTTTTCATCAGTTCCTTTTTGGCCGTCTGCGGGTCCTTTGATTTCTTTATAATATTTATTATCCGGTCGAGGTTTTTAAGGGCGATTTTGAGGCCTTCCAGTATGTGCGCCCTCGCTTCGGCTTTTTCTTTTTCAAATATGGTCCTTTTTACTATTACGTCTTTTCTGTGGTCGACGTAGAACGACAATATTTCCTTCAGGTTAAGCACCCTCGGACGGTTTTCAACCAGAGCGAGCATTATCACCCCGAATGTCGTCTGCATCTGGGTATGCTTATAAAGCTGGTTTAAGATTACCTGGGCGTTCGCGGAGCGTTTTAGTTCTATAACAATCCTCATGCCGTCCTTGTCCGACTCGTCTCTTAAGTCGGATATGCCTTCGATTTTTTTATCCTGCACAAGGTTTGCGATAGACGAAATAAGGTTGTTCTTGTTCACCTGGTAGGGAATTTCCGTTACAACTATGCTTTCTTTACCGAGCTTCTGGCTTTCTACCGATGCCTTCGCGTGCACAAGGAGCCTGCCCCTGCCGGTTTCATAGGCTTTCTTTATACCGTCAGTGCCGCATATAATGCCGCCTGTCGGGAAGTCCGGCCCTTTGATTTTTTTCATGAGGTCCTTGATTCCGCAGTCAGGGTGGTCGATAAGATACATTATGCCCTCAACTACCTCGGAAAGATTGTGCGGCGGGATGTTTGTCGCCATTCCTACGGCGATACCGCTTGATCCGTTCAGCATAAGGTTCGGCAGAACCGCCGGCAGGACGCTGGGCTCTTTCAGTGAGTTGTCAAAGTTCGATGTAAATTTGACTGTTTTTTTTTCGAGGTCCTGTAGGAGCAAGTCCGTTATCCGCTCCAGCCGTGCCTCGGTATACCTCATGGCCGCCGGCGCGTCGCCGTCGACCGAGCCAAAATTTCCCTGCCCGTCAACAAGCGGATAGCGAAGAGAAAAGTCCTGCACCAGGCGCACCAGCGTATCATAAACGGCTGTGTCGCCGTGCGGGTGGTATTTTCCTAAAGTTTCCCCTACTATTCTCGCGCTTTTTTTATACGGTTTGTTGTGTTCCAGATTCAGTTCTTTCATCGCGTACAAAATTCTGCGGTGAACGGGTTTCAGGCCGTCCCTCACATCGGGAAGGGCCCTGCCCACAATTACGCTCATCGCGTAATTGATGTAGGAGTCCTTCATTTCCTCTTCTATGTAAACCGGGATTATTTTCTCATTTCGGGTATACATAAGTCTCCTTCTTAAACATCCAGCATCTTTACCTCGGGGGCGTGCTTCTCTATAAACTTTCTGCGGGGCTCAACCTGGTCGCCCATTAAAACCGTAAACATGGCATCCGCCGCAACGGCGTCTTCCACGGTTACCTGCTGCATGACACGCCTTTCAGGGTCCATTGTGGTCTCCCAGAGCTGCCCGGGGTTCATCTCGCCAAGACCTTTGTACCGCTGTATCAACATGTGCTGCTTGCCGATGTCTAGAACAAATCTAAGAAGCCCCTGCAGGCTGTATATGTCCTTTTTCTCCTTGTCTCTGGTAACTTTGAAAAGTGGTTTCTTCCTGTCCTGCTGCGGATTGTAATTAGCGACGTCGATTTTCAGTTTTCCCAGCCTCGCGCTCAACTTGCTAAGCTCCCTGGCTTCATAAAATTCTGTTATATCGAGCTCTGTTTCTTTGCCGAGCTTTTTTTGAATTTTTTTAGTAAAAGCCGCAATTTCATCCTCATCGTACATAAACTTGTATTCCCCCCCCACTTTGACCTTGTAATGTGGGAGATTTTTGGTCTTTGGGTGCTTAAAAGACAGAAATATTGGGAATTTCACTCCACGCCTCTCTATAGCGGACGACAGCGCCTCCACCTGCAACAAAACCTCTAGAACCTCTTTCAATTTCTTATCGTTAAAAACGTATTTGTCCTTTACGCGCACAACTTCAAGCCCCTCGGCGCCCTGCTCTATGAGGATTGTGTTCATTTCGTCTTCGGTACTTATGTATTCTTCTCTTTTTCCCGCCTTAATTTTATACAGCGGGGGCTGGGCGATGTAAATATGCCCCTTCTCTACTAATTCCTTCATCTCTCTGTAAAAAAACGTAAGGAGAAGCGTTCTTATGTGAGAGCCGTCTATGTCCGCGTCGCACATGAGAATGATTTTGTTATATCTTATATTTTCAACGTTAAATTCCTCGCCTATTCCGGTACCGATAGCCGTTATCAGGATGCGGATTTCCTCATTGTTTAATACCTTGTCCAGGGCCGCTTTTTCGACGTTTAGAATCTTTCCTTTAAGCGGCAGGATCGCCTGATATCTCCGATCGCGGCCTTGTTTTGCCGAGCCCCCGGCCGAATCACCCTCGACCACGTAGAGCTCGCATATTTTCGCGTCTTCTTCCGAGCAATCCGCGAGCTTGCCCGGCAGGCTCCCCGCCTCAAGCGCGCCTTTTCTTCTCGTAAGATCACGCGCTTTTCTTGCCGCGTCGCGCGCCTTCGCGGCCAGAACGCATTTATCCACAATTTTATTGCCGACGGATGGGTTTTCCTCCAAAAACGCGCCAAGCGCTTCGTTTACCACCGACTCTACCGCGCCTTCCACCTCGGAGTTGCCAAGCTTCGCCTTGGTCTGGCCTTCAAATTGCGGGTTCGAAAGCTTGACGTTTACAACGGCTGTCAGGCCTTCTCTGGCGTCGTCGCCGGAGAGGGTAATGCCTTCCTTCAGCAGCTTTTTACTCCTGCAATACTGGTTAAGTGTGCGGGTAAGCGCGGATTTAAAACCGGTGAGGTGCGTGCCGCCTTCAGTGGTATTTATGGTATTGGCGAAGGTAAATATGTTTTCGGCGTACCCGTCGTTATACTGCATCGCCACCTCGACAAATACCTTGTCTTTTTCTTTCGAGAGGTATATCGCTTTTTTATGGAGGTGGTTTTTGTTTTTGTTGAGGTGCTCCACGAAAGATATGACCCCGCCCTTGTACTGGAATTCGCTTTCTTTATTTTTTATTTCATCACGCAGAGTGATTTTTATGCCTTTATTCAAAAAGGCGAGTTCCCTGAGGCGGTTGGCCAGCGTATCATAACTGAATTTCGTAGTCTCTTCAAATATTTCTTTGTCGGGTTTAAATGTCACGCGTGTTCCGGTCTTCTGCGTTTTGCCCATGAGTTTGAGTTGTGTGGCGGTTTTTCCCCTCTCATACTCCTGGCGATGTATCGTGCCGTCTCTGCGCACCTCAACTTCGAGCCATTCGGAAAGAGCGTTTACTACACTCACCCCGACGCCGTGGAGGCCGCCGGAGACCTTGTAAACTCTGTGGTCGAATTTGCCGCCGGCATGGAGCGTCGTCATTACAACCTCGACAGCGGGCTTCTTCTGCGTCTTATGCCTGTCGACGGGGATTCCCCTTCCGTTATCGACGACGCTTACGGAATTATCGGTATGGACGGTAACATCTATCGTGTCACAGAAGCCGGCCATTGCCTCGTCCACCGAATTGTCCACCACTTCATAAACCATGTGGTGAAGCCCCCGCATCGTGGTGTCCCCTATATACATAGCCGGCCTTTTCCTTACGGCCTCAACGCCCTCAAGAACTTGTATATTAGTGGCGTCGTATCTCCCGGAGGCGGGCTTCTCCTCTTTTGCGGTTTTTCCCGTTGGTTTTTTTTCTGGTTTTTCCTTCGCCATAGATTATATTTCTCCTATACGAAACTGCAGCTCCCCGGCTTTTTTACGGCTTTTTACGTTCTCGTTAAATTTCTTTATTATTCCTTTTTTCTCAAGCGTCAGTTTGTAAAGCCAGCTTGAATCGCTTACGTTTACCACAAGCCTTTTTCCTTTAAAGAGAACGGGTTTTGTATGCGCCGCCGCCTTCCGGCCGGCCGCGGCCTGCCACGCCTTGAAAATATCAGTCTCTTCTTCCTGCCTTTTTTCCAGGCCGGATATGACTTTTTTTATAATGTCTTTTAGCGGCGCATCTTTCATGTAATTTGCATCGGCAGGACAACATAAACATATTCGCCGCCGAGCCTTATAACGCCCGGTTTATCGTTTTCCGCGAGCTCAAAACTAATTTCTTTTATATCAATATTTTTTAATACCTCTATGATATAGTTTGGGTTAAACCCGACTGTGAGATCTTTGCCTTTATAGGACACCCCAACCTCTTCCTTTACCTCCCCCATGTATGGCGTATTTTTGGAAATAGTGAGTTTCCCTTTGGATATATCCATTTTTATGGCTACAGAGTCCTGATTTGTAAGTATTGACGCCCTTTTCGCGGCCGCGAGGAGCGCGTTCCTGTCGACCACAATCTTTTCCTTGGCCTCTTTAGGTATCACTTGTTCGTAGTTTGGGAACTCCCCATCTATGAGCCGTGAAATAACAACGGTGTCGTTAAGATCGAAAAGAACCTGGTTTTCATCGAAGGCTATTTTTACCTCGCCTTCTTCCTGCAGCAGCCTGTTCAGTTCCTGTATTGTTTTTGTGGGAATAATAACTTTTTTCTCCACAATTGTTTCTTTTGGGAGTTTTTTTTCTATGACCGCGAGCCTGCGGCCGTCGGTGGCTACCAGTTTTATTACCTTCCCGGTTATAGTGAGTAGCGCGCCGTTTAACACATACCTTGTTTCGTCATGGCTCACCGCGAAAACCGTCATAGATATCATATTTTTTAAAAACCTTTGAGGGGTCGTTATTGTATCTTTGTTTTTGAAGGTTGGGGGCTGCGGAAATTCATCTTTGGGAAGACCTACTATTTTAAACACTATCTTCCCGCTTTCTATGGTGGTTATGTTGTTCTTTTTTGTAGATATAGATATATCCCCGAGGTCCGGCAGCTCTTTTATAATATCCATAAATTTTTTCGCCGGGATTGTTATGGCGCCTTCGAGCTCGGGCTTAACCGGCATTGTAGACGCTATGCCTATATCAAGGTCGGTCGCCGTTATTTTTACCTCGTTTTTATACGCCTCCAAAAGCATGTTAGACAGTATTGGTAAAGTGGTTTTCACAGATATGGCGTTTTGCACTTTTTGGAGCGTTTTCAGGAGTTGGTTTTTATCGGTTTTGAATTTCATCTCCACCCTTTCTCTTTTTCTATTACATTAGAAAGATAAGACAGTAATAGTAATAGACCCTGTGGATTGTTGATATCTATATAAACTATTAAAAACAAAAGACTTACAAAAAAAAGTAATCCACAGGTTATAAACATATCCACACTACCCTTTTATGTTTAATACCAGCTTGTCTATAACCCGACGCGTTTTCTCATTATTTTTTAACTCTTTATCAATTTTTTCATACGCATGCAGCACAGTCGTGTGGTCTCGCCCGCCAAAAAAAACCCCTATTTCAGGAAGGGAAAGGTCTGTGAGATCCCGGCTTAAATACATGGCTATCTGCCGCGGATAAGCTACCGCTTTTGTCCTTTTTTTCGCTTTCATGTCCTGAAAAGCTATGGCAAAATATTGCGCCACTGTTTTTTGTATCAGGTCAACCCCAACCCTTCGCCCACCCTCTAAAAAC
>CAZYPU010000026.1:0-15369 GCA_964649665.1 uncultured Planctomycetia bacterium
CTTTACGTTATCCATAAACACAGCGCGTCGCATCTCCATTACGACCTCCGACTCGAAATGAACGGCGCGCTGAGAAGCTGGGCCGTTCCGAAAGAGCCTCCGCGGGAAAAGGGAACAAAGCGGCTCGCGGTAAGCGTAGAGGACCACGAGCTCGGCTACGCGAGATTTCAAGGCACGATTCCCGAGGGCCAATACGGCGCCGGAGAGGTCGAGATCTGGGACGATGGCTATTACATACCGATTGCGGTCAAAGAAAACAGCATTATCGCCGACATACACGGGGAAAAATTAAAAGGGACGTATTGCCTCGTAAAACTGAAGCCAAAATCCGAAAAGGACAAAGACAAGAGCTGGCTTTTTTTTAAAAGATAACCCTTCGACTACGTTCAGGGCCAATAATGAGTGGCCGAAGGGAGTCGAACCATAGGCGGAATACCAAGAAGTGAAGATCCTCTCCAGGGCATTTAGAATATTCACCGTTCTGTTTTTTATTTACATTTTCCTTGTAAGCATAAGCCTGATGAGCCATGCTTTTAAGGGGTTCGGCAGGGGTTTTGCCGAACAGCTTATAACGACAACATCAAACCCTTTAATCGGCCTGTTTATAGGAATTCTCGCTACAAGCATTGTTCAAAGTTCTTCTACGACAACATCCATGGTTGTGGCTTTTGTGGCCGCAGGGGTCCTTTCCGTAAGAGGGGCCATACCGATAATCATGGGAGCGAATATAGGCACGACCGTTACAAATACCCTTGTTGCCTTAGGGCATATCACAAGGAAGGAAGAATTTAAAAGGGCATTGAGCGGTTCCACCGTGCATGACTTTTTTAACATGCTAATCGTAGTTATCCTTTTTCCGCTGGAGATGACGACGCACTGCCTTGAGAGGTCGGCGATTTTTTTATCACGTATTTTCGTCGATGTCGGCGGCATAAAATTCACAAGCCCCGTCAAGGCTATTGTAAACCCCGCTGTACATTTTCTGGATACTATTTCACGAAATCTTCTACGCGTTTCCGGGAACCTCTTAAACACTATATTGCTCGCCACATCGGTTATTTTACTCTTTGTAGCGCTGTATCACATTGTCAAAGTCATGCGGTCATTGGTTATAGAAAAAGCAGATATGATATTCGACAGGGTTATTAAAAGAAACGCTATACTTGCCATGTTCATGGGCATGCTTTTTACGGCTACGGTGCAGTCAAGCTCTATCACCACTTCTATTTTAGTGCCACTGGTAGCTGCCGGTGTATTGGAAATAGAACATTCGTTTCCCATAGTTTTAGGGGCCAATGTGGGAACTACCGTTACTGCGATCCTGGCTTCCCTTACCGGCAATATTTCCGGTATTACTGTCGCCTTTGCGCACTTGCTTTTTAATCTTGCGGGAATCCTTATTATTTATCCGATAAGGCAGGTAAGAAGAATACCGCTTAAAATCGCGCGTTTTATCGCAGAAAAATGTGCGAATCGCAAAATATTCGCCCTCATTTATGTATTCGGCGTGTTCTATATAATACCCATAGTTTTAATTTTGTTATCCAGGATCTTTAGAAAATAAGCGAGGTGGTGTTATGTTTAAAAACCTTATGGCGTTTTGGAAGGGGAAGGATTTTTTAACCGAAGTTCTGCAGGAGTTTAAAGAGATGCTCGGCGATACCAAGGGCATGTTCGAATCTGTCTGCGGTGCTCTCATAAAAGGGCGGCAGCATCCGGATATCGAAGCCAAGATCTACAAAATAGACAAAAGAGTGAATAGCCTTGAAAGGGAAATAAGAAAGCGCATTGTCGAGCACCTGTCCATACAGCCGGGCACGGACGTTCCAGTATCCCTCGTTTTAATGAGCGTCGTAAAGGATGCCGAAAGGGTAGGCGATTACTGCAAGAATTTACTCGAGATTACAACGCTTCTTGATAAGCCCATCGAAAAAAAGCGTTTTGAGAAGCTTTTTGACGGGATCGACAAAAAGATCCTTGAAACTTTTGAAATGGCAGAAAAGGCGTTTATAGAATCGGACGAAAAGGTAGCGAAACAAATAATGTACCTGGAGCGGGAAATCGTAAAGAATTGCGATGACATCATAAAGAAAACGGCCAAGGGCAGCCTTTCCGCGAACGAGGCCGTATGTTTTGCGCTCCTTGCGCGGTATTTCAAGCGGATCGCCGCGCATCTTGCCAACATAGGTTCATCCGTAATACTGCCCATAAGCGACCTCGACTTTTTTGACGAGAAGCTGAGGCGCGGGCATGGCAGGTAAAATATTTTGCGCGGATTCGATCGTCAACTGCAGAGCGGATTGCCCTTCCGGCGAATTTGCCCGGACCTTATTTCTGATATAGCATGTTTTTCTGATGCTAAAGTTTTGCGCCGGAAATTTGCATATTACCCAAATGTAAGGTATAGTATAAAATAAAGGCTAGGTTTCATGAGAGATGTGCTGTGCGTGATAATGGGCGGGGGAAGGGGTACGCGGCTTTATCCCCTGACGAAAGAAAGGTGTAAGCCCGCCGTTCCTTTAGCGGGAAAATACCGCCTTATAGATATTCCCATCTCAAATTGCCTTAATTCGGGTTTTAACAAGATATATGTCCTCACGCAATTCAATTCCGAATCGCTCATCAAGCATGTAATGTCGACGTATAAACTCGATTTTTTCTCGGAAGGATTTGTGGAAATCCTGGCGGCCGAGCAGACAATGGAAAATACGGAGTGGTTCCAGGGCACCGCGGACGCGGTAAGAAGGTCCCTTAAGCACTTCGATGACCCCGCCATAAAATACGTTGTCGTTCTCTCGGGGGACCAGTTATACAAGATGAATCTTAAGGAAATGCTGGATTTTCATAAAGAAAAGCGCGCCGATATGACGCTGGCGTGCAATGCCGCGTACGACAAAAAAAGCTTGAGGGAAATGGGCATCGTGAAGCTTGACGAAAACAACCGGATCGTGGATTTCTTTGAAAAGCCCAAAAGCCTCAGGCGCCTGAGAGACGCAACTATCACGATAGACGGGAAAAAATGCTGCCTCGTTTCCATGGGCATATACATTTTCAACAAGGAGGTGCTTTTCGAGCTTTTAAACGAGAGCGATAAAGCTGACTTCGGCAAGGAGATTATTCCGAATTCGTTTGCCCGGAAGCTGACAGAGGCCTTTGTCTACAAGGGATACTGGCGCGATATCGGCTCCATAAAAAATTTCTATGATGAAAACCTCGTTCTGACGGAACCCGTTCCGCCCATCGATTTTTTCGACGAAAACTGGCCGATTTTCACAAGGCCGAGGTACCTGCCGCCCATAAAAGTAAAGGAGAGTAAAATATCAAAATCTATCATCTCCGAAGGCTCCATCCTGGAATCGGCTGCCGTTAAGCATTCCGTTATCGGCCTAAGGGGCAGAATAGAAGGAGGGTCCCTGGTGGAGGATTCGATTATTATGGGGTGCGATTTCTACCAGTCGCTGGATGAAATTCTGAAAGCCCAAAAATCCGGCCAGCCGATCATGGGAATCGGGAAAAACTGCGTCATTAAAAAAGCCATTCTCGATAAGAATGTTAAAATCGGCGATAATACGAAAATTATCAACGAGAAAAACCTGAAAGATTTCGAAGGCGCAGATTATTGCATAAAAGACGGCATTGTCATAGTTCACAAAAATGCCACCATAGCCCCCAACACCGTGATTTAATAAATACCTTATGAACATCCTCCACATAGTTCCCGCCCTCGAATCGGGCGGCGTTGAGACCGGCACTATAGATTTGGCGCTTTCGCTTAACAAGCTTGGGCAGACTGTAATCGTTATCTCCAGCGGCGGCGTTCTCGTGCGGGAATTGGAAAATAACGGTATTCTTCACATAAAACTCCCCGTTCATAAAAAACACCCTTTATGCCCGATTTTAAACGGCTTTAAAATCGCGCGTGTTATAAAAAAACACCGAATAGACGTAGTTCATGCCTCGAGCCGCGCCCCGGCCTGGGCCGGCCTTGCCGCCTGCAGGCTGACCGGGACGCCTTTTGTTACGAGCTGCCACGGCTTTTATTCGCGGCACCTTTTCAGTTCTATCATGGGTCGCGGGAAACTCGTAATGGCTATTTCGGAGAGCATAGAAAAGAGAATGATCGAGGCCTTTGGCGTTCCGAAAGAAAAAATACGCCTTGTGTACAGGGGAGTGGATCTCGCGAAATACCCCTATTACCCCGATAAGTATGCTGAAGAAAAAGCTCCCCTTAAAGTAATAAATATTGCCCGGCTAACACCGATTAAAGGCCAATATGAATTTATACAGGCAATGAAACTTGTAGCGGATAAAATGAAGCATGTCGAGGCGTGGATCGTCGGCGGCGCGGGAAGAAAAAGAGAGCCGTATTTACACATGCTTAAGGAACTTGGAAAAGCGTTGGGCATAGAGAAGCATGTCAAGTTTCTTGGTTTGCGGGAAGATGTGCAGAATTTACTGAAAGAGGCTGACTGTCTCGTGCTCTCGACGAATGTTTCCGAAGGATTTGGAAGGGTTATAATCGAAGCCGGCGCTGCCGGCACGGCGGTATGCGCGTCGGAAGTCGGCGGCATAAAAGAAATTGTCGACTCCGGCGCCTCGGGCCTGCTTTTTCCGCCACGGGACCCCCGCAAAATGGCCGAGGCTATCATAAAGATGCTTAGCGACATCGAACTTCGCCGTAAGTGCGCGGCGAACCTCAGGCGAAAGGTCGAAGAGAATTTTACTCTCGAGAGAATGGCCCGCGCAACCCTCGCAGTTTATAAAGAAGCAGCGAAATAACGGAAGAAAAGGTGCCAGGCACCTCTTTGTAAAGATTTTTAAAAAGAGGTGCCTGGCACCTTTTCTTTTTTAGATTGACGAAACGGGAATCGTGTGTTAGATTAGATGAAAGATGAAAAAATTAAAGATCAAAATAGCGCCGAGCTTATTATCCGCCGATTTCGGCTCTCTCGCCTCCGAGATTAAAAGAGCCCGGCGCGCAGGCGCCGATATGCTGCACGTCGATGTCATGGACGGCCATTTCGTGCCGAACATAACGCTCGGGCCGTTCATAATAAAGGCAATGCGCAGGGCGACGAACCTTTCCCTTGTAACGCACCTTATGATAGAAAAACCCGAAAAGTACGTAGAAGAGTTCGCCCGCGCCGGAAGCGATATGATTATATTTCACGGCGAGGCCGTAAAAAATCCGAAAGGGATCATTCGCCTTATAAGGCGATGCGGGAAAAAAGCAGGCGTTTCCATTAAACCCAGGACAAAGGCAAGTTCTATAAGATCCCTGCTTGGCCTTGTGGACGAAGTCCTGGTTATGACGGTGGAGCCGGGTTTCGGCGGGCAGAAATTCATGACAGGGCCCGTTTCCAAGATACGGGAAATCAGGAAAAATTACGCAGGCGACATAGGCGTCGACGGCGGAATAAATTTCGAAAATGCGTACCTGGCCGCCTCAATGGGAGCGAATGTTTTTATTGCGGGGACATATCTTTTCGGCTCAAAAAACATGAAAAAACTCATCCGGAAGATGAAAACGATAAAAATCCGTGGAAATTAAAACCGGGCAGAATACGCTGATGTCTCTGGCGAGGGCGGGCCAGAGCCCCTGGTACGACAATATCGACAGGCGTTTCATAGAAAACGGCGAACTTAAAAACCTGTTTGAAAAAGGGCTTTTGGGCGTAACGTCCAACCCCACGATTTTCGAAAAAGCCGTAAGCGCGTCCGGCGTATACGACCCTCTGATAAGAAAACTCGCCTCGGAAAGTAAAACGACTCTTGAGATCTATGACGCGCTTACATTGGAAGATGTGTCTATGGCGGCGGAGCTTCTCCGGGATACATATGAGAAAACAAATCACCTCGACGGCTATGTAAGCATCGAAGTCCTGCCGGAACTCGCGCATGACGCCCCGGGAACCATAAAAACCGCGCTCGATATTTCAAGGCGCATTAACAAGCCGAATATCATGATTAAGGTGCCCGGCACAAAAGAAGCGCCGGAAGCCGTTCGCGCCCTTACGAAAGAGGGGATAAATGTAAACGTGACGCTCCTTTTTTCGGTAGAACAGTACGGGGCATGCGCAAAAGCGTATGTCGAGGGCCTGCGGGAGAGGTTAAAAGAAGGAAAGAACGTTAAAAACGTTTTTTCCGTAGCGAGCGTATTCATAAGCCGTGTTGATACAAAACTCGACAAACTTTTCGGGGAAAAAAAAGTCGATGATTTAAAGGGTAAAATAGCCGTCGCGGGCGCGAAAATGATCTACCGAAAATTCAGGGAGTTGGATTTTGCAGGCGGGAACCCTCAGCGCGTACTCTGGGCCTCAACCAGCGCGAAAAACCCCGCTTACAGAGACGTAAAATACGTCGAAGGACTTATCGGTCCGGATACCGTAAATACTATGCCGCCGGCGACGGTTGACGCTTTTCTCGATCACGGGAAAGTAGAGCTTACGATTGAAAAAGACCTCGAGAATGCCGAATCCGACCTGGCCAAACTGCGATCACTCGGCATCAATCTCGAACAAATCTGCCGGGAAATTCAGTCGGCCGGCGTCACCGCCTTCCAAAATTCCTTCAACAAACTAATCCACTCGATCGAACAAAAAATATCGTAATCATGGGCAGAGAATTTGAAGTCATAATTGTCGGCGCGGGGCACGCCGGGTGTGAAGCGGCTTTGGCGAGCGCGAGGCTCGGATGCAAAACCCTCCTTGTCACTTTGGATAAAGATAAAATTGGACTTATGTCGTGCAATCCCGCTATCGGCGGTGTCGGCAAGGGCCAGCTTGTGAAGGAAGTTGACGCCCTGGGCGGGGAGATGGGAAAAGCCATCGACGCCGCGATGGTGCAGTTTCGCATGCTGAATTCATCCAGGGGCTACGCCGCAAGGTCTTCGCGCGCGCAGGCTGACCGCGAAAAATACAATATTTACATGCGCGAGGCCGTCCTTGCCGAGAGCAATCTCGAGGTTCTGGAGGATGAAGTTACGCTCATCTGTGTTGAAAAGGAGACGGCCAGGGGCGTCAAAACGAAAAAGCGCGGAGTGATATATTCCAAAGCGGTTATTATTACCCCGGGCACATTTACCAACGGCATAATATACATAGGCCTTGAGCATTTCCCGGGCGGCAGGATGGGCGAGCGGGCGGCTCTTGATCTTTCGGGAAACCTTGCCGCGCTCGGCCTTAAAACGATGCGCCTTAGCACGTGCACGACGCCGCGTCTCGATGGAAAAACGATAGATTTTTCGAAACTTACCGCTCAGGAAGGCGACAGGAAGGTCATTCCATTTTCATTCTGGACCAAAGAAATCAATATACGCCAAAAACCCTGCTTTATGGCCCGCACAACGAAGCGCACTCACGATATTATAAAGGAGAACTTGAAATCTTCCATATTCTATTCGGGAAAATTAGGCTCGGGCGGAGTAAGGTACTGTCCTTCCATCGAAGATAAAATCGTAAGGTTTCCGGATAAGGAGGGCCATACACTTTTTATCGAGCCCGAAGGATTTGATACGGACGAATACTATGCGAACGGAATCTTTACGGGATTCCCCCGTGATGTCCAGGAAAAAATCACAAGAAGCGTCCCGGGCCTTGAAAATTCTGAATTTACCAAACCCGGTTACGGCATAGAATATGACGCGGTTCAGCCGACAGAACTCGAAGCGACGCTTGAGACGCGGAAAATCAAAGGCCTTTTCCTGGCCGGCCAGTTAATAGGGACGACCGGCTATGAAGAAGCTTCGGCGCTCGGTATTATGGCGGGCATTAACGCAGCGATGAAAGCGAAGCAAAAAGGGCCTTTCATACTCGATCGCTCGCAGGCTTACATAGGCGTCCTTATAGACGACCTTGTAACCAAAGGGACCACAGAGCCGTACAGGATGTTTACCTCGCGCGTCGAATACAGGCTGACCGTTCGCGAAGACAACGCCACTGCAAGGTTAAGTAAGATAGGGCATGCCCTGGGCCTGCTTTCCGGTGGAAAACTCACGCTTGTCGAGAAAAAAGAAAAGAAAATAATGGAAATAAAAAAGAAGCTTAGGGCATCCGGCGGCCTTTCCAGGCTCCTGAAAAGGCCCGAGGTGACGTTCGACGACATAATAAAGATAACGAAATGGACGGATAATTTTTCATATCATGAAAAGACCGGCATAGAGGTGGCGATAAAATACGAGGGATATATTAAGCGGGAGGCCTCCCTCATGAACAAGTTCAAGAAGATCGAAAGAATGAATATACCGGAAGATTTCGATTACCTGCGGGTTTCGGGGCTTTCGACTGAAATAAGGGAGAAGCTTTCACGGTTTAAACCGCGTTCTCTGGGCCAGGCCTCGAGGATTTCCGGTGTAACGCCGGTGGCGATTTCGTTACTTATGGTGAAATTGCATACGAAAACGTAGAGAACTATCGGTCCTCATTCGTCATTGCGAGGTTGCCGAAGGCAACCGAAGCAATCTCAAACCAAGAGATTGCTTCGCTCCCTTCCCTCCGGGTCTACGACCCGTAGGGTCGGAGACGGGTCGCTCGCAATGACAGCTGATAAATGAAAACTAAAGCATGAAAAAAGTCTGCATATTCGGCAGTTATAAGGATTTAGGCAGGAAGGAAAAGCAAAATATCGTTAAACTCGGCCGCCTGCTTGCCGAAAAAGGTTTCGAAGTTATGACCGGCGGTTTCGGCGGCACCATGGAAGACGTTTCCCGCGGCGCAAAAGACTCCGGCGGGAAGACGATAGGTGTTACGTATTACAAATGGGGGGATCTTTCGGCGGGCCAGGCACGCGGCGCGCCTTATAAAAAGCCCAACGAATACGTCGATGAAGAAATAAAAACCGAAAACATTTTCGAGCGGATAGACGTAATGACAAAAAACGCCGACGCTTTTATCGTGCTTCCCGGAGGAACGGGTACTCTCCTGGAACTTGCCGCCTCGCTCGAGCTTATAAACAAAGGCCTCACTAAACCCAAGCCCATAATAGCGTTCGGGGATTTTTGGAAAAACGCCCTCGAAAAACTTGCCGGAGAACCCATCCTAAGCGACAAAGCGCGCGCCGCCTCCGGCGGGCTCTCCTGCCGCGATTTGGTTACGTTTGTAGCCACGCCCGAAGAGGCAGTCGAGAAAATAAAGTAGGTTGCCAATCGAGCCATGCGCGATTACCAGTGGAGCAAAGCGGCCGAGCCGGCACGACCCTTATTTCCTCTTGTAATTTGCCCTGTCTTGTGCTAAAATTCTGGTCTGCTCCTAGCGTATAATCATAGTAAGTAAGGTGGAGGGAAGCAAATGGTGAGGATCAAGAGGGCGCTCGTTAGTGTATCCGATAAAACAGGTATCGAAGATTTGGCAAAAACGCTTAATGAATTCGGAGCGGAGATATTATCCACAGGCGGAACCGCAAAGAAGATAAAAGATTCAGGTATACCCGTTAAAGACGTCTCTGACTACACAGGTTTCCCCGAGATGATGAACGGCCGCGTGAAGACCCTGCACCCGAAGATACACGGCGGACTTCTTGCGCTTCGGGAAAATAAGGACCACATGGAAGTGGCAAAAAAACACAGTATAGGCATGATAGACATGGTCGTGGTGAACCTATATCCTTTCGAGAAGACAGTCGCCAAACCCGATGTAACCCTTGAAGAGGCGATAGAAAACATAGACATAGGCGGCCCTTCAATGCTTCGAAGCGCCGCAAAGAACAATAGGTCAGTAGCGGTAATTACGAATCCCGACAAATACCCAGATATCATAAAAGAACTTAAGGAGAATAAAGGTTCGCTTTCCGAAAAAACGCTTAAGGATTTAGCGGTCGAGGTTTTCAAGCGAACATCTGAATACGACAGCGCCATATATGGGTATCTAAATGCCGCGAGCTGCGAAGGACGGGCCGCGGGGGGCGAAAAATTAAATCTCACTTTTGAAAAAGCGCAGGACCTAAGATACGGCGAAAACCCCCACCAGAAAGCGGCGTTTTACAAGGACCCCTCCGCCGGCGAAGCGGCAGTAGCAAGCGCAAACCAGCTTCAGGGGAAGGAGCTGTCGTTCAACAATATAATCGACTTAAACGCGGCTATCGAAATAGTAAAAGATTTTGACGCTCCCGCCGCAAGCGTCATAAAACACACAAACCCCTGCGGCGCCGCGGTAGCGGATTCATTGCCACAGGCCTATCTTGACGCGCTGGGGTGCGACCGTTTAAGTGCCTTCGGAAGCATCGTGGGATTTAACGGAAAGGTTGATAAAAAACTCGCCGAAGTTGTCATGAAGGAAGCCGATTTTGTAGAATGCATCATAGCGCCTTCTTTTGACAGCGCGGCGCGAGAAATTTTCTCGAAGAAAAAAAACCTGAGGCTCCTTGAGGTGCCCGGCTTCAGGAAGACAAGCAACAGTGAAAGGGATTACAAGAAAGTGGTGGGAGGCCTTTTGGTCCAGGATATGGATTTAAAGGTAGTGAAGGAAAGCGACCTTAAAGTGGTGACAAAAAAAGCGCCTTCGAAAGATGAAATAAAAAGCCTTCTTTTCGGCTGGGTCATAGTAAAACACGTAAAGAGTAATGCCATAGTCCTCTCTCAGGGCACGAAAACAGTTGGCGTGGGCGCCGGGCAGATGTCGAGAGTGGATTCTGTAATTATTGCCTGCCGAAAGGCCGGCAATAAAACCAAAAGCGCCACTCTCGCAAGCGACGCTTTTTTCCCGAAGCGGGACGCGGTAGACCAGGCGCATAGGGCCGGGATAAAAGCGATAATCCAGCCCGGAGGCTCGAAAGGCGACGGGGAAATAATAGCCGCCTGCGACGAATACGGAATTACTATGGTCTTTACGGGAATAAGGCACTTCAAGCATTGACTCGTGTCATTGCGAGCCCCGCGAAGCGGGGCGAAGCAATGACGAAGTAGTTAATAATGGATAAGAAAAAAATCGCGAAAGCGGTAAAAGACATACTCGAGGCGGTCGGCGACAATCCTAAAAGGCAGGACCTGCGGCATACCCCCGAGCGCGTTGCCGAGATGTACGAGGAAATTTTGAGCGGCATAAAGAAAAATCCCGCCCAGGAACTCGAGGTGCTTCTCTCTCAGGACCACGACGAAATAGTTCTCCTGAAAAATATTCCGCTCTATTCGATATGCGAACACCATCTTTTGCCTTTTACGGGCAAGGTCCACGTGGCCTATATTCCGCAGGCTAACAGGGTAACGGGCCTTAGCAAGCTCGCAAGGGTTGTGGATATATTGGCGAAACGCCTGCAGGTCCAGGAACGGCTTACCACCGAAATAGCGGATGTGATCATGAAAAAACTTAAGCCGAAAGGCGTGATGGTGGTAATCGAAGCGGAGCACCTTTGCATGTCGATGCGCGGCGTTAAAAAACCCGGCATTACAACCGTAACGAGCGCGGTGCGGGGCCTGTTCAGGGCCAACCCGAAGACAAGGGCCGAAACGCTGGCGCTGATAAAATGAGAAAAATCGTAACACAGGTCGGTTCGCTGCCGCTGGAAGATGTAAGTGAAGCGGTTGAATACAGCTTAAGGCACGACATCCCTTTTCTACCGGAGCTTCCGAAAAGAGGGGACGCGATGATGGAATACATTAAGAATCCCGGAACCCTCAGCTGCCTTAAAGAGTTCAAGAAACATAAGTTCGAAACGGTAAAAATTCAATGCGTCGGCCCGGCAACATTGATGCTCGCGGGATTTAAAGGGGACGAGGCAATACAGCGGATCTGCGAACATATTACGGTAATCACCGAAGGCCTGGAAGCCGAAGAGACCATTCTTTTTTTAGACGAACCCGCGCTGGGGCAGTCCGGCGTAAATTTTAAAGAGCCGTGGCAGGCAATATTTTCCACTTTCGCCGTTACGCCGGGAGTGCATGTCTGCGGGAACATGGATTGGGACCTAATGTTTGATTCCGGGCTCGAAATCATAAGCTTCGACGCTTCTCAGTTCGACATCACGAAGTATCCCAAATACAGGAGCGGAAAAAAAATCGCTTGGGGCGTGGAAAAAAAAGAGGACGTAAAAGATTTTGAAGCCGGCGACCTGCTTACACTTCCGTGCGGGATGGGAACGCCCGTGTACAAACGCGAAGATTGTGATAAAAATCTGGAAAAGCTGCTGAAAATTTCCGAAGAAGTTTCCCGAAGGCCCAAATGACGAAAAAGATGCCGTCGGATTTAGAGATTGCCCAAAAGGCCAGGCTGCAGCCGATCTGCAGAATAGCAAAAAAGCTCGGCATATTGAATAAAGAGATAGAGCTGTACGGAAAATATATGGCCAAGATTTCGCTGGATATTTTAAAGCGGTTAAAAAACAGGCCAAACGGCAAATTTGTTACCGTAACGGCTATTACCCCGACTCCGCTGGGAGAGGGAAAGACCGTAACCGCGTTCGGCCTGGGCCAGGCGCTGGCGAGAATAGGAAAAAAAGTGTGCAATACCTGCCGCCAGCCCTCCAAGGGCCCGACCTTCGGCATTAAGGGCGGAGCCTGCGGGGGCGGATATTCACAGGTTCTGCCCATGGAAAATATTAACCTCCATTTTACCGGCGATGTCCACGCCATGGAGACAGCGCACAATCTTTTGGCCGCGTCCATTGACGCGCATATACTTCACGGCAATAAATTGGATATCGATCCAGCCAATATCACCTGGCGAAGGTGCGTAGATATAAGTGACGGCATTTTAAGGGAAATCGCAATCGGCCTGGACAAGACAGCGAGGGGGTATCCCAGGAGAACGGGCTACGATATAACGGTTGCCACGGAAACGATGGCGATCCTTGCCTTGACCACGGGCCTTTTCGACCTTAGAAAAAGGCTCGGCAGGATCGTTATAGGATTTTCACACAGCGGAAAGCCGATCACGGCGGAAAATCTTAAAATGGCCGGCGCGATGTGCGTTTTGCTGAAGGACGCAATAAAGCCAAATCTGGTGCAGACTACCGAAAACACCCCCGTTTTTAACCACGCGGGCCCGTTTGCGAATGTCGCTCACGGCAATAATTCCGCATTGGCGGATATGATGGCCCTGAAGCTGGCAGACTACGTGATTACCGAGAGCGGTTTTGGCGCGGATTGCGGATTCGAAAAACTGGTAAACGTAAAATGCAGGCAGAGCGGACTTAAATTGGACGGGGCCGTTCTGGTGGCTACCGTCCGGGCTTTGAAGATGCACGGCGGAGCTTTCGAGGCGCTGCCCGGCAGGGATCTCGATAAAAAACTTGTAGCAAAGTCGAACATGGAAGCCCTGGAGAGGGGCTGTGAGAACTTAAGAAAACAGATCGAGAACGTGCTTATTCACGGCATTCCCGTTGTGGTCGCAATCAATCGATTTACTACCGACACGGACGCAGAGATAAAACTCATTAGAAGGAAAGCGCTCGAATTCGGCGCTTCCGATGCCTGTACGTCGGAAGTGTGGGAAAAAGGCGGAAAGGGCGGGATCGAGCTCGCCAGGGCGGTCGTAAAAGCGCTCGATAAGCCGCACAAGATGAAGTTTCTCTATCCGGATAGATTTTCTATAAAAAAGAAAATAGAGGCCGTCGCCACTAAAATTTACGGCGCAAGCGGCGTACAATATCTGCCGCTGGCCGAGGAAAGAATAAAATTATATACGAAGCTCGGTTACGCAAAATTCCCGATCAATATGGCGAAAACGCATCTTTCCCTTTCACATGACCCGAAATTAAAGGGCGCGCCCAAAAATTTCAAGATACCTGTCCGCGATGTCTGCGCCTCCGTAGGGGCGGGTTTTCTTTATCCCGTTTTGGGAGCGATGCGCACAATGCCGGGGCTTCCTTCGGTTCCGGCAGCGACCAAAGTGGATATCGACAGGAACGGAAAGATAGTGGGGCTATTTTGATTGCACAGATTAGCGCAGATGGGAATCGCAGATGAGCGCAGATACGGATAGATATACAGATAAACCCATACGCGAATACCTGAACGAGCTGGCTTCGAAATCGCCTGTACCCGGGGGAGGGAGCGCAGCGGCCCTGGTAGGCGCGACGGGCGCGGCGTGCCTTACGAAAGCAGTGAGTTTCACGATAGGAAAAGAAAATTATAAGAGCGTTGAGGGGGAAATGCAGGGCTTCTTAAAAGACCTCGAGGCCCTTCAGGAAGATTTCATGAAACTTTGTTCCGAAGACGCAGCGGCCTACGGAAAATTAAGCGACACTTTTAAAATGCCCAAGTCGCCCGAGCGCGTCGGTAAAATAGAGGGGGCCCTGAAGGAAGCGATGAGGGTTCCCCTTTTGATATGCAAAAACGCCTCTCGAGCGCTCAAATTGTGCCCTGCCGTGCGGGAGAAGGGGAATAAAAACCTCGCCTCCGACGTAGATTGCGCCGTCAGCATGCTTAGGTGCGCGTATCAGTCGGCCCTTCTAAACGTCGAAATAAATCTGAAAAGTATTAAAGATGAAGAATTTGTTAAAGAAACAAGAAACGCGCTTAAGGAAATAGGGCCCCTCGGATGCTCCTGATGGCAGCATCCTCGGGACGAATTTTTTGGCGAAAATTCGGAGGTATGGCATGATACGAAAGATTAGCGATATCCTGAAAGAAAAAAAACGCACCATTTCTTTTGAATTCTTTCCGCCCAAGACCGAAAAGGGAAGGGCAAAACTTCCCGAAGTCGCGCGGGTTTTTAAAGAGCTCGGAGCGGACTTTTTTTCGGTGACTTACGGGGCCGGCGGTAGCACCAGGGAAGCCACAATGCTGATCGTTGACGAATTGCAAAAGAAATTCGACGTGCCGGTGATGCACCACTTTACGTGCGTGGGGCACAGCCAGGAAGAGTTGAAGAATATCTTAGTGAAGATGAAAGAAAAGAACATCCGCAACATTCTTGCGCTTCGCGGCGACGCGCCCGAAGGGGAGGAATTCTGGACGCCCGCGCCGGACGGCCTTGGATACTGCCATCAGCTTATAAAGCTTATACGTACCCAGGGGGACTTTTTCAGCGTCGGCGTTGCCGGTTTTCCGGAAGGGCATACTGACTGCCCGGATAAAGAAACCGATTCAAAGTATTTAAAAATTAAGATGGACGCCGGCGGAGAATTCGTAATAACACAACTTTTCTTTGACAATAAGGACTATTTCGAATATCTCGAAAGGGCAAAAAAGATAGGCGTAAACGCGCGGATCCTGCCGGGGATCATAACGATAACGAATTATAAAACGCTCTTAAAATTCTGCGGAACCTGCGGCGCCACTATACCCCGGAAGGTCCACGACATATTTAAGCCGCTTGACGGCAATGGCGAAGCTACTTACAAAGCGGGCGTAGAATTCGCGGCAGCGCAGTGCGGGGATCTCCTTGCCGGCGGCGCGCCGGGGCTCCATTTTTACTCGTTAAATAAGGTTGAACCTAC
>CAZYPU010000027.1:0-15348 GCA_964649665.1 uncultured Planctomycetia bacterium
CTATAACACAAGCCGCTTTATTTTTCCTAACGATTCCGGGAAGCAGGTTTTTTATCGCCTCCCTGCCCGGGCTTCCTACTATATCGCCGATAAATAGTGCTTTCATGAAAACCTTTCTTTGCCATTGCGAAGTGGAGTTTCTCTATCTTGTCATTCTGAGCCCCGAAGGGGCCGTCTCCGACCCTACGGGTCGTAGACCCGGAGGGAAGAATCTTAACGATAAGATCCCTGCCTGCCGGCAGGCAGACTTCGCTACGCTCAGGATGAAATTCGCGCCTATGGTTTACGTCGGCCGCTGCGCTATACGTAAGTCATGTGCTCATTTTACTTCGCGTATTCAATTGCCCGTGTCTCGCGTATCACCGTTACCTTGATCTGGCCGGGGTACTCGAGGCCTTCTTCTATCTTCTTTTTTATCTCTCTTGCCAAAACCGACGCCTGTGCGTCGTCCAGGGCTTCCGGCTTTACCATAATGCGCACTTCCCTGCCGGCCTGAATAGCGTACGATTTCTCAACGCCTTTAAAGGAATTCGCGATCCCTTCCAGGTTTTCAAGGCGTTTTATATACGTCTCGAGGGTTTCTCTTCTTGCCCCCGGCCTCGTGGCGCTTATGGCGTCCGCGGCCTGCACCAGAACCGCAAGAAGCGTCCTTGCCTCGACATCCTGGTGGTGGGCCTCTACCGCATGGACAATTCCATCTGATTCACTGAATTTTCTCGCTATGTCGGAACCGATTTTCGCGTGTGGGCCCTCGACTTCGTGGCTGACGGCTTTTCCAATATCATGCAACAAACCTATGCGTTTTGCAAGCTTAAAATCCAGCTTTAATTCGCCCGCCATGACCCCCATGATATAGGCAACTTCTTTCGAATGCTGAAGCACGTTCTGGCCATAGCTTGTCCTGTATTTTAACCGGCCCAGGAGCTTGATGAGTTCCGGGTGTATGCCGTGCAGGCCCACGTCAAAGACGGCTTTTTCGCCCTCTTCTCTTATGGCGACATCCATTTCTTTTTTTGCTTTTGCGACAACTTCCTCAATGCGCGCGGGGTGAATCCTACCGTCCTCTATCAGTCTTTCCAGGGCTATTCTCGCTATCTGCCTCCTTACCATGTCAAATCCCGACAAAATAACGGCTTCCGGCGTATCGTCGATAATAACGTCGATGCCTGTCGCCATTTCGAGCGCGCGGATGTTCCTGCCTTCCCTGCCAATGATCCTTCCCTTCATCTCATCGGTCGGCAGATTGACAACGCTTATGGTCGTTTCTACCGTATGATCCACCGCACATTTCTGGATCGCGAGGCTCACTATTTTGCGCGCTTCCTTGTCGGCCTTTGCCCTGGCTTCCTCCTCTATTCTTTTCACCATGTAGGCCGCTTCCTGCTTGACGTCGTTTTCGAGCCTCTTCATCAGTATGCGCTTGGCCTCGTCTATCGTCATGCCGGAGACTTTCTGCAGCCTCTCTTTTTCTTCCTGTAAAAGGCGCGAGAGGTCCTGGTCCTTTTTTTGCATATCTTTTTCTTTTGACTGCAAACCCCTGATCCTGGATTCGATGTCTTTTTCTTTTCCGTCTAAGAGGTCGATCCTTCTGTCAAGGCTTTCCTCGCGCTGGGTGATCCTCCTCTCAAGGCCGGCAATTTCTTTGCGCCGCTCCTTTGATTCTTTTTCAAAGTCGGCCCTCGTTTTAAGCAGCAGGTCCTTCGCCTCGAGCTGGGCTTCCCTTCTCCTGGATTCAGCTTCGCTCCTGGCCTCTTCGACAATGGCTTTTGCCCTCTCCTCGGCGCGTTTTACTTTCATTCGGGCCGTATACTTACGCAGCACAAATCCGATTATGAAAAAGAAAAGGGCGCCCAGGATGCTGAATCCGGCAAAAATAATCGTCATTTTTCCCATATTGAATTACCTCCTTGCGAGTCGTTATTTAAGAGATTATCGAAAAAGCCATTCCACCTGTCATCATTCCGCCTGTCATCTTGAGGAGGGATGACGAAGTCAGCCCGACGAAGGATCTTTCGTTAAGATTCTTCCCTCCGGGTCTACGATTCGTAGGGTCGGAGACGGCACCTTCAATGCCTCAGAATGACAATAGGAGTACTTTTTCGATAACTTCGTTTAATTAGTAATAACTTTAGAGACGGGAATGTCGTGCGAGTCTTTCGGTAGGCCATTTACTATCTGGAAATCAAAGGCCAGCCCTACTGTCGTCTTGCCGGGGGGCAGCTTTTTCAAAAATCTGTCGTAATAACCCTTGCCTCTGCCAAGGCGTACATTTTCTATATCAAACGCAACCCCCGGAACAATCACAAGACCGATCCTTTCGGCATCTACGTCCGGCGCTTCTTTCCGCGGCTCGTAGATACCGTAGGCGCCTTTTTCCAAATCCGTATGTCGATTGCTTATTTCTTTCGCAACAAACGTTTTCTGACCCGCACATCGCGGCAACGCTACTTTCTTTCCCGCTCGCAGTGCCTCATCTATCATCCCACAGGTGTCCACTTCGTTTTGTTTCGAGGCATAAAACATTACTAACTTAGCTTTTCTAAACTCGGGCATGGAAAAGAGCTTTTTCTTTATTATCGCGCTTTTTCTTAAAGCCTCTTTGCCAGCCTGGTTATTTAATGTTTCCGATATCTCCTTTCTGATTTGCTTCTTTATATTTCGCATATAGATTATACACCAAACAGGGTGTTTTTCCCAGCATTTTTTAGCGCAGCAGCTGTTTTATATCCTTAACAAAAACTTCTTTCGGCCTGAAGCCGATATATCTTGCGGCGATATTAAAATCCCTGTCTATTATAACTGTAACCGGTATGCCCGGCATGGGGCCGTAAAGCCCGCTTACAGCGCCGTCGTCCATCGCTATGGTAAATTCCAAATTGTTGTTGCTGCGCGCAAATTCTTTTATCTTCTGCGCGCTTTCCCTGCCGACATTTACGCCTATTATCTTAACGTCACCGGGGTATTCTTTCTGTATGCGGTTAAAATCCGGCATTTCCCTGCGGCATGGCGGACACCACGTGGCAAAAAAGTTGAGCACTATTACCTTGCCGGAGTAATCCGAGAGCCTGAAATTCATGCCGTTTATGTCCTTTAACTCAAAATCCCGCGCCTTTTCGGGAGCGGCTCTTTCAGCCCGGCTGTTTCCGCACCCGAAAACGAGCGTCACCAGAAATACCGTCATCAGGAAAACCGTTATTCTCTTCATGATATACCCCTCCCTGTCAGCAATAGAATTCCGAAAATTATCAAGATAACCCCTGCCGTAACCTTGATCCAGCGGAGGTATCTTTCAATTTTTTTGATATGCGCCAAAAATGTGTTTACTAAAAGAGCGGCCAGAAAGAAAGGAAGGCCCATGCCCAGCGAGAAAGCGCCAAGCAGTTTTATCCCGCTTCTCGCGCTCTCCGCGCTTGAGGCATAGATAAGAATTGAGCCCAGAATCGGCCCTATACAGGGCGTCCATGCGGCCGCGAATATCGCGCCGACCGCGATCGAGCTTAAAAACGAAATACTGTTTTTTTTATAGGAAAATTTTTTTTCGCCCGAAAGGATCGGGATTTTTATAACGTCCATGACGACAAGGCCAAAAAACATGATTGCCAGGGCCCCTATTTTTTTCAGAACCGCCTGATACTGAAAAAGCAGTTTCCCCGCAAGCGTAACGCTTGCGCCCAGAAGCACGAAAATAATTGAAAATCCCAGTATAAAGCCGAGAGCGTGAAAAACGGTCGTGAGCCTGATTTTTCGTCTTCCGGCCGGAGTGGTTTTGCCGGAAATTTCGTGAAAAGACATACCGGTAAGATACGAAAGATACGCCGGTATCAACGGTAGTACGCACGGCGAGAGAAAAGCGAGAACCCCCGCCGTAAACGCCATTATAAGAGATATATTTTCCGCGCCCTGCATATTATTGCCTGCTGCCTACTCTTTAATGGGGCGTTCCCTGAGCGGCTTAAAAGTTATTCCTGATTCAACCGATGGCAGGGGCGATACCGGTTCGGTAAGAAGGAATTTTCCACTTGATACTCGTTCTTTAAGTATTTCAGCAATCTCTCTTGCCTTCGCGTAACTGGAAAGGGAGGCCGTTGGAACGTCTTTTCCCCGTACCCTGATGGAGCCGAAACGCAGTTCTTTATAATTTACCTCTCCCAGATTGTGGGCCTCGCCCCTCGGGTAATCGTGGGCATAATCTACAATTTTCGCATATATTTCCTCGTCCCTCACCGCTGTATATTTTACTATCTCCTCGTTCAGTACCGGTATTGGGATCCCGAGCCCCACCGTCAACGTTACACCATAACCCTCGAAAGAAGTGCCCCTGAGCCACTCCGGCTTCATCCCCTTCAGGTCGCCTATAACCGCTATGGTGCCGGCAGGCGCGCCTGGTGTACCGTTCGGCCTGCGTTTGACACCGGGATTATGCTGTGTTCCCTGCCATGCCACGTAGCCAGTGCCTCCGCCTAAGAACATCTTTGTGCCGATACCGATCGTCTTGTATAAAGGGTCATTTAAAAGCGGGGAAAGCGCCCCGGCCGAACAGTAATTGGCGTTGGCCAGATCCGGTTTCAATATCCCCATATACGTATAGATCGTCTTTTCCTTACTTACATTTACCGCAACGTTGTAGTTTTGGTAGCTGTTTCGCGGGTTGAACAGGACCACCTCGTTTAAATCTCTTATGTTAATGAGCGTAGATAATTTTTCCCTGGGGTAGCAATCCGTGCCGTAAGCGGACGCTTTAAGTCTAATGTCCTTTCCCGCCACAAGGTCTTCTATTACGTGCGCGCCGCCGTATTCGAATTTACCGGGAAAAACTTTGTTGCGCGGGTCGTCGGCGACGAGCGCACTTGCGCCAATATAGATATCGACAGCCGCGAAACCCGCATATGCCTCGACATCGTTCAGCCGCACTCTCCCGCCGCCTATTTTTATCTTGGGCTTTGTGTGGCCCGTATTGAAATAGGCGCCGCTTGAGCACATCGGGCCGAATGTCCCGGTTGTAACGACATCTACTCTTTCGGACGCGCTCTTCGGGCCGTCTTTTTCGACAATGCCGATAATTTCTTCGGCCGTAACAACTACGGCTTTACCTTTTTTGATCTTTTCATTTATCTCTTTTATCGTCTTTGCCATGGTATTTCCCCTGACTAATTATAGTATTTAAACCGCCTTCTTGTCAAGCCGCTCAAGCCATTCCTTTATCTTCTTCTCGTACCCCATATTTGTGGGCATATAATAGGTCCTGTCCGAGGGTTTGTACTGCTGTTTCACGTGATGATTCTCGTAGTCGTGGGCGTATTTATATCCTTTGCCGCGGCCGAATTTTTCCGAATCAAGATGCGCATCCTTTAAGTGGTCCGGAACCTCCAGGATTTTTTCTTCTTCAATATCCTTCATGGCGTTTTCTATGCCCATGTAAGCAGCGTTGGATTTCGGCGCGCACGCTACATAAACAGCCGCCTGAGCCAGGGGTATCCGCCCCTCGGGCATGCCGACAAGCTCCACTATTTGAAACGCCGCGCTGGCTATGACGAGCGCCTGCGGATCGGCGTTGCCAACGTCTTCCGAAGCGCAGATGGCGATTCTCCGCACGATAAAGCGCGGGTCCTCTCCGGCCGCTATCATCTTGGCCAGCCAGTAAAGGGCCGCGTCGGGGTCAGAACCTCTCATTGATTTTATAAACGCCGATATCGTATCGTAATGCCCGTCCTCATTTTTATCGTAAAGCACCGCTTTTTTCTGAATGGACTCTTCCGCGATTTTTAAAGTAAAGTGTATTTTTCCGTCGCGCCGTCGGACCGTGCTTAATACCCCTATTTCCAAAGCTGAAAGCGCGCGCCTGGCGTCCCCCTCGGAAATCTTCGCGAGGTGCCCTAACGCCTCCGCGTCCATTAGGACGGGAACGTTGCCGAGCCCGTTTTCTTTGTTCTCCAGTGCCCGGTTAAGAATAGCAACTATGTCTTTGTCCGCTAATTTTTTAAATTCGAAAACCTGTGAACGTGAAAGAAGCGCCGCGTTAACGTAAAAAAACGGGTTATGGGTAGTCGTACCTATCAGGACGGGGTTCCCCGCTTCAACATCCGGCATGAGCACGTCCTGCTGCGCCTTGTTAAAGCGGTGAATCTCGTCTATAAGGAGTATCGTGCGCTTTCCGGAAAGAGAAGCGCGTTCCTTCGCCGCCTGTATTATTCTGCGAATGTCAGAGACGTTGTTGGAGGCGGCGTTAATCCTTTCAAAGAATGACTGTGTTTTGTTGCTTATTATCAAAGCGAGAGTGGTCTTGCCGCATCCGGGAGGGCCGTAAAGAATAAGGGATGTGATTTTATCGGTTTCCACGAGCCGGCTGAGGAGCTTGCCTTCGCCGAGAATGTGCTCTTCGCCCACGAACTCATCCAGGGCCCCGGGCCTCATCCTGACGGCAAGCGGCTTGTGCTTTTTTTCGACAGTCTTTTTTTCGAACAAGTCCTTTGTCATAACAAACACACCCTGCCAGAGCCGTGTAAGAGTGAAAAACTTAGGTCCCTTTTTGTAAAGGTGGGCGCCCTACCCCCATGCCCTCAGGCACAAGAGATCCGGGCTCCCAATAACCATTTTGTTGGATCAAGTTCTGTCACCCCGGTTCACGAGAGCGGCAGGGTGTTTATCCTTACTTGTACCCATTATACCCCTAAACGTACCTAAAAATCAACAAAATAAAAATATGCCGGAATTAGCGGAAGGAAATGCCGAGTTTGGAGGTGAGGGCGGATTTTATTTCGGCGTGGAGGCGGTCGACTTCGGCGTCCTGAAGGGTTTTCTCGTCGCTTCTGTATTCTATCCTGTAAAGGAGCCCGCGCTTTCCTTCGGGTATCTGCTTTCCGCTGTAGCAATCCGCAAGGGATGCGTATTTTACAAGCGGCCTGCCGGTTTCCTTTATGGTATCGATTACGTCGGATGAGGCGATGTTCGCATCCAAAATAACGGAAATATCCCGCGTTACGGAAGGGTATTTACTCAGCGGCTTATATCTTCTTTCGAGGAATTTCGCTTCTTTCAGTAATAGTTTCATGTAAAGTTCGCCGTAAAATACTTTTTTTTCAATATCAAAACTGCCGCATATTTTCTTATCCACCTCCCCAAGACGCGCTATGATTTTTCCGTTGTGCTCTATATCGGAGGCGGCGTTTTTATCAAATCCTTCTATTTCGGATTTTTTAAAACTTGCCCCGTTTATGGCGAGCTCTGAAAGGAGGCGCTCGAATACGCCTTTTATGTCAAAAAAGTCAAACTCCCGCTTTCCGTCTTTCCAATTTTCCTTCCTTATCCCGCAAAGACAGGCGGAAAGAACCGGCTCTTCCGTATGACGGCCGTTTTTTTCTCTGTAGATCTTGCCTGCCTCAAAAAGCGAAAGCCGCTTCGCTTTCCTGTTCAGATTATAGGAAACAACCCCGAGCATGCCCGGCAGCATCGACGGCCGCATTATCTCCTGGTCTATGCTCAAAGGATTCCTGAGGGCTATGATTTCTTCCTCGCCGAAACCGAGGCCGTTTACGCTGTTTTTCTTTATGAGGCCGTAGGTTATTATCTCGTCCAGGCCCGTACGCATAAGCGTTTGCTTTATTTTTTCTTCTAAAATATTCCCTAAATCTTTTATTTTTGTATTGCCCACGATACCCGGGATGGTAAGCGGTATGTTTTCATATCCGTATATGCGCGCGATTTCCTCGGTAATATCTATTTCGCTTTTTATGTCTTCCCTGAAACTCGGCCGCGCAACTGACATTGATCCTTTATTGTCCTTTACGGAAAATCCGAGAGATTTCAGGATTCCCCCGGCGCGACTTTTCTTTAGCGATATGCCCAGAACGGAGCCCGCTTTTTCCGGGTCGAATTTTATGATTTTTGAATGAACATTTTTCCTGCCGAGGTCGGTAAGTGCTTTTATTTCGCCTCCGGCTGTCGCGCATATCAATGCGCTTGCCCTCCGGGAAGCGCCGAGAAGCATGCCGTTATCTGTCCTTCTTTCGAACCTGTAGCTGGATTCCGAGCTTATGCCCAAAGCGCGCGAGGTCCTCCTTACGGATACAGGATTGAAAAACGCGCTTTCCAGAAGTATTTTCTTCGTAAGCCTTGTGACTTCCGTCTTAACCCCGCCCATTACCCCGGCTATGGCGACGGGGCCGTCCTCATCGGCTATGACAAGCGTGCCTTCCGCAAGCGTCCTGGGAATATTGTCGATGGTTATGATTCTCTCGCCCCGGCCGGCGCGCCTTACGCAAATACCGCCTTCC
Source organism: uncultured Planctomycetia bacterium (assembly GCA_964649665.1). Lineage (GTDB taxonomy): Bacteria > Omnitrophota > Gorgyraeia > JABMRN01 > RBG-13-46-9 > CAZYPU01. The sequence goes on from CAZYPU010000027.1 coordinate 8,271, forward strand.
AGTTTGTCCAGATCGAAAGCGTGCAGCGGCTGACCGGTTTCAAAAAGAACGAAATTCGTTATGTCAACGACATTGTTAACGGGGCGCAGGCCGACGGATATAAGCCTCTCCCTTATCCAGTCCGGCGATTGCTTCACCTCTATGTTTTTTATTACCCGCGCGGTATACCGGGGGCAAAGCTCGAGATCTTTTATCGTAATATGGACCTTCCCGGCCGGGTCCATACGCTTATTTATCTGTGGAGGCGGTCCGGAAGTTAACTCCCTCGGCAACTTGAGTTTCTTCCCCAAAAGAGCCGCAGCTTCCCTTGCTATGCCTATAACGCTTAGACAATCAGGGCGGTTAGCGGTTATTTCAAATTCGAATATATAATCGCCGCTTATTTTTTTGCAGGAAACAACACTTACGCCTGCCATGGTAAGAAGCCCGGCGAGTTTCTCGGGATCAAGTTTCACGTCAACGTACTCTTTAAGCCAGGAGTAGCTTGCTTTCACATTCGCTTTCCGTCATTGCGAGGTCGACGAAGTCGGCCGAAGCAATCACAAACGGAGAGATTGCTTCGCGCCGCTTCGCGGCGCTCGCAATGACAATCTATTAAAACTGTTTTAAAAACCTTATATCGTTTTCGAAAAAAAGCCGTATATCACTGATGCCGTATTTGAGCATGGCGATCCGTTCCACGCCCATGCCGAAAGCAAGCCCGGTGTACTTGCGCGGGGAATACCCCACCGCCTCAAAAACGCGCGGATTTACCATGCCGGCGCCCAGAATTTCAAGCCAGCCGGTGTGTGAACACACGCGGCAGCCCCTGCCGGCGCATATAATACAGGAAATGTCCACTTCCGCCGAAGGCTCGGTAAACGGAAAAAAGCTGGGCCTGAATTTTGTTTTTGTATTTTCGCCGAACATGCGCTTTGTAAAAAGACTTAAAAGGCCTTTTAAGTCGGAAAACCTGATGTTTTTATCAACCATGAGCCCCTCTACCTGATGAAACATAAACGAATGTGACGCGTCAACGGCGTCCGGCCTGTAGACCCTGCCGGGCATGATTGCCTGGATCGGGGGTTTTTGTTTCTCCATGATCCTTATCTGGACGGTTGAGGTGTGGCTCCTGAGAAGAACGTCGTCTTTTAGATAGAATGTGTCGAAAGCGTCTCTCGAGGGATGTTCGAGCGGGATGTTAAGCGCTTCAAAATTATAAAATTCGCTTTCTATCTCCGGCCCCTCGGCAACGCTAAAACCAAGGGAAATAAATATATCGTTTATTTCGTTCAAAGTTTTTGTTATCGGGTGAGCCCTGCCCTCCTCGGGCCAGGTTCCTGGCATGGTAACGTCGGCCCGGCCTTTTTCCCGGGCCGGGCCGGAAGACTGCCCTTCCTTCTTTTCCGCAATAGCCTTTTGTATCCGTGCCTTCAGAAGATTGATTTCTTTTCCGACAACGGGCTTTTCCTCCTTCGGAAGCCCCGGGAGCCTCGCCATAAGGGCGGCCATGAGACCTTTTCTGCCGAGGTATTTTATGCGGACGGCCTCGAGGGAGTCGGCGCTCTCCACAGAAACAAGCTCCTCTTCGAAAGATTTTTTTATTTTCCTAATTTCGTCCTGCATGTTTGTTTCGTTGAAAAATCAGCATAACCGTCATTGCGAGGAGCCCGCCGAAGGCGGGCGACGAAGCAATCTCAAACAAAAAGATTGCTTCGCGCCGCTTCGCGGCGCTCGCAATGACGAAACTGGCTCCGCGCTAGTGCTTCTTCTGCAGCTTCTCTATGTTCTCGTTTGAGCCCAGCACAACGAGAATGTCGCCTTTGTTTATAATGTCTTCCGCCTGGGGGGAGATGTTGACGATCTCTTCCTCTTCCTTTTTGGATGCTGACGGTATTTTTCTTTTTACGGCGATTACGGTTACCCCGTAGCAGGCGCGCACGTCTATTTCCCTCAGGGATTTACCAATAAACTCTTTGGGGCTTATAAGCTCCACGATGCTCGACTCCTCCGAAAGCTCTATGTGCTCAATTACGCTCGTTGAAACAAGGCTGTTCGCTATGCGCACGCCCATCTCTTTTTCCGGCTGGGTGACTTTTGTCGCCCCGACTCTTTCCAGCACCTTTTTGTGGTCCTCGTTCACAGCCTTGCATACAATCTCCTTAATCCCGGTTTCCTTCAGGTTAAGCGTGATGAGAATGCTGGCCTCAAGATTCGTTCCCACACCGACGATTGCTACGTCCACTTTTTCTATTCCGACAGCCCTCATCGCCTTCTGATCGGTAGCGTCGAGGCAAACTGCCTGCGGGATATCATCCGAAATATCCTGAATAATGTGTTCGCTTACATCCATGGCAAGGACATCGCAGCCCTTGGCAACAAGCGTTCTCGCTACGCTTGACCCGAATCTGCCGAGGCCTATTACGGCAAACTGTCTCATAATCTTACCCCCTCTTTTTCATGCACATATTGGCGCGGATTTCTTTATCTGTGCTCATCTGTGTTATAGAACTCGCGTATATACTATCTGCTGTCATCTGTGTTTACCCAATTATTATTTTCTCTTCGGGATACTTGTAGGCGGCCCGCTCGCTCTGAAGCGCGACGGCTAACGCCAGCGTAAGCGGCCCGACCCTCCCGGCAAACATCGTTAATATCACAATCAACTTCCCGGTTGAGCTTAAAGTCGGCGTAATGCCCGTCGAAAGCCCTACCGTTCCGAATGCCGATGTAATTTCGAAAAGCAACCGCAAAAAAAAGTTATCCAGATAAGCCGCTTTTTTTAATTCCGAAAGCGCCAGCAGGAATACCGCGATAAATATCCACCCGAGCCCGAGAAAAAGCACGAGAAGGGCCCTGCGCACAACCTCTTTCGGAATCGTGCGCCGGAATACTGAAACGCGATCCCTGTTTTTAAGCATGGAGCAGCCCGTAGCGAGAAGGACCCCGAATGTGCATGTTTTGATGCCGCCTCCGGTAGAACCCGGTGAGGCGCCGATAAACATTAGAAAAATAAAAAGGCATAGCGTGGGCGCGGCGAAGCTCGATATGTTGAGCGTGTTAAAGCCGGCCGTTCTCGTCGTAACTGACTGAAAAACCGCGCCAAGAAATTTGTTTTTCGGCGACAGGTGCGCCATCGCGTTATCGTTTTCGATAAGAAAAAAGAGCGCGGCCCCTATGAGAATGAGGGCAATCGATACGCTTATGGCCATTTTGGCCTGGATACTGATGGAGCGGGACGGTTTTCTTCTTACGATACGCGGCAGCTCCATGACGACTACAAAACCGATGCCGCCGATTACTATGAGCAGGATCATTGTTATGTTTATATACGGGTCGGCCGCAAATGCGTTGAAACTTCCCGGAAAAAGTGAAAAGCCGGCGTTACAAAATCCGCTTACGGCATGGAATACCGAATTGACGAGAACCTTGCCGGCGGACCAGTCCATGGTTTTCGCCCACCTGGCGGCAAGGCAGGCGGCTCCAAGAAGTTCTATGCCGAAAGTGATAAAAAGGATGTATTTTATAAGCGTGTTCAGGTTCTGCACTTTATTACCGGCCATCGTCCGCTGGATGACAACGTCTTCCTTTATCGTAAGTTTTCTGCCGAGAAGTATCGCGAAAAGCGTCGAGAAGGTCATGATGCCGAGCCCGCCCATCTGAAGAAGGACCAGTATCACGGATTTCCCGAACCAGGAAAAGTATGTCCCGGTTTCCCTGACTACCAGCCCGGTAACGCAGGTAGCGCTTGTAGCCGTAAAAAGGCTATCGATTACAGGCGTTTTTTCGCCGCTTTTCGCGGCAAGCGGCGTGCATAAAAGCGCTGTTCCGATAAGTATGGCCGCCAGAAAGCTTATGACGACGATCTGCGGCGAATTCAGTTTTTTGAACATTATTTCCCGCTTTTGACAAGCTCCGTTAGCCGGCTAAAGGCTTTTTTGTCGCTCAAGGCGAGATCCGCCAGTATTTTTCTGTTCAAGTCGATCTTTGCCTTTTTCAGGCCGCCCATAAATACGCTGTACGATAGATTATCCCCCTTGCATGCGGCATTGACCCTCGCGGTCCAGAGGTTTCTAAAAAGCCTTTTCTTCTGTTTTCTGTCCCTGTAACTATAGGCCATGCCCTTCTGAACGGATTCTTTCGCCGTCCGGTAAAGCCTGCCCCTTCCGCCGTATTGGCCTTTGGCTTTTTTTAGTACTTTTTTCCTGCGCCTTTTTGACGCAACCCCGAATTTAACCTTGGTCATCTTTTTACCTCCTAATCAATTTTAGCCGTAAGGCATTAATTTTTTGATGGTCCTTTCCTGCGTTTTGGAAACAAAGCCTGCTTTTCGCAAGCCCCTTTTTCTCTTTCTGGATTTCTTTGTCAGTATATGTCTTCTGCCGGATTTGCTTCTTTTTAGCCTGCCCGTCTTGGTGAATCTAAAGCGCTTCTTTGCTGCTTTTCTCGTCTTTAGCTTCGGCATTTTCTTCTCCTTTTTATCCCTCACCCCGGCGCGCCGGGGTGAGCGGGTTTATTTCTTCGGCATAAACGCCATTGTCATTACGCGGCCTTCGCGCTTTGGCGGCCTCTCCGGCTCTCCCTGCAAAGAGGCGTCCTTTATGAGCCGCCCCAGGATATTCCTGCCCAGATCCACGTGCGCCATTTGCCTTCCCCGAAACCGCATTGTTATTTTCACCTTATCGCCTCTTTCCAGAAAACGCCGCAAATAACGCAGCTTCACCTGGTAGTCATGCTCCTCGATAAGGGGCCCTACTTTGAGTTCTTTAAAGTGGGTTACGTGCTGCTTTTTCTTGGCCTCTCTCTCTTTTTTTTCCTGCTCATATTTGAATCTCGAATAATCCATTACCCTGCAGACGGGAGGGTTTACGTTAGGAGCCACTTCTACCACGTCGAGCCCGGCGCTCTCCGCTATCCTCAGGGCTTCCGTTAGCTGTACTACCCCGAATTGTTTTCCGTCTTCTCCGATAAGGCGGACGCTCTGCGCCCTTATTCTCCTATTTGCCCTTATAAACTTTTTCGTATCGTCCTCCTTCCATTTTCCTCTGTCAAAATATTTAAAAATTCTTTTACACCCATCCCCCCGAGGTTTCCCCCGGCCTTTGAGCGTATAGAGACCGTGTTTTCTTTTACCTCTTTTTCCCCCACAATGGCAAGGTACGGAATTTTTTCTATTTCCCGTTCGCGTATTTTTTTCTGCATTTTTTCATTCCGGGCATCCACAGTGGCCCTTAATCCTTTCTCTTCCAGGATTAATTTTATTTTTTCGGCGTAGCCGTTCTCTTTTGCTGTAATCGGGATAACGCACGCCTGCACGGGCGCGAGCCAAAGCGGGAAATTGCCGCCATAGTGTTCTATCAGCGCGCCGATAAATCTCTCGATGCTTCCGAGTATGACCCTGTGCAGCATTATGGGTTTTTTTTCCATGCCGTCTTTGCCGGTATATTTCAGGCCAAAACGCTCGGGAAGGGCGAAATCACACTGGATGGTCGCGCACTGCCACTGGCGGCCCAGGGCATCTTTCAGTTTTATGTCTATTTTCGGCCCGTAGAAAGCGCCTTCGCCTTCGTTGGTTTCGTAAGGAATTTTCTTTAGCTCGAGGACATTTTGCAGGGCCGCGGTCGCTTCTTTCCATTCCCCGTCAGTGCCTATTGATTTTTTCGGCCTGGTGCTTATCTCCACCACATATTCGCTGAAACCAAAAACATTAAGTACTTCCGCGGTAAAATCTATGACACTTGCGATTTCCTCCTCGAGCTGTTCCCTTAAGCAGAATATGTGCGCGTCGTCCTGCGTGAAACCCCTTACCCTTAAAAGTCCGTGCAGGACTCCGGATTTTTCATGCCTGTAGACGTTCCCGAGTTCGAAAAGCCGAAGCGGCAGGTCCCTGTAGCTTCGCTTCGCGGATTTGTAAACCAGTATGTGCCCGGGACAATTCATCGGCTTTACCGCGAATTCCTGGCGCTCTATCTTGAAAATGTACATATTCTCCCTGTAATGTTCGTAATGCCCGGACTGCACCCATATGTTGCTCTTTAAAATATGGGGGCTTATGACGGGCTGATATCCGTGCTTTGTGTGCTCTTTTTTTATGTAGTCCTCGATAACGGTCCTTAGTACGGCGCCTTTGGGGTGATACAGCACGAGCCCCGCGCCCATCATTTCAGAGTCGAAGCTGAAAAGCCCCAGTTTCTTGCCGAGGACGCGGTGATCTCTTTTCTTCGCCTCCTCGATCATCTTGAGAAACTTCTGCAGGTCTTCCTTGTTTTCGAAGGCTGTCCCGTAAATCCTCTGAAGCATCGGGTTTGTCTCAATGCCATGCCAGTAAGCGCCGGCTACAGAAAGCAGCGAGAATGCCTTTATCTCGCCCGTGCTTTTTACGTGCGGCCCCTTGCAAAGATCCACAAAGTTGCCGTGCCTGTAAACAGACACTTTTGCGCCCGCTATCCCCTCGATCAGTTCCAGCTTATAGTTTTCGCCGAGTTTTTTAAAAAGGCTGACCGCCTCTTTCTTGGGCATCTCCCGGCAGATGAATTCGCGGTTTTCTTTGATAATTTTTTTCATGGCGTCTTCTATTTTCGGCAAATCCTCCGGCCTGATGGGTTCTTCCATGTCGAAGTCATAGTAAAACCCGTCGGTTATAGCCGGTCCTATGCCGAGCTTCACCTTCGGGTAAAGCTGTTTAACCGCGTCCGCCATTATATGCGAACAACTGTGCCGTAATGCTTCTAACTTCATGCTACCTCATGAATTTCTACGAAACCGCACGCGAAAGCTGGTGGGCGCAATAGGAGTCGAACCTATGACCTCCACGATGTCAACGTGGCGCGCTAACCAACTGCGCCATGCGCCCATTCGAGTGCCGAGAGAGGGAGTCGAACCCTCATGGAGAAAATCTCCAGTGGATTTTAAGTCCACACTGTATACCAGTTCCAGCATCTCGGCCGAGGCGCGAACCGGAATCGCACCGGTGTACAAGGTTTTGCCCCACAAAATTTTTGGCTCCCTTCATGGAGGTGGCGGTGGGAGTTGCACCCACGCATTACGGTTTTGCAGACCGCTCCCTTAGCTACTTGGGTACGCCACCAAAAATTTTTTG
>CAZYPU010000028.1:0-12324 GCA_964649665.1 uncultured Planctomycetia bacterium
GATGTAAATACTGCCGCCGCCGGCTAAAACCCCAAGAAACGAATCCAGGAAAGACGAAAAATTGCCTGTCTTGTTCATCAGCGGCGGGTATAAAGCCGCCATGGCAAGGCCGAGAACTATGCCTGAGAGCGTAATCTCATCCGGTATCTCTTGGATCTTAAGGTCCACGAACGATATAACGATAAGGGCGCCCGTAAGATAAAACAAAATGAGATATTTTACCGTAAATCCGAAACGTAAAAAAAGTAAAACGCACATCAGCCCCGAAAGTATTTCCACCATAGCGTACTGCGGAGAAATCCTGCCGCCGCATGAGCGGCACTTTCCTTTAAGCGCAAGGTAACTCAATAGAGGTATATTGTCAAACCAGTGTATGCCTGCCCCGCACAGCGGGCAGCGCGAAGGGGGCGATACGATCGATTCTTTCTTCGGCAACCTATGAATGCACACGTTCATGAAACTTCCGAAAATTGTTCCCATGATAAATAATAAAACTATGATCATTTTTTAATCTTCGCCAGCAGCGCTTCCCGCATAACCCCGAGCGGTGCGTCTTTGTTTGTCCATTGCTCAAAAGAGCGAGCCGCCTGATAAAGAAGCATATTTAAGCCTCCGGATACGCTTGCGCCGCGGGCTCTGGCCTCTTTTATGAGAGCGGTGTCTTCGGCGTAAATCAAATCAAAAACATAGTGCTTCCTATCAATGTACTTGTAATCAAAAAGCTGCCGGTCGGCCGCTTTCGCGCCGCAGGGAGTGGCGTTTACGATAAGGTCCGCCTTTGATATAAAGTCGTTATATTGCGTTTTGTCCTGCGCGATAGTTATCAAAGCGCTGAGCCAGCGTTTTTGGGAAAAGGCGCCCGCTAACTTCTCCGCTTTTTGTGTGTCAATGTCCGCGATAATGATTTTTTTCGCGCCCAAAGTTACAAGCCCGTAAACAACGGCCCTGGCCGCGCCGCCCGCGCCGAACACAAAAGCGCTTTTTTGCTCAACATTGAAATTCAGATCCCCTTTATCAAATCCGCAAAGGGCTTTTATGAATCCCTGGTAGTCCGTGTTGCAGCCTTTAAGAGCGCCCCCCTCGTATGATATGGTATTCAGCGCCCCTATGGCTTTTGCGGCAGCGGTTAGCTCTTCGGTAAACTTTAGCGCTTTTTCCTTATAGGGCAATGTCACGTTGCAGCCGGAGATTTCACCTTTTCGCAGTTTTGAGAAAAAATCTTCCAGGCCCTCGGCGGAAATATCAAATAGCCCGTACTCCGCGTCCATGCCAAGCGCCTTAAAGGCGGCGGTGTGCATAGCGGGCGAGAGCGAATAGCTTATGTTTCTGCCGAGAAGGCCGTACTTTTGCATAGTTTAATTTTTAACCTGAGTGCATAAGCTTTAATAAGTAAATGTCATTGCGAGGCCCGCCGCAGGCGGGCCGAAGCAATCTCTTCATATGAGATTGCTTCGTCGGCCTTCGGCCTCCTCGCAATGACGACCTTTTCCTATACGCTATACGCTAAATCTTATTTTCGACCAAGCCCCTTGATCTTATTCAGAGCATTAAGATACGCTTTTATGCTCGCTTCGATAACGTCTGTTGAGGCGCCCCGGCCGCTTGTTTCCTGTTTTCCTATTTTCATCCTTACCGCCACCTCGCCGAGGGCGTCCTTGCCGGCGGTCACGGCGTTCAGGTTGTAGCTAAGAAGCATGGGTTTGGTTCCGACAATTTTTTCGATCGCCTTATAGCAGGCGTCTACGGGCCCGTCGCCGCTTGAGTTCGCTATGAGGTTTTTGTTTTTATGTTTCAGCGTAACGGTCGCGCTCGGGGTAACCTTGTTGCCGCTTAAGACGTAAAAACTTACCATGTCGTAAACGGGCTTTACGGCTCCTATTTCGCCTTCAACGATCGTGGCCAGGTCTTCGTCGAAAATTTCCTTTTTCTTGTCGGCAAGTTTCTTAAATCTCACGAACGCCCTGTCCGCGGCGGCGTGCGAAAGGGTATAGCCCATCCTCTTGAGATGCGCCTTGAGGGCGTGCCTGCCGGAGTGCTTGCCAAGAACGAGTTTTGTTTCGCCGAAACCGACGTCCTCGGGCCGCATGATCTCGTATGTCCGGCGCTCCTTCAAAAGGCCGTCCTGGTGTATACCGGCTTCGTGCGCGAAAGCGTTGGCGCCCACGATGGCCTTGTTCGGTTGCACCAATATTCCCGTAAGCTTGCTTACAAGCCTGGATGTTTTATATATGTCTTTTGTTTTTATACCTGTTCTGAGGCCGAATATATCCTTTCTTGTCTCAACAGCCATAACGATCTCTTCCAGCGAGGCGTTGCCCGCCCTCTCACCGAGCCCGTTGATCGTGCATTCAACCTGCCGGGCCCCGTTTAACAACGCCGCTGTCGTGTTGCTTACCGCGAGCCCAAGATCATTGTGGCAGTGAACGCTTATGACGGCCTTGTGTATATTGGGCACGTTTTCTTTTATCCCATTTATCATGGCTCCGAATTCGTACGGCGTCGCGTAGCCGACCGTATCCGGGATATTCACCGTTTTGGCGCCGGCGTCAATAACGGCTTCCAGAACCTCGTACAGGAATCTCTTATCGGTGCGCGAGGCGTCTTCCGGAGAAAACTCGATATCGTTTATTTTGCGCTTCGCATATTTCACGGCCCAGACGGAGGCCTTCAGGATCTGGTCCTCGGCCTTTTTCAGCTTGTATTTCATGTGTATCCCGGAGGTGGCCAGAAAAACGTGTATACGGGGCTTTTTTGCGCGCCTAACCGCCCTGTAAGCAGCGTCTATATCCGCCTTCATGGCGCGCGCCAGGCCGCATACGCTCGTTTTCTTTACTTCCTTTGCGATAGCGCAAACCGCACGGAAATCTCCCGGGCTCGAAACGGGAAAACCCACTTCGATAATATCCACGCCGAGGACCTCGAGCTGCTTGGCGATTTCGAGCTTTTCTTTGTTGTTCAAGCTCGCCCCCGGTGACTGCTCCCCGTCCCGTAGCGTTGTATCAAATATTATTATCTTTTCCATAGTTTCACCTTAACCTGTCATTGCAAACGCCTTACTAACTCGCGTCATTGCGAGCCCTTGGCATCGCAGATGTCAAGGGCGAAGCAATCTCAAAGTTTTACGCACTTTGGATCGCGAAGCCTGTTGTGAGCCTGTCATTGAGATTGCTTCGCTTGCCCCTTCGGGGCTCACTCGCAATGACAGGCGAAGGAATCCCTTCGCTCTCTCCTCGCAATGACACGGGGGAGCGCAGTTCGCTCGCAATGACGTATTGCACTTGTGGGGTGCTCGCCGACAGAACCCGCAAAAATTATTTCTCCATCCAAGGCATCATATTGCGCAGCTTTTTACCTACTGCTTCGATAGCGTGCCTATCCTGTTCCTTGCGCAATTTATTAAAAAGCGGCCTTCCCTTTTTGTTTTCCTCCATCCACTCCGTGGCAAACCTACCCGTCCGTATATCGTCGAGTACCTCTTTCATTATTCTTCTTGTGTCGTGGTTGATTACAACCTTACCCCTTGTAAGATCGCCGTATTCGGCCGTATCCGAAATCTTCTTTCGCATGCCTTGTATGCCGTCTTTGTAAATCAGGTCCGTTATCAGCTTCAACTCGTGAAGGCATTCGAAATAAGCGATTTCCGGCTGATAGCCCGCTTCCACCAGCGTGTCGAAACCGGCTTTTATAAGTTCCGATACCCCGCCGCAAAGAACGGCCTGTTCGCCAAAAAGGTCGGTCTCCGTCTCTTCTTTAAAGGTTGTTTCAATAACGCCTGCCCTCGTCCCGCCTATCGCTTTCGCGTAAGCAAGTGCGAGTTTTAACGCGTCCCCGGAGGCGTCCTGAAAAACCGCCACCACGCACGGGACGCCTTTTCCCTCCTGGTACTGCTGCCTGACGAGCGCGCCCGGGCCCTTCGGCGCCACCATGAACACGTCGACACTTTTCGGGGGCTCGATCTGCTTGAAATGTATATTAAAACCATGTGAAAAAACAAGTGACTTGCCTTTTTTTAGATTCGGCTCTATGGATTCCACGTAAACCTTGGCCTGGACATGGTCCTGCGTAAGAATCTGGATTATATCGGCATCTTTCGCGGCTTCGGCCGCTTTGACCGGCTTGAAACCGTCTTTTACGGCGGTCCTATGATTTTCTGTGCCGTCCAATTCGCTTACGATAACATTGAGCCCCGAATCCCTAAGATTCAGCGCCTGTCCGCGGCCCTGTATGCCGTAACCGATGATCGCGATTTTTTTGTCCTTTATCGGATCTAAACTCGTATCCTTGTCGTGGTAAATCTTTGCCATTTTGTACTTTATCCTTTCTTTCCCGCCCGGATGGCTATTTTTCCCGTTCTTACTATTTCCATTATGCCGAACGGCCGCAGGAGTTCAAGCGTTGCGTTTATCTTTTTCGTATCGCCTATTTCCTCAACCGTTAACGTACCCTCTCCTGTGTCAACAACCCTGGCATTCAAACTATCTACCGCCTGCATTATTTTATCCCTGGCGCCTGTGTCGCTTTTTACCTTAACGAACACGAGTTCTTTTTCCATGCAATTTTCTTTTGTGAAATCTATGACTTTAATTATATCTATCAGTTTGTTTAATTGTTTTTTAATTTGCTCGAGCGTCTTTTCATCCGCCTCCACAACCATGGTTATTCGCGAAATACTGGAATCTTCCGTTTCGGCCACGGCGAGTGAATTTATGTTGAAACCCCTGGCGCTGAAAAGCCCCGCGATCCGCGCGAGTACGCCGAACTTATTTTCGACCAACACCGATAATGTAAATTTTTTCACTATGCCATTCCTCCGATCATCCTGTTAATAGCCTGTCCCGCGGGGACCATGGGCATAACATTCTCTTCTTTTTCGATCCTGAAATCTATCAAAACCGTATTCGGCTCTTTTATTGCCTTTTCTATCGCGGCCTTTACATCCTTCTTTTTTGTAACGCGTATGCCTACCGCGCCGTAACTCTCCGCAAGTTTGACAAAGTCCGGACACTTAAAACTATCTATATACGTACACGAATATTTTTTGTCAAAGAAAAGTTCCTGCCATTGCCTGACCATCCCGAGATAGCAATTATTCAAAATCGCGATCTTTACGTGTATTTTGTTTAAAACAGCCGTTGCAAGCTCCTGTATGTTCATTTGAATGGAACCGTCGCCCGCTATGTCAAAAACTATTTTATCGGGCCTGCCGAGCTTTGCGCCGATTGCCGCCGGAAGCCCATATCCCATGGTTCCCAGGCCGCCGCTTGTAAGAAAGGTCCTGGGTTTCTTCCAGGTGAAATACTGCGCGGCCCACATCTGATTCTGCCCGACTTCTGTGGTTATGATAGCGTTTCCTTTTGTAATTCTGTCGATCTCTTCCACGATATATTGGGGGCGAAGCTTGTCGTCTTTCTTGTAAGTAAGAGGCGCTCTTTTTTTCCAATCGGCTATCTTGGAAAGCCAGTTTTTAGTATCCGGTTTCTTTTTGATGACTTTGGATAGCCCTTTTAAAATACATTTTGCGTCCCCTATGCAGGGAATATCAACTTCAACATTTTTACTTACGCTTGAGGGGTCTATGTCAATATGAACGATCCTGGCATGCGTGGCAAATTCATCAAGCTTCCCGGTAACCCTGTCGTCAAATCTCGCGCCCACTGCTATCAAAAGGTCCGAATCCTGAACGGCATGATTCGCGTAAGCGGTCCCGTGCATGCCGAGCATGCCAAGGCTCAGGGCATTCGTCTCGGGAAAAGCCCCCATGGCCGTAAGAGTCGTCGTGACCGGAATTTGAGTTTTTTCCGCAATTTCCAAAAGTTCTTTGTTTGCGCCTGAAAGTATTACCCCTCCGCCTACATAGAAAATAGGCTTTTTTGCTTTTTCGATCGCTTTTGCTATTCTTTTTATCTGGCCCTTATGTCCCTCGGTAGTCGGGCAGTAGCTTCTTATCTTTACCTCCTCCGGATAATGAAATTCGGCCTGCGCTTTCTGCACATCAACAGGCAGGTCTATGACAACGGGCCCCGGCCTGCCGGAGCGTGCGATATAAAAGGCCTCCTTTATGGTAGAGGCAAGGATTTTGACATCCTTCACCAGAAAGTTGTGTTTACTTATGGAGCGCGTAATGCCTGTAACATCCGCTTCCTGGAAAGCATCGTTTCCTATCAAGTGCGTGCCAACCTGGCCTGTTATGGCAACCATAGGAATAGAATCCATATAGGCCGTGGCTATTCCGGTTACAAGGTTTGTGGCGCCCGGCCCGGAAGTTGCGATACAAACACCCACCTTGCCGGTAGCGCGCGCATAGCCGTCAGCTGCATGCGCGGCGCCCTGCTCGTGCCTTGTCAAAATAAAGCGCGGCTCTTTAGCATCATACAGTTTATCGAAAAAGGGTAAAAGCACTCCCCCCGGATAACCGAAAAAAACTTCTACTTTTTCCTTCTTTAAAGATTCCAGGAGTATCTCCGCTCCGGTTATTTTTGTCATACTAATCTCCCTTAAGAAGCTCGTCATTGCGAGGGCGCGTCAGCGCCCGAAGCAATCTCTTCGTTTGAGATTGCTTCGTCGGCACTTCGTGCCTCCTCGCAATGACAAAGCAGCTAACTCTGAAACACTGCTCCTTCACTTGCGGAACTCACCATTTTCGCGTAACGCGCCAAATACCCTTCCTTAATTTTCGGTTCGGGTTTCTTCCACGATGCTAATCTTTCGCCTATCTGGCGCGAGCTCAGACCTATATTGATCGTTCCTTTCGCAATGTTAATAACAATTTCATCACCGTCTTTAACAATGGCGAGTTCTCCTCCGGCGGCCGCTTCAGGCGAGATGTGCCCGACGCTTATGCCCCGGGTTCCGCCCGAAAACCTTCCGTCTGTAATAAGCGCGGTGTCTTCTCCGAGGCCAAGTCCGGCGATAGCGGCTGTGGGTCCGAGCATTTCCCTCATGCCCGGTCCGCCGCGCGGGCCCTCATACCTGATAACCACGCAGTCGCCTTTCCTGATCTTACGCTGCATGATAGCGCCCATTGCTTTTTCCTCTGAATCAAAAACCCTGGCTTTCCCCTTGAAGCGGGCGTTCTTTCTGCTAATAGCCGATTGCTTCACAACCGCGCCTCCCGGGGCAAGATTTCCTTTCAGAATAAAAATGCCCCCTTCGGCGTGATATGGATTCTTGACGCTTCTTATCACGTCTTCGTTTGCAATCTTCGCTTCGGCGGCGATCTGGCTTATTGTCTTGCCGCTTACAGTCTGGAGATTATTGAGAACCTGATTCAACCTCTTCATAACCGCCGGAACCCCTCCGGCGTATTCGAGGTCTTCCATGAAATAGTCGCCGCCCGGCCTTAAATTTGTAATATGCGGGGTGCTTCTGCTCGCCCTGTCAAAGTCCTCAAGCTTTAAATCCGCTCCCACCTCATGCGCTATGGCCATAAGATGGAGAACGGTATTCGTGGAGCCGCCGAGCGCCATATCTATTTTTATCGCATTCTCGAAGGCCTTGCCGGACATAATCGTCCTCGGCAGGATATTTTTCCTCACAAGATTCACCGCCGTTACGCCGGATTCATAGGCGATCCTTTCCTTTTTGGCGGAACCGGCTAAAGCCGTCCCGCAGCCGGGAAGGCTCATGCCCAGCGCCTCGGTAAGGCAGGCCATGGAATTAGCGGTGTACAGGCCCTGGCAGGCGCCTTGAGCCGGGCAGGCGCATAGTTCGAGAGCCTCGAGTTCTTCCTTATTGATTTTACCGCTTTTGAATCTTCCGATGGCCTCGAATGTATCGCGGACAAGGCTCCGCCGCCGGAATTCATAATTTCCGGAAATCATCGGCCCCGCTGTAACCACAATCGCGGGTATATTAAGCCGCGCGATTGCCATAAGCATGCCGGGGGTAATCTTGTCGCAGTTGGTAAGACACAGAAGGCCGTCAAGCTGATGGGCCTTGCAGACCACCTCAATCATGTCAGCTATGAGTTCCCTGGAGGCAAGCGAATACTTCATACCTATATGCCCCATGGCGATGCCGTCGCAGATACCGGGTATGCCGAATATGAACGGGACCCCGCCGCCGGCGGCTATTCCGCGTTCCGCAAATCGCTCCAGCCTTCTCATGCCCACGTGTCCCGGAATCAAATCCGTAAAACTCGAGGCAATGCCTATGAAAGGTTTCGCCATCACCGAAGGCGATATGCCCGTTCCGTATAAGAGGGCTCTGTTCGGCATCCGCTCCAGGCCCTTTTTCATCCTGTCACTTTTCATCCTTCGACTCCCTTCGATTCCACTCGGTCGCTCAGGATGAACCCTGAGCGAAGTCGAATGGGTTTATAGCCACCTCTCACTCCGTCATTGCGAGCCCTTGGTTTTCTGTCATCCTGAGCGTCCCGCAGGGACGCGAAGGATCTTAACGAAAGATTCTTCGTCGCCTTCGGCTCCTCAGAATGACATGGATCAAGGGCGAAGCAATCTCAAGCTATATAACAATATTTTATACTATATGAGTTATATAGTATACATTATGGAGGGAACCATTGTCAACCTTTTCTAACGTGTGTCACCCTGAGGCTCCCCTTCACTGCGTTCAGGGTAAACTCCGGAGCCGAAGGATCTTTACGTTAAGATCCTTCGCTCGCTTTCAGCTCGCTCAGGATGACAAGGGCGATTTGGAAGGGGGTCAACCTTTTTGAACTTGCAGGAAGTGGCGGATTGGCGGGCTTATCTTACCAGCTTACTAACGTCTTCTTCCAGGCGGCCGGATTTGGTAATGAAGGCTACTCCCACGCCGCAGGTGCCGTCTTCGTTGTCCTCGATGCGCACGACTTTGCCAAGGAGCTTGTTATTCTTTATCAGCGCCCGACTGTCTATCTCTTTGCAAACCCGCGCCGTTCTGTAATCGAGATCCAGTATTACAAGGCTCGAGAGATCCGGCACGTTTACGGAATCTATGATAAAGAGTATGCCCGAGGCGCTCAGGTTTTCGGAAACCGCCTTTATAAACGAGGATATCGGGGATTTATCTTTTGGCGAACTCACTATGCTGTAGTGAAGCTCTTTTTTGAAACCGTATCGTAAAAATCCGCGTCTTTCCATTCCCGTATGTTCGTCAACCATCTTTTCCTCCCTGGACGCGTATTATACCATAAAACCCGGATTTGTGAAGCAATTTAATCTTTACTGGTAACGTCAAGATAATTGGGCACTTTGCTTCTCCGTCATTGAAAGTGCCCACAATATTTTGCATTATCTCTTTACTTGAGCGCATAAATTTCGGCCGCGCGCAAAATTCGCCGAAAAGACTCCCGCCGTCAGATGCCCGACGAATTGACACAAAATATTATACTTTACCGCTCTATTTTCTCGATTTTCACAAAGACAAGGCCCTTCCGGGGATTGGCGATTCTGCTAAACGCGAACCTCGTGAGATCAATTGCCCTGCCGAGCCGCCTCGCGGGCCCACGGTCATTGACTCTCACGATAACGCTTTTTCCGTTCGCAATGTTAACAATTCTCAAACTCGTATTAAAAGCGTAATCCCATGAAGCGCAGGTGAGATTCCTGGAATTAAAAACTTCGCCGTTTGCGGTATGCCTGTTCAGCTTTTCTCCGCCGCCGTACCACGAGGCAACGCTATGGTTTACGGCGTTAGTATTAATCGAAAATGCAAACACGCCGAGAGTTAAAAATAGAATATAAAATATTGTCCGTAACCGAAATCCGCATGATCTGCGCTTAATCTGTGTAATCATGATTTTTAAAAGTTTTTATTTAGTGAGCAAAAAAAATTCCCGTCCTCTACTTAAAGTATATCCGAAAAGTCGGGACAAGGCAATGCCCGCATTCTTACTTTTTTCTATCTAACAACTGACAACAATAGTGGAAGTCTAAACCTCCGCTATTGTTGTCAGTAAAAAGGTATAAAAAAAACCGGAAGTTGGCGCTATCAACTTTTCCGGGTTAAAAAATATAAGTTCCACCGATAAGGCAAGCGGCATATGGCAGACCCTTATTCAACTGGTCACTACCACCTATGTCGGCAACCCAGCTACCATCCCGGCCACAATTGCCTGCTCAGCCCTCAATCCATCGTCTCCATCGCGCTGCGGCTTGCCATGACCGGCTTAGGCCTGAAGCTTTGCGTCCCACAGTTTCCCGTGGTTTGCCCTTATCGGCTACTATATAGTATACCACCAAAACTCGCATTTGTCAAGACTAACGCAACATCCGTAAAATAGCGGAGTTTTAGCCCTCCGCTATTTTACGAATAACTCTAACACTAAAAGCTATTGTGTCTTTTTCAGGTATTTCAGGTATTCGCTGTTCGTCGTCAAAATCAGCGTCGAATCCTTATCCACTGTATTCTTATACGTATCGAGGGTCTTCATAAAGGCGTAAAAATCAGGGTCCCTGTTGTAGGCATCGGCGTATATGTCTGTCGCCTCGGCGTCGCCTTTCCCCTTTACCTCCTCGGCTACCTTGTAGGCCTCGGAGCGTATCTGTTTGAGTTCTTTACCCATCTGGCCCTCAATCTCGGCTTTTTTGCCCTGGCCTTCGGAACGGTATTGTTCGGCCGCGCGTTTTCTCTCGGATATCATCCTGTCAAATACCTTTTTCTGAACTTCGGAAACGTAGTTTATCCTTTTCACCCGCACGTCAACAAGCTCTATTCCGTATTGCGGCACGATTTTCGACGCCTCCAGCAGTATGCCGCGGGTGAGGGCGTTCCTTCCGAATTCTATTTTTTCGAGCTCGCCCGTAATCTGATCGATAGATTCATCTTCTTTTGCCGAAGCTTCTTCTATGATCCTATTGGTGTTCCTTGCGGCTTCAACAAGCTTATGACTTGTTATGAAATCTCTTGTAGCCGAATCAATTATGTCGTCCAGTCTCGCGTGGGCTCCCGTCTCGCTGCTCACCGACTGTAAAAATTTTAAAGCGTCTACTATTCTCCAACGGGCCGTAGTGTCCACCCAGATGTATCTCTTATCTTTGGTCGGTATCTGGTTCGGATTCCCGTCCCATTCAAGAATTCTTTTGTCGAAATAATTCGCCTGCTGGATAAACGGCATCTTGAAGTGAAGGCCCGCCTTCGTTATGGGCTTTCCTATGGGTTCGCCGAACTGCGTTATCACAACCTGCTGCGTTTCGTCTATGGTATACACCACGCCGCTTATGACAAGGAGCGCAATAATGATTACGAACACGGTTATAAGCGATAAAAACTTTTTCATCCTTCGACTCCTTTCGTTTTATTCCGGTTGCCTGATCCGACTGCGCTCACCATTCGTCCCGGGCCGGTCGAGGCGCGGGTCATTGCTTGGCTCCTTCGCTCAAGTTAAGCAGGGGCAATATTCCACTCTGCTCCGGATCGATTATAAACTTCTTGCCGGCTTTGGGCAGGATCTCGCTCATTACCTCCAGGTAAAGCCGTTTTCTCGTAACATCTTTTGCGTTTTTATACGCTTCCCAGGTAACTATGAATTTCGCGGCGTCTCCCTTTGCCATGTTCACCCTGTTAAGCGCGTAGCCTTCGGATTCCCTTATTGTTTTTTCCGCCTCGCCGCGAGCCTTGGGGATGATCTTATTATATTTCTCCCAGGCCTGGTTCGTAACCTTCTCCTTCTCCTGCTTGGCCTCGTTTACCTCGTTGAAAGAAGGCTTGACTTCATCCGGCGGATTCACGTCCTGCAGCTTTACCGTTACAATCTGCACGCCGCTATCATAAGAGTCCAGGATTTCCTGCAGCTTATCCTGCACCTCCAGGTTTACCTCCACCCTTCTCGTGGTAAGGATTTCATTTACCGTGTTGTCGCCCACTACCTGCCTCATTACGGCTTCCGAAATATTGCGTATGGTCCTCAATGGGTTTCTTACGTTGAAGAGGAGCTTTACGGGATCCTTTATCTTAAACTGGACTATCCATTCAACCACAAGCACGTTTAGGTCCCCCGTAAGCATGAGTGACTCGTCAAAGTATTCCCCGGGTGAATACTGGCTTACAATTCCCGCGCGCGTCGTGCGGAAGCCGAATTCTTCCTTGAAAATGTATTTTACCTTGACCTTGTTTACCTTCTCGACAAAAGGCATCTTAACGTGAAGGCCGGGATTGGTCGTTCTCGCATATCTTCCGAAACGGCGTATTACGCCTACCTCGTCGGGCCCTACCGAGTAAACGCTCGAAAAAAGCGCCGCTATAAGCGCTATGATCGCTACAATAACGGGAATACCTCCTTTGAAACCCTGCAATTTTTTCTGCACGTCTTTCAGAAAATCATCGGGTGTTTTAAAAAGATCTTCCGGTTTTTCAAAGTCAGCCATGTTACCTCCTATTTTTTGT
>CAZYPU010000028.1:12424-14078 GCA_964649665.1 uncultured Planctomycetia bacterium
TTTTTTCGTCGACACTTTCCCTGAAGAGCCGCTCCCGGGAATTTATCGGAGAAAGGTTAGAAACCGAAACACCGACAAGGCGAACTTTTTTACCCCTGGTATCGAACCCATTATAAAGGTTTTTGATTTGTTTGTAAAGAACATTCGTAAAATTAGTCGGGATACCCGCGGTAACGGCGCGGGTATAGGTTTTAAAACCCTCCAGCCGTATCTTCAGGGTAACGGTCCTTCCTTTAAAGTTTTCTTTTCTCAGGCGGCCCGAGACCTTTTCGCAAAGAGACATCAGCGAGCGCTCTATCTTCTTTTTGTCCAGAGTATCTTTCTCGAACGTAATCTCGTTTCCCACGGATTTTGCCGCGGATGCGCCCTCGACTTCTCTTGTGTCTATACCGCGGGCCAGACGCCAGAAATTAGCGCCGTTTTTTCCGAATAAATTTATCAGCTCTTCCATCTCTTTCCCCGCGATATCGCCGATTGCATTAATGCCCTTTTGACGCAAAACGGCCTCTGACTTTTTTCCCAGGGCCCATATTTTCGATATATCAAGGGGGTGCAGAAAATCAAGTAATCCATCTTCCGTAACTTCGACGAATCCGTCGGGCTTTTTTAAATCGGAGGCGATTTTCGCCGCCATTTTTGTGGGCGCCAGGCCCACGGATGCGGTAAGGGCCGTTCGCTGTTTTATCCGGGACTTTATTAAAAGGCATGTTTCTTGCGGGGTCCCGACGGTCCGGCTTCGCCCTTCGACAGGCTCAGGACTACGCCCTTCGACAAGCTCAGGGCTTCGTCCGCCACCTGGGCCGGGCACGATCGAAGGACCGAACAAATGATAGCTTCCGGTTATATCCAGGAACGCTTCATCGATGCTTACCGGCTCTATTTCCGGAGTAAACTCGTAAAGAAGGTCGTAGATCTGATGGGAAACTTCCGCGTATTTTTCCATATTGACGGGTAAAAAAACGGCGTGAGGGCATTTTCTGTAAGCGATAGAGATGGGCATCGCGGAATGAATGCCGAACTTCCGGGCTTCGTATGAACAGGTGGATACAACGCCGCGGCCCATGCCGCGCTTGGGGTCCGCGCCGACGACTATGGGCTTCGCGCGAAGCTTGGGATTGTCCCGTTCCTCTATCGCGGCGAAGAAAGCGTCCATGTCCACGTGAACGATAAATCTTCTCTTTGGCATGGGAATATTATGCGCTTTGAGCCTCTCCTTGTGCTACTGATATTTATACAGGCGCGGGACGCGGCTTGTTATGCCGGTTACGATTTCGTAAGGAATGGTCCCCGCAAGGCGGGCGAGTTTTTCAAGCCTGATCTCTTCGTTTTTCTGCTTTCCCACCAGAACAACCTCGTCGCCCACCTTGACGTTCTTTATGTGGGCCACCTCTATCATCGTCTGGTCCATTGTAACCTTCCCGACGACGGGGGCGCGATGGCCCCTTACGAGGACTTCGGCCCTGTTCGAAAGGATCCTTCCGTAGCCGTCCGCGTACCCTATCGGAAGGGTCGCGATTTTTGTATGCGACTGCGTTATATAGGTCCGGCCGTAACTGATGGATCTTCCCGGCGGGGCGCTTTTTATGAACACGATTTTTGTCTTGAGCGAAAAGGCGGGTTTCAGGTCTATGCGCCGCGGGAAATTCCTCTTCGG
>CAZYPU010000029.1:0-13887 GCA_964649665.1 uncultured Planctomycetia bacterium
ACAAGTAGGAGGAATAAATATGGATTTTTATGAATATAGGATAGGTAAAGGGATTGACATAGAAAATATTTGGAGCATATTTGATGAAGGCAAGGGTTATATTGAAAAGTATAAATCTATGGAAGTTTATGCTCTGCGCTTACAATTTGATTCTGCTTTAAACCTTCCTCTTTTTGATCACGAGGCTATATCGAAAACAGTAAAAAGTCTATTCCATGATTTGAAAAAAGAATGTTTACCCGAATCAGAATATGATCACTTTGGCCCCATATTTCTTTATGAAATAAATCGAGGTTCAGCTATATGGACTTTTGTAGCAGAGCTTAAACCGCTTCTAATCTTAAGCACCGTTCTTAGCATTGCTCTGATATGGAGAAAATACGAAGGGCAAAGCACGGATAATCTTAACAAAAAGATAGACTATATTCGAAAATTATATCCTCGCGCTCCAGTTTTAGATATTCAAGATTTCACACACGCATGGACAGCTATTGGAAGAAAAAAAGTTTTAAAACGATTGGCTGAGCAAGGGCTAAAAAGTATAAAAATATCTAAACAGCCATTTAAAGGACAAAAAGATATCGAAGTAATAGATGTATCAGCAATTATTGAAGATAATGATTAATATTACGCAGAGCTATGAAATTTAATCCAAAATACACGATAACAGATAAGATTACCAATAACCTCACAACAATCGCGTCTGCGTGCGAGATTAATAAAACAGGTGTTAAATGTCAGTGATAGTATATCTGGATGAAAGCGGCGATCATTCACTTGAGCTTGTTGACAAGGACTTTCCATTTTTTGCCCTTGCGATGTTTATTTGCGAGGAAAAGATACATAACCATAAGATTTCTCCAGCGATTAATCAATTCAAAATGGATTTTTTCGGGCACGAGGCAGTTATCATTCATTCACGGGATATACGCAAAGCTCAGCGGGATTTTGGTATTCTTACTAACCCGGCTAAACGCGAGGAGTTTTATAGAAAATTAAATCAAATAATGTCGAATTCGGACTATCAATTGATAGTTTCTGTGATAAAAAAGCAGGATCATAAGGAAAAATATGGTATATTGGCAGAGAACCCGTATGATCTGGCAATGATATTTTGTATGGAGAGACTTTTACCTTTACTTGAAGAGAAGAAACAACCGGAGTCCAGCTTATTGCGGAAAGCCGCGGTAAAAAAGAAGATAACGATTTAATGTTAAGTTTCTTAAGAATTGCCAGCCAAGGTACCAACTATATTCCGGCAGAACGATTTAAAAAGATAGATTTCAAACTGAAATTTGTTCCCAAGATGATGAATGTGGTAGAGACGCAATTGGCGGATTTAGCAGCCTATCCGGTTGCTCGGTATATACATAATCCTAATAAGCCGAATCCCGCATATGATATCATAAAGACAAAATTTTACAGGGGTAAAGGATGGATACAGGGATTAAAAATATTCCCATAAAAACAAAAAGCTCCGATTTACATCAGAGCTTTTTGCCGACCGGGAATCCCCAGTCCCTTGAATCAAACCCTACACAAAGTATACATGAAAGAACGCTGTTTGTCAAACGAAATTTTAACCCAATTTTATAAAACCGCTCCTGTAGCGGCGAATGGTCATTTTGATAACTAATTGACAAAATTGATGTTGTGAAATTCAGCTGGTGTCAACATCGGGCAACCAAACATAAAAATATAGAAATTTCTCCTAAGTTTACGCAAGAGAAATTTCTATATTTTTATGTTTGGTCCTGAACAAAATTGCTGAAAGCAATTTTGTGAAGGGCCGCACATTCGAGTAGCACAGTAGCAGTAGCCGGGGCTTAAGCCCCGGCTACTGCTACTTCCGGATTTTACTTGAGCACAGCGGGCTCTAATGATATAATATACCGCTATGATCATATATGAGGATGTGCTGCGTGCCTTCCAGAAACAGCGGGTGAGATACGTAATTGTAGGAGGCATAGCCGTCAACCTTCTGGGGTCGCTACGGAATACCGCGGATATGGATATACTCGTAGAAATGAGCGACAAGAATCTGGCAAAGGTAGTGGGAATATTGAAAAAACACGGATACCGCGTAAAGCAGCCGGTTGACCCCATGCGAATAGCGGATAAAAAAACAAGAGAAGACTGGATAGATAATAAACACATGAAGGCGTTTAATTTCTATAAAGAAGACCAGTTAAAAGAAGTCGATATTGTCATAGATTCGCCCGTATCTTTCAAGGAAGCCAAGAAGGACAGCGTGCTGATAAAAGCAGGTATTACGCTCTCCGTTATTTCCATAGATAATTTGATAAAAATGAAAAAAAATACAGGTCGTGATGTAGATAAAATGGATATCAAAGAATTAAAAAAAATAAAAAAACTACAAAGAAGAGCTTAAAATGATTTTCAGCTGGGAGACCGAAGACAAACGCCTTTTGCGATTTATGAAGATTCGCCCAAAGAGGAAATTGGAGTGGCTTCTCGAGATGAATAAATTCGCACTTAAATTTTGGCCCAAAGAACAGAAGAAAAATTGGTATAAAAACCGTCATCAAAATACCTAACTAAAGGAGATGTTTGCTTGAAAAACATAGCAGCCGTAATACTTGCCGCCGGACGCGGAACAAGGATGAAATCTAATACGCCGAAGGTCCTGCACGAGGTGCAGTCAAGGCCGCTTCTCAGTTTTATACTGGAAGCGCTGGATGCGGCCGGCGTCGGTAAAAAAATTCTCGTTCTCGGATATAAGGACAAGAACGTAAAATCCGCATTTCCGGGAGTCGAGACGGTAATACAGGATAAACTTTTCGGCTCGGGCGATGCGGTAAAATGCGCAAAAAATCTTCTTTCATCCTTTAAAGGCGACATACTCGTCCTCTACGGCGATACGCCGTTTGTACGGGCCTCGACGATAAAAAAGCTTATAGAAAAGCACAAAAGTGAAAAAGCCTCCTGCACCCTTCTTTCGTCGGTCATGCCCGAGCCGGCGGGCTACGGAAGGATTTTGAGGGACGCGGATGAAAATATTATTAAGATAATAGAGGACACCGACGCCTCCATTTACGAAAAAATCATAAACGAAATAAACGTCGGGTGCTACTGTTTCAACAGGGAACATCTTTTTTCCTCGCTCGACCGGCTCAAAATGAACGCGAAAAAGAAAGAATATTACCTTACGGATATTGTCGGCGCCCTGCGCAAATCCGGCAGGAAAGTTGTTTCCGTACTTTCGAAAGATCCGGCGGAAGCCCTTGGCATAAATTCAAAACTTGATCTCGCGCGGGCGAACGATATAGCGAGAAAACGGGCCCTTGAACTTTTGATGCTGAAGGGCGTAACAGTCGTTGACCCCGGTTCCACTTTCGTGGATAAAGACGCGAAGATCGGAAGGGATACCGTAATACACCCGCACACTATTATCGAGGGCTCCGTTACCATAGGAAAAAATTGCCGGATCGGCCCCTTCGCGAGAATCAGGAAAAATACCCTTATCGACAATAACGTCGAAATCGGAAATTTCGTTGAACTCGTGAGAACGAAAGTTTCCTCCGGAACCAAGATAAAGCACATGACGTATTTAGGGGACGCGGAACTCGGCAAAAACGTAAACGTCGGCGCCGGCACGATCACGGCCAATTATGACGGCAAAAACAAAAACAAAACCATCATAGAAGACGGTTCCTTTATAGGCGTCGGCTCGATTTTTGTGGCCCCCGTCAGGGTGGGCCGCGGCGCGGTTGTGGGGGCCGGAAGCGTGGTAACTAAAGGCAAAGATGTGCCGGCGGGAAAAACCGTGGCCGGTATCCCTGCGAAAATACTTAATAGGGGGAGGAAGAGATGAGAAACGACAAGTTATCGATATTCGGCGGCAATTCAAATATCGCGCTCCTGGATGAGATCTGCAGGCTCCTGCGTGTAAAGCGCGGCGACGCCTTTGTCGGCAGATTTACCGACGGGGAGATACAGGTGAAGATAAACCAGAATGTCCGCGGCGACGATGTTTTCGTAATCCAGCCCACCTGTTTTCCCGCGAACGAAAACCTCATGGAACTTTTAATACTTCTAGACGCCTTAAGGCGCGCCTCCGCCGACAGAATAACGGCGGTCCTGCCGTATTTCGGGTACGCGCGCCAGGATAGAAAAGATCAGCCCCGCGTTCCGATAACCGCGAAGCTTATCGCTAATTTACTCAGCCGCGCCGGGGCATCAAGGGTATTGACCATAGATTTGCACGCGGGCCAAATACAGGGTTTTTTCGATATGCCGCTCGATCACCTCTATGCCGTCAGGACTTTTGTGGAATATTTTACCAAGAAAAACGTAGAAAATCTGGTTGTCGTCTCACCCGACGTAGGCGGCATAAAAATGGCAAGGGCCTACGCGAAGGACCTGAAAGCGGACCTTGCCATAGTCGATAAGCGCAGGATAAACCATACAAAAGCGGAAGTCATGAACATAATGGGCGAGGTAGAGGGGAAAAATGTCGTTATAGTCGACGACATAATAGCCACTGCCGGAAGCGTTACCGAGGCCGCTGCCGCTCTTAAAAACGCGGGCGCAAAAGATATATATGTGACCATAACACATCCGGTCTTGTGCGGCCCGGCCATGGAAAGGCTCGCCGCCTCACCCATAAAAGAACTCATAGTGACAAACACGATCCCGATAGAGGAAAGCAAGATGATAGGTAAAATAAAGGTGCTCAGTATTGCGCCGCTTCTGGGGAACGCGATAAAGAGAATTCACAACGAGGAGTCAATAAGTATATTATTTGAATGAGTCCAAGGGGGGTAAAAAAGCATGGAAAAAGTCATACTCAACGCCGAGATACGCGAAGAATTGGGAAAAGCCAGAGTAAAAGAACTGAGGAAATCCGAAATTATACCGGGAATTGTTTATAAGGGCGGGAAAGAATGTGTAAACCTTAAGATAAAATCCCGCGATTTATTCAATGTCCTGCATACCCCGGCCGGGGAAAATGTTTTGATAACCCTTAAAGTCAAGGGCGATAAAAAAAAGGCCGAAAGGGCATGCCTTATAAAGGAACTGCAGAGGCACCCGGTTAAGGAGAATATTTTACATATCGATTTGAATGAGATATCACTCACCGAAAAGATAAAGGTCAAGGTGCCGGTGCATCCGCATGGGGAGCCCGAAGGCGTCGTTAAGGACGAAGGCGTCCTCGAACACGTACTTTGGGAAGTGGAGGTGGAATGCCTGCCCACAGATATACCCGAGAAAATAGAGGTGGAAGTGGCGCCCATGAAGATCGGGGATATCGTTTACGTGAAAGACCTTACGGTGCCGCCGGTGGTAAAAATACTGAGCGACCCGGAGCTTACAGTTCTCTCCGTTAGCCTGCCTGCCAAAGAAGAAGTGCCCGAGGAGGTTCCGGCCGAAGAAGGTACTGAGCCGGAAGTCATAGCGAAGGGCAAGAAAGAAGAAGAGGAAGTTGAAGAAAAGGAAGCGCCGAAAGCGAAAAAAGAAGAAGCGCCTCCGGCCGCGAAGGAAGAGAAGAAGAAAGAGTAGCGTGAAATTAATCGTCGGCCTCGGCAACCCCGGCTTCAGATATAGAAACACGCCGCACAACGCAGGTTTTCTGGCCGTCAGGGAACTATCCAAAAGGCTCGGCATATCCGTAAGAAAAAAAATATGCAGGGGGCTGTTTGGCCGGGGTTCGGCCGGCGGCCAAAAGATAACCCTTTTTATGCCCGAGACCTATATGAATCTCTCCGGGGGCGCGGTCCGGGAAATCGCGAAGAAAGAAAAAGCGAATCCCGAAAACATCCTTGTCATTTGCGATGACATCGATTTGAAGCTCGGCTTCATCCGCCTCAGGGAAAAAGGCGGAAGCGCCGGCCATAAGGGGCTTGAGTCAATCATAAAAAGCCTCGCGACAAACTGTTTTCCGCGCCTCAGGATAGGAATAGCGAAAGACCGGAGGTGCGAAAACGTAACGGATTTTGTTCTGAAACCGTTCGGCTCCGCGGAAAAAGGAGCGCTAAAGGGCATAATAAAAGAGGCGTCCGAATGCGCCGTTACGTGGGCCGAAGAAGGCGCGGCAAGGGCCATGACGAGGTTTAACAAGCGCCAGGGGGACCATTAAACTTCTTGATTTTAGAGATAAGTTGTGCTAATATCTTGTGAACATTGAAAGGATAAAATATGCCGGAATATGAAGCGTTATTCGTTATTGATCCCGAAAAAGAAAAATCCATAAAAGAGATTACCTCAGGAATAACCGGCGTCATTGCAAAAAACGGCGGCAGCGTAATTAAAGAGGAAAACTGGGGCAAGCAGAGGCTGGCATACCCCGTCAAGAAAAGCGCGGAAGGAATATACTATAAGCTGGATTTTTCCGCGGATGCCTCGAAAATATCAGAACTTAACGGTAATTTTAAACTGAATGCGGATATTTTAAGGGTTATGATCACGGCAAAGAGGGGGAAGTAGAAATGGCTGCCAGTTTAAACAGGGTATTTCTTATCGGAAATCTTACGCGTGACCCGGAGCTGCGGTATGTGCCGAGCGGAACGGCTGTGGCGAATTTTGACATAGCCGTAAACAGAGTTTACTCCGCGCAGTCGGGCGAGAAAAAGGAAGAAACCTCTTTTATAAAGGTCGTGGTGTGGGCACGTCGCGCCGAAGTCTGCGCGGAATACCTCGGCAAAGGAAGCCCTGTTCTTGTGGAAGGCAGGCTTCGCTCGCGCTCATGGGAGACACAAGAGGGCCAGAAGCGAAGCACTATTGAGGTTGTGGCGAATAACGTTCAATTTTTGAAGGGGGCTTCAAGGAAGGGCCCACAGGATTCTTCCCCGGCCGGCGCGAAGAAAATGACCGCCGAGGCATCCGGCGCGGGAGCGGAAGCAATTGACTTAAACAAAGAGGGCTCTCAGGGTACGGGCGCCGAAGAAATACCTTTCTGAGAGCGGAAGGAAAGAGGAAATGCTGAAAAAGAAAAAAGAAAAGACGCGCGGAAAAAAGAACGCGCTCAAAGGGCGCCGGCCGCGGACTTATATACTGAGAAAGAAAAAATGCCGGTTTTGTTTCGATAAAAATTTAAAAATAGACCATCTTGACCCGCAATTCCTGCGCAGATTTACGACGGAGCGCGGCAAGATAGTCCCTTCGAGAATTTCGGGTTCTTGCGCCAAGCATCAGCGAAAGCTTGCCAGGGCGATAAAAAGAGCCCGCAATATCGCGATTATGCCATACCTGGCGGAATAAAATGGAAGTAATACTTCTTAAAAATGTTGATAAGCTCGGCCGGGAGGGCGAAACCGTAAAGATAAAAAAGGGTTACGCCCGCAATTATCTTATTCCGAGAAAGATCGCCGCTGTTGCCACGCCGGGAGTGCTCAAAATCTTAGAGTCAAAGAAAAAGCGGGCGCAAAAAGCCGCGAAAAATGCCAAAAAAAGCGCAGAGGAGCTCGCCCGGACAATCGGGGGGATTTCCCTTACCATCACGGCGGAATCAGGCGTGAATGATACGCTTTTTGGAAGCGTTACCACTGACATGATTTTCCATGCCCTGCAGCACGAAGGCGTGCGCGTAGACAAGAAAAGCATCGATATTGAAGAGCCCATCCACAAGCTGGGTGTTTATAAAATCGGGATCAAATTGCACCCTGAGGTTAAAGCGGATTTACGGATCTGGGTAGTCAAAAAGTAAATGAGGCCATACGGCCGAATTTATCCTGAGCGTCCCGCAAGGACGCGAAGGATTTCAATTTAAGAGATTGCTTCGCCCTTGACATTGAAAACGCCAAGGGCTCGCAATGACAGGATGACGCCGGTGAAAGAATTAATCGATAAAATCCCGCCCCAAAACAATGAGGCCGAAATTGCGGTTCTGGGCTCGATGCTTCTGGACAAGGACGCCATAAACCGTACAATCGAGCTTCTGGAGGAAAACTCCTTTTACAAGGTTGCCCACAGACGCATATATTCCACCATCGTAAATCTGTATGACAAGAACAAGGCCATCGATCTCGTAACGCTCAGCGAAGAATTAAAAAAGAAAGGCGTCCTTGACGAGATCGGCGGAAGCGCCTATATCGCTTCTATCGCCTCCAGCATACCCACTTCGGCCAATATAGAGCATTACGCGAGAATTGTGAGGGAAAAAGCCATCTTGCGAAACCTTATATCCACGGCCACCCAGATAGTGTCCGAGAGCTACGATAACATCACCACTATAGATGAACTTCTGGACAAGGCCGAACGCATGATCTTTGACATTACCACCAATAAAGTGGAGACGCAATGCGCCTCGATAAAAGATGTCATAAAAAGCAGTATCGAAACGATCGATAATCTGTACCAGAGAAAAGAAAGCATTACCGGCATTGCCACGGGGTTTCATGACTTCGATGTCATGACCGCGGGCCTGCAGAAATCCGACCTCATAATCGTGGCCGGCAGGCCCTCAATGGGCAAAAGCGCCCTTGTAAGTTGTATTACTGAGCACGTAGGCGTTGTCGAAAAAAAGCCCATCGCTTTTTTCAGCCTGGAAATGTCAAAAGATCAGCTTGTCCAGAGGATGCTGTGCTCCCACGCGCGCGTAGACTCGCATAAAGTAAGAACAGGATTTCTTTCGCAATCCGATTGGCCCAAGCTCGTAAGCGCCGCCGGCAAGCTCTCAGCGTCGCCTATTTTTATAGACGATACGCCCAGCATATCAGCGCTTGAGTTAAGGGCTAAGGCGCGCCGCCTGAAGGCCCAGTATGATATCGGCCTGATTGTCGTGGATTACCTGCAGCTTATGCAGGGTTCGAAAGGCGTAGAAAACAGGCAGCAGGAGATTTCCGAAATTTCACGTTCCCTTAAAGCCCTGGCCAGGGAACTAAGGGCTCCTCTAATAGCTGTCAGCCAGCTTTCGCGCGCCGTTGAGCAAAGATCTGACAGGAGGCCTCAGCTTTCCGACCTGAGGGAAAGCGGCGCCATCGAGCAGGACGCCGATGTTGTCGTATTGCTGTTGAGAGAGGAATATTATAATCCTACCGAAGAGAATAAAGGCATTGCCGAGATCATCATCGCAAAGCAAAGAAACGGTCCTGTCGGCACGCTGAAACTTGCCTTTATCAGCGAACATACAAGGTTCGAGGATCTCGCCCGCCAAGAGGAGTATTGATGGGGACAGGTTTCTTTACGATACTGAGCCGGACAGTAAAAGGCGTTCCTTTGGTAATGCTGTCACTTTTTTTATTAAGCGCCGCTGCCCGGGCCGAGCAGCCCGACGCGGGGCGTAAACTTGTCTTTGATATCCGCGTAAAAGGCAATAAGGCCATAAGTTCCGCCACCGTACTCGCAAAGATCAAAACAAAGCCCGGAATTCCTTTTTCGCAGGAAGTCGCAAACGAGGATATCAGGCGCCTCTACGCGCTTGGCTATTTTACGGATGTCGCCATTGATGTGGAAGATTACGAGGAAGGCATAATGGTGACCATCATAGTGGAGGAGAAGCCCGTTATAGAAAAAATTGTCTTTGAGGGCAGCAAAAAAATACGACCCAACCGCCTGAAAAAAATTATGCAGCTGAAAGAAGGGGATATGCTTAATTTCAGCAAGCTGTCGGAGGATGTTTCCGGCATAAGGTCTTTTTATGAAAAAAGCGGCTTTCATCGCGTTAAGGTCAAATACGAGCTGGAGAAGGACGAAGAGCTTAATCAGGTCACGATAAAAATGAAAATAGACGAGAGCGCGCGTATAAGGATAAAGCGTGTCCGCGTGGAAGGAAATAAAACCGTCAAAAAGAAAAATATTCTGGAACTTATGCAGACGCGGCCGGCATGGCTTTTAAGAAGGGGCTATTTCGACGATGAAACCTTTGAAAACGACCTGGCTAAAATAAAGTCCTATTACAATGACCTGGGCTTCCTGGATGTTTCCATTACGCCGAAGTTTGATTACGAGGAAGAAAAAGGCGTCATGTATGTAACCGTCGAAATCAACGAGGGTCGGCGCTATTTTGCGGGAAAGATCTTTATCGAAGGAAATACGGTTTTCACGGAAGAGGAAATCAGGGAAAAGCTTTCCCTGAAGCCGGGAGATCCTTTCAGCTACACGAAGCTTAGAGCCGACATAGAGAGCTTAAGGGCATTTTATTACCATAAGGGCTACATGAACGCCGAAATTGCCGTAGACAGGGCCCTCGAGCCAAACACGCAAAACATCGATATAATCTTCAGCGTAGACGCAAAAGACACTGTTTATATAGGCAAGATCAACATAAAGGGCAATACCAAGACAAAGGACATCGTGATACGCCGCGAGCTCAGGGCATATCCGGGCGAACGTTTTGACGGCGACAAGATAAGGCGGAGCAAGGAAAGGCTTTATAATCTGGGATTTTTCGAAGACATCTATTTCGAGACCGAACGCACCGACAAGCCCGATGTGAACAATCTCGAGGTCAGCGTCAAGGAGACAAAAACGGGTGAATTTGCTTTCGGCGGCGGCTACAGCTCCGTTGACGAATTCATAGGTTTCGTGCAGCTTTCGCAGAAGAACTTCGACCTTCTGAACGTCCCTTATTTTACCGGCGACGGGCAGCACCTCACGTTAAAGGCGGATATAAGCACCGTAAGATGGGATGCTGATATTAGCTGGACGGAACCGTGGATATTGGATTACCCTCTTTCCTTCGGATTTGACGGGTATCATAGGACGCATTTAAGGAGGACGGAAGTTGGCTACGGATATAAAGAAGCGCGCACAGGCGGGGACCTTAGATTCGGCAAGGAATTTCTGGAATATTTTAACGGAAATCTGATGTACAAGCTGGAGCACGTGGACATATCGGATGTATCGGCGGAAGCGTCGCAGGATTTGCGCGACGAAACAGGCAAAAATTGGCTGAGCAGCCTTTTATTGGGAGTCGGGTTTAATAATGTCGACAACGTCTTCAGCCCGACGCGAGGATTCAGCGCCGGGGCCTCCCTGGAAAACTCAGGGGGGTTTCTCCTCGGGGACAAAAATTTTGTTAAAGGCTATGTATATGGCAGCTTCTACTATTCTCCTTTCGAAAAAATCGTGCTGGAACTAAAGGCCAGGGCCGGCCTTTCAGACAGCTACGGCAGCAGTAAAAAAGTGCCCATTTATGAAAGGTTCTACGCCGGCGGCGCCAATACTATAAGGGGCTACAAGGAAAGAAAGGTGGGCCCGAGAGACGTCTCCTCCAATGACCCCCTGGGAGGCGAGTCGCTTCTTATCGGTAACGCGGAGGTCACCTTTCCCATATATGAGAAGGTGATAAAAGGCGCGGTGTTTTATGACGTCGGTAACGTCTGGGAAAAGGCGCGTAATTTCGCGAGCGGCAATTTTAAACAGGGAGCGGGCGTAGGCGTCAGGGTAAAAACGCCCATAGGCCCGGTAAAGCTGGACTGGGGCTACCCCTTAAACAACAATCACGACGATGAACGGCAAGGTGAGTTTTATTTTTCCGTGAGTCATGGGTTCTGATCTTATAACAAAGGAGGAAGGCAATGTGTAGGAAGATTTTGGGGGTGCTGGTCCTGGTATTTTGCATGACTTTATCCGTAAGCGTTTTCGCCAAAGAGATGAAAGTAGGGTGCCTGGCCATGCGCAAGGTTTTTTATGAGTACAATAAGACGAAAGAGTTCAACCAGAAGCTTGAAAAGGAAGACGCGCAGGTAAAAAGCGATATCGAAAAGAAGACCCAGGAGTTGAGAAAAATAAGAGATGAAATAGACCTCTTGAGCGAGGAAGCGAAAGAAAAAAGGGAGCCGGAGTTAAGGCAAAAGATAAAAAACCTCGATGATTTCAGGAAGGGAAAAATCGAAGAATTCCTGAGGAGGAAAGACGAAATGTTCAAGGAGATCAGGAAGGATATCATGGATGAGGCAAAAGCCTACGCGACGAAAAACGGATACGACCTTTTGTTCGACAACGCGATATTCGTGTATTCCGCGGAAAAATTCGATATCACGAATGCGATCGTAAAAGAACTGAATAAATGACCCCACGCTTACGTGCGGGGAATGCTACAGGCGCGAACCTGCAGTCCGAACAGATATGGCAAAAAAAAACGAAATAACCCTCAATGAGCTTGCCGGGCGCATCGACGGTAACCTTGTAGGCGGGGGCAGTGTAACCGTAGGCAATATACGCGATATAGAAGAAGCCGGAAGCGGGGACCTGGCCTTTGTCTTCAGTAAAAAAGCCGCGCCGCTTCTGGAGAAAACGAAAGCAAGCTGCGTTGTTGTCCCTGCTGATACAGGTGAGGCCCCCGTCCCCGTCATTAAATGTAAAAATCCCAATCTCGCGTTTAAAAAAGCCGTGGAATTGATCATGCCCGGGGCAATTTCACATCCGAGCGGGATCTGCAAAAGCGCTTTCCTGGGTAAAAATGTTAAACTGGGCCGTGACGTTGCCGTCGGAGCTTACGCGTGTCTGGAAGACGGCGCGGAAATTTCCGACGGAACAGTTATTTACGCGCACTCTTATGTGGGGCCTTCGGTAAAGATCGGCAAAAACTGCATTATTTATCCCAATGTCACCGTGCGCGAAAACTCGAAAATAGGCGACAGGGTAATTATCAATTCCGGCTGCGTTATCGGAGGCGACGGTTTCGGCTACGAAAGAACGTCAAGAGGCCATGAGAAGATTCCGCACATAGGCGATGTCATAATAGAGGACGACGTTGAGCTGGGCGCGTGCGTTACCGTGGACAGGGCGAAAATCGCGCATACCAGGATAGGGCAAGGCACCAAGATCGACAATCTCGTGCAGGTAGCGCACAATGTAACCATAGGCTCCAACTGCATAATCGTTGCCCAGTCCGGTATTTCGGGGAGTGTAAAAATCGGTAACAACGTTATGATGGCGGGGCAGACGGGCCTTGTTGACCATATCGAAATAGGCGACAATGCGATGATAGCCGCCCAGGCGGGCATTATGAAATCCGTGCCCCCCAATACAATAATGTGGGGCAGTCCCGCAAGGCCCCTTAGAAAAATCAAAAAAATGTATGTCCTGTTCGGTAAACTTCCGGAAATCTACAAAAGGCTTTTGGCCGTCGAAGAAAAACTCAAGGCCAAATAACTACGTTGGAAGCACAGAAAACAATCAAAAAAGAATTTTCACTGGAAGGAAAAGGCCTTCAGACCGGAAAGCCGGTAAAAGCCGTTTTCTATCCCGGAAAAGAGGACGAAGGCATAATTTTTGTAAG
Source organism: uncultured Planctomycetia bacterium (assembly GCA_964649665.1). Classification (GTDB taxonomy): domain Bacteria; phylum Omnitrophota; class Gorgyraeia; order JABMRN01; family RBG-13-46-9; genus CAZYPU01. The sequence continues at coordinate 13,187 of CAZYPU010000029.1, forward strand.
AAAAGACCTGAAGGAAAACCCGTCGGCGCGGCTTAAGGACCTGTTAAATTTCGATACCGACAGGCGTAGCAAAATCGGCTTCGGATCGGGGGAATATGTGGAAACGGTCGAACATGTCCTTGCGGCGCTCTGGGGCGCCGGGGTCGATAATATAAAGATCGAGCTGGACGGCCCCGAGATGCCCGCACTCGACGGAAGTTCCCTCGGATTTTTCGAAGCTTTTATGAAAACCGGCATAGAAGAGCAAAGCGCCGCGAGGGAATTCGTAAATATTAAAAGCCCGATTTGGGTAGAAGATAAAGAATCTTTTCTTGGCGTGTTTCCTTCAAGTGGCTTCAAGGTTTCCTATGTCCTGGAGTACCCCGCCCGCGCTATCGGCAGGCAGTTTTTCTCGGGCGCAGTTACGCCGGAAGTTTTCCGGAGAGAAATCGCGCCGGCGAGGACGTTTTGCCTCAAGCAGGAGGCGCAAGCCCTCCTGAAGCAGGGTTACGGAAAGGGCGCGGACCTCGAAAATACGCTGGTCATGGATGAAGAAGGCCCGATGGACAATGTATTAAGGTTTCCCGATGAACCGGTAAGGCATAAGGTGCTGGACCTGATAGGGGATCTGTATCTTTTGGGCCGGCCGCTGAAAGGAAGGGTGGTCGCCGTGCGAAGCGGTCATAAACTTAATCTGGAACTGGTGAGATTGCTTCGCCTGT
>CAZYPU010000030.1:0-13312 GCA_964649665.1 uncultured Planctomycetia bacterium
GATAACGGGCTTGCGTTTTTTAGAAAAACGCGCAAGGCGCCGTATCGCCCGTATGTAAACGGGAAATGATTTTGCTTTTTCCGAATCCGGAACCTCGTAAAATAATATTTCCCTCTTCAGGGATCCAAGGGCCATGGTAAGTTTCCCGCCGTGAAGGGAGTTTATTTTTTTGTTGGTGACTACGAATAACGGGGCCTCCGCGAAGTTCGTTTTCAAAAGGGACTTCGCCTTATGCATAATATCTTTTCCGATATGGATATTATAACTTCTTTCACCGAGATGAACGATAACGGTTTTCATTTAAACCGCTCCATTCTCTTTTTTAAAGCAGCGTGCTCCTTCGTCAGTTCTTTGGGTAATTTTTTTCCGAATTTATTTAAAAAGGTCCCCTGTACTTTTATCTCTTCTTTCCACTCTTTCCTGTTTATCGAAAAAAGTTTATTCCATTTTTCTTTCGACAAATTAAGGCCTTCCATTTCCATGTCTTCGTATCTTGGGATATAACCCAGCGGTGTCTTTACAGCGCCGGCTTGACCATCCGCGCGCCTTATGATCCAGTCGATAACGCGCAGGTTCTCCGCAAAACCGGGCCAGATAAAGTTTCCCGATAGGTCTTTTCTGAACCAGTTTACAAAGAATATCTTCGGGGGGCGAACCATTTTTTTGCCCATATCGAGCCAGTGCCTAAAGTAGTCGGCCATGTCGTATCCGCAGAAAGGAAGCATGGCCATCGGGTCGCGCCTCACCTCACCCTGTTTTCCGTACTGCGCGGCGGTGCGTTCGGAAGCCATCGTAGCGCCCAGAAAAACACCGTGCTGCCAGTTAAACGATTCGTAAACAAGAGGCGCGAGGCTTGCCCTCCGCCCGCCGAATATAATTGCCGATACAGGCACGCCATGGGGGTGCTCGGAGCGGAACGAAGCTGACGGGCACTGCGAGATTGGCGCGGTAAAGCGGCTGTTGGGATTTGCCCCTTTTACGGGCAGGCCGTCTTTATCTTTTATGCCGGCTTGCCACGGCCGCCCGAGCCAGTCGGTGCCTTTCTTAGGCGCCGGCCCGCCACCGTCTTCCCACCAGACGGTATGATCCGGCTTCAGGAGCACGTTGGTGTATATCGTATTTTTTTGCATCGCAGCTATAGCGTTCGGGTTTGTTTTGCGGTTTGTGCCCGGCAGGACACCGAAAAACCCTTTTTCCGGATTAATCGCCCATAGCGCTCCGTCGGAATCTGTTCTCATCCAGGCTATGTCATCCCCTACGGTCCACACCCGGTAGCCTTTCTTCTTGAGTGCTGCCGGCGGGAGAAGCATTGCGAGGTTTGTTTTTCCGCAGGCGCTCGGGAAAGCGGCGGTTATGTATTGTATGCGCCCGTCCGGTTTTTCCACGCCCAGAATCAGCATGTGCTCTGCGAGCCACCCTTCTTTTTTCGCCAGGAAACTGGCGATGCGCAGTGACAGGCACTTTTTTCCGAGAAGCACGTTTCCCCCGTAGCCGGAACCCACGCTCCATATGGCGTTGTCTTCGGGGAAATGAAGGATGAGCCGCTTGCTTATATCCAGTTCCGCCTTGCCGTGCAGACATTTTGTGAATTCTTTATCGCGCCCGAGATGGTCCAGCACTTTCCTGCCGACTCTTGTCATTATGAGCATGTTAAGGACGACGTATATGCTGTCGGTAAGCTCAATGCCGATTTTACTGAAAGACGAACCCACGGGCCCCATCGAAAAAGGGATAACGTACATCTTTCGCCCTTTCATGGAGCCTTTAAATATGGCGGCGGCTTTACTGTATGCGGTTTTAGGCGGCATCCAGTTGTTAGTGGGGCCGACGCTTGCCTTTTTCTTGGTACATATGAAGGTAAGGTTTTCGGTGCGCGCGACATCGTTGGGGGCCGTTCGGTGGTAAAAACAGCCCGGGAGCTTCTTCCTGTTTAATTTGATAATCTCCCCCGTAAAAGAGGCCTCTCTCTCGAGCGCTTTCTTCTGTCGCTCACTGCCGTCAATTAGAACGATTTCTTCCGAACCGCACATCGCGGCCATTGTATTTATCCACTTCCGGAGCTTTTTGTGTTTTAGTTTAATTTTTTTGAACATAGCTCGTTAGTATACCACATAAATCAACAAATAAAAAGGTTGAACCTTCCCACGTGTCATTCTGAGGCGCCTCGCCGCCGAAGGCGGCAGGGCGACGAAGGATGACAGGCAACCGTTATGAAACGGGGCTTCCAACCTTTACTTCTTTATCCGGCGCGAGTAGCGCGAATTTTTCACCGTCTTTCGTTGCAAGGGCCATTCCCTCTGAGCTTTGACCCCGTATTGTCGCCGGCTGGAGGTTGTTGACGATAACCACCTGCCGGCCGATCAGCTCCTCGGCGGTATAGTGCTCCCTTATTCCGGCAACGAGTTTTTTTGTTCCATCACCCGTTTCGACGGTCAGGAGGTACAACTTATCCGCGTTAGGATGATTCTCGACCGCCGTAATTTTTGCGATGCGAATATCCATTTGTTTAAATTGATCAAACGTTATCATTAATTGCCTCCTTCTTTGGCATCTTTTTCGTGTCACCCCGGGGCTCCGGAGAAGTAACTCTACTTCCTCTTCTGCTCTTTCTTCGGCGCCTCTTTTTTAGCGGCTGCCTTGGTTTCTTTGGTCGCGGCTTTTACTTCCCCGGCCGCGGGTGCCTTGACCGCCCCTTCAGCGGCTACGGCCCCTTCGGCACCTTCTGCTGCCTCCGGCGCGGCCTTTTCTTTCTTGAGCCTGAATTTCAGGACCTTCAGCTTCAGCAGGCCAAAGACAGACTCGCTTTCTTTCCACTTTTCCTTATCCTTAAGCCCTTTCACCCTTTCGTAGCGCTTAAGGACTGAGCGGTGTTGCTTATCTTTTTCTTTCGAGCGCAGACTCGGATGTTGTGCCATGACGTGCCTCCTTATCCTTTTTCCGTATAAAGCATCCCTTGTAATCTTTTGAAAACTCCTCCAGCGCAGCTCTGGCGGACTCAATATCAGCGTAGCTGCCGGCGCATACCTGAAACCACTCGCCGGATGGCACGATAAACGCTTCTATTTTTTTGCCGGATAGCTTGCGTTTTTCTATCTCCGCAAGCCGCTTTTCCTTGTACGAGATAAGCTGTATCGCGTATATCCCGGCGGGTGCCTCGAATACCGGGGCCTTTGGCGCGGGTTCTTCTGCCGGAGGGGCGGCTTCTATCCGGTGTGCGGTAGTAAGCGGGGTAAGCCGCTTTCCGCGTTCCACCCCCATGGCGAAAGCGATAATTATGCACATAACAGCGATAATAGCGGCGAATACGACGTTTTCAGGCGAGATGTGCAGGTAGAACCTGTGCTGGGCCTGCCCTATTTTTTCGGCAATCCTCTTTAACTTGCCTTTCTCTTTCTCGAATTCCTCAAACAATTCTTTTTGGTATTCGTCCGCCATCTTTACTGCCCCCAGCAAATGAAATCAAAGTCGCACCTTTTACATCTCTCTTTACTGTCGCGTTCCGAGAGCTTGTCAAACTTTAGTGCCTGAATATCTTTCCAGCAGCTCTTTACCAATTTTTCAAACTCCGAAACCATGCCACCCGTAAGCTCAATGTCGACGTCGCAATATTCGCCTTTTGCGAGAGCGTATTTTTTTACCGTATTTGAGGCGGGCTCAAGGAATTGAAGCACGCCCCTGCTTACGGAACTGTTTTGCGATTTATGCTTATTCCTGTCAAAGATGAGTTTATAAGCGATGAGCTGGCGGTAGTAATTGTCGCACTCATATTTGGAAATATCGGTGCAATTATGTATCGCGCGCACATGTTTATCGGGAGAGCCGGTTTTATAATCCACCACTTTGACCGTGCCGTTTTTTTCCGTTTCAATCTTATCGAATTTGCCTTTAAAGAGGAGCCCATCCGGAAAATGAACCGATAGGCCCGTCTCAAGCGCGGAGGGCATTACGGGATTTTTCGATTCCCTCGCGTACCAGCCGCGCAGCGTTTCCAGGCGTTCGGCGCACAGCTTTTTTATTGTATCGCTGACCCCCTGAAATTCAAGCTCGCGCAGGAAGCCTTCCCTGTAGAATTTAAAAGCGGGGAATTTCCCGTTTTGCATAAAATGGCGGTATGTCTCCTCGAGCGCCTTGTGGGCGCAGTTGCCGAAGACCAGATGAGATGTTTTTTTGCCGGGCAGCCCGAGTATGGAATTGTACATGAACTTTCGCCTGCATTCCATGTAGTTATTCAATTTTGTAGGCGTGAGGTTAGTATTTCTGGCCATATCGCGAAGAACCCCGGAGGTATCCTTGAAGGGGTCCCTTTCGGTCGACCCTTTAAGGAATTCGATAAGGAATTGATCTTCTTCTTTGGGGGAGCCCGATTTTGGCGCAAGTCCCAGGTGGCTCAGGAAACGGCTTACGATAACCTTCTCGCCCGGCGTTGCCGTGTAAATGAGAGCCGCTTTGGCGCGCGTCGAAGTGACGTAGAATAAACGAAGTTCGTCGAAAAACTTTAAAAGCTTGAGGCTCCCTTTTTCCCTTATCTTCTCTTCGCTTCTGTAAATCCCGGGGGGAAGCGGCACGACTTCCGGTTTACTGCGGACCGGCCAGCTCCGCTGCTCAAGACAGAAAGGCACGATCACGGCGTAAAACTCAAGGCCCTTCGCGCTATGCGCGGTATAAATGCGGACACCGTCCTGGCTGAGCGTGGCAAGTTCTCCCTCGATAGGCATGCCGTGGGCCTCCCTTAAGTCGAGTTCCGCGATAAAGTCGTCGAGCCTGAGCGAAGGCCTGGCCAGGGCCGATTCTTTCATTTTATTTATGAAGGCCACAAGCGCCCTCAGGTCCCTTATTTTGAGCGTTCTGTTCTTTTCATATTTTTTGAGCAGAAAGCGGTAAAGGCCCGTATCGGCGATATAACCAAGGAGCAGATCATGGGCCGGCCTTGTTTTGGCGTCAACAAGAAGCCTTTTTATCGCCCATGCCGCCCCGTGAAGCGCGTGCGGGTTCTCGAGGGCCAGTTCGGCGGTTATTTTTAAACGGCGCGAATCCTCCTTCGACGGGGCGCTCGCGTGTTCGGCCGGAAACCATTTTTGAAATTCCCCGAACAGATTGAATGCTTTGTACGCTTCTGCGCTATCGCGCCAGCCGGCGGCTTTGCGGCGGTTTACAAACTCTATGAATTTGAGAATATCGGAATGATCCGCGCGGGAATAGTCCGCGGAAAGTATCTTGTAAAGGGCCAGGGATTTTTTCTCATTGCCCTCAATGCTCACATCCGCCACCTCAAGCGCGTCCAACATCTGCCGGACGCGCTTTTCCTGGCGCATGTCCTCGCTTCCGTCGGCAGCGTAGGGTATGTCCGCTTTGAGGAGCGCCTCTATGACCTTCTGCCTCTGTGAGCGCCTTCTAACGAGAATGGCGATATTATTGAAGGGCTTCTCGCCCTTTATTTTCTTGGCAAGGCGTTTTATTTCGCCTATGACGAAAGAGAGCTCTTCTTCTTCGGTGAGAAATTCGAAAAATTCGATTTTTTTATCTTTGTAATCGACGGCCGCCTTTAGTTTTTTTACAGCTATTCGCTCGTCCTCCGGAAGCTGGGATATGATCTTTGATGACAGGCCCACGATCTCTTCGGTTGAGCGGTAATTCGTCTCGAGGACAATGGTTTTAAGAGACGGGAACTTTTTTCGCAAAATGCGGAAGTTGGAAAGCGTTGCCCCCTGGAAGCGGTATATGGCCTGGTCATCGTCCCCCACGCAGCAGAGGTTCGGCGAGGTACCGCTCAGTATATGAAACAGAAGCGCGAGCTGCGCGCCGTTTGTATCCTGATATTCGTCCACCATTATGTATTTGTACTGCTTGCTGAAAGTGTCCCGGAGAGACTTTTCTTTGCCGAGCGCCTCGATGGCTATGAGTATCATGTCGTCGTAATCCTTGCGGCCCCTATTGTCGAAAAGGAGCGCGCTTTCAGCGTCCTTAAGCGCCTCGTATTTCTCGTAAATCAGGGAGAGCGCACGGAGCCGCTTTATGTGCTTTTCTTCCACGTTTATACCGTCGGGCGAAATGCCCCCGAGATACCCCTTGAACTCTTTTGGGGTGACGCCCTCGTTTTTCAGCTCGCTTATCCTGGATTGAATTTCTCTAAGATGCACATAGGGGGCGCCGAACGGCTTTAACGGCTCGGTGCCGCTTACGTTATCGAGTATGTATTCCAGCGCCCTTATTTTTTCCACCTCGGTCATATCAATTTTGTTCTTCACGTAATTGAGGGCCGCTTCGGACTCGAGCACTATGGAATTCGCGAAACTGTGAAAGGTTTCCACCTCTACGCTATACCCGTCAGGGCCCATTATTGCCGCGAGGCGCTCGCGCATCGCCCTGGCGGCGGCATTCGTGAAAGTGATAATGAGTATGTTTTCGGGCAGGGCCTTCCCCTTCTTTACGATATTCGACGCCCTTGCCGAAAGAAGCTGCGTTTTTCCCGTTCCGGGCCCCGCCACGATTAGAACGGGCCCGTTGAGCGCCAGGACCGCTTCTTTTTGCTCTTTGTTAAGAACCATTTAGTGTCCCTCGATCTGCTTGAATTCCAGCTTGAGGGTGTCCGTTTCGAGCTTAAGGAACGGCTTGCTCTCGCCGCTCTCAAGTTTTATACGGTAACTGAACCAGCCCGCCGCTGAAGCGTCCGCTGAGGCGTCGGGCAAGCCCGTCGCTTCAGCCGTCAGCATTGCCTTCAACTCTTCGGGAAATGCGCCGACGATTTCGGAGGAAAAGAATATTTCCAGATCAAGCTTTGTATCTCCCGACTCCGTTACGGATCCGGAAGCCAATAGTTTTATATCCCTGCTCTCGGCCCTGACGGACCGGAATTCCAGTGTTTTGCCGAATATGCGAAGATCTCCGTCTATGTCGCTGAAAAGAACGTTAATCAGCCTGTCCAATAGCGGCGGCATCTTACCGCCGAAAAGCCCGAGCAGATCATCAGTGTCTTTAAATTTCTCCTCGGCGCGCAGAAACGCGGCGTTTTTGATACTGCACTTCAGGATAATCGTTTTTTTATCCAGGACCTCGCTGAAGTCAGGTTTGATGAGCGCCTTTTCGGCCCCCAGTGCCAGGTCAAAATCCTTGATTACAAAAACAGGCATCTCGAGCTTTATGCGCCTCGTAACAAAACAGGACATGAAGCCCGAGTGATTTTTGTAAGAAATGCCTATGTGTATTTCATTTCCGATAAATGAAAGAAAAATATCGCCGGCCATAGTAAAAAGCACGGCCGCGGCGATGAAAAGCGCCCCGGAGACAACATAGACGATCAATTTTTGTTTTTTAATTGTTTACCTACCTCGCGTATAAGTTTTTTATCTCTGGTGTAACTGTAGCCCGTGGTGGAGGAAACCCTGTGGTCGAGAAGCATCCCTGCGGCGACAAGCTTATCAAGGGCTTTTTTAACTGCCGGGCGTTCCTCTTTTACCCACATGGCTATACCCCTGGGGGTGTCGATGCTTGACTGGTTCTCATGGAAGAACCTCGCGATATCCCTGCAAAGCTTATTTTTTAGTAACTTACCGAGCGCCATAAAGTTCTTTCCTAATGAGACTCACGATATCTTTTCTACCGGCTACTTTCAGGAAAGCCTCGACCACTTTCGCGTCAAACTGTTTCCCGGAGTTTTTCCTGATTTCCTCAATTGCCCTGCCTATGGAAAGCGGAACCCTGTAGGGCCTCTTGGTAATCATGGCTTCGAAGGCACCGACAACCGCCAGGATTCGCGCGCCGAGGGGGATATCGCTTCCCTTTAGGCCTTTCGGATATCCCGTTCCGTCGTAGCATTCATGGTGGTACATGATGATAGGGGCGATCGACTTAAGCGATTTCAGCGACTTAATTATTTTCGCGCCCTTTAAAGGGTGCTCCTTTATCAGCCTGTATTCCTCGTTCGTGAGCTTACCCTTCTTTTTTAAGACCTTTTCGGGAACCATAAGCTCGCCGGCGTCATGCAGCAGGGTGGCGTATTGCAGGGTTTTAAGCTCGTGTTCTCTCATCTTGAACTCCTGGCCTATCAGCTGAACGATTCTCAAAAAACTCGATTTGGGGACGTATATCCCCGTGCCCTTGCTTTCGATAATCTGCGCCAGGGCCTTTATACTGCCCATCGTCAGCTTTTCCTGTTCCTTGTAGAGCTGCGCGTTTTTTATGGCGATGGCCGCTTGTTCGGCGAGAGTTCTCATTATTTCTACGTCGGAATGATTGAATGGCTGACTCTCTATTTTATCGTAAAGTGTTATGACGCCTATGATGTCCTCGTCTATGAGCGGTGTCGCGAGGTACTTGTCCCCTCTTATGGATTTTCCGTACTTGACGGCTTTGCCGGGCGCCCACCTGCCTATTTTAACCTTTTTGAGTTTCGTTTTTTCCGTCCTTAGATCGACGGTTGCTTTCGGCAAAAGTGTTTTTTTCTTGCTGTCAATCAATTTAATTGAGCACCTGTTCGCCCGTATAATCTGCATCGAAAGCCGCGCGATCCTCGAAAGCAGTTCGTCGAGATAGAGTGAGGACGTGATTAGCCTGTGGACCGTGTGGACGGTCGATAAAGCGACGGCCCTGGGCTTTATCGTTTCATAAAGCTCCTCAAGCTCCAGCTCTTTTCTTATGCCCCGGACGCCGGTTTCGATAAGGTAAGAGAACAGTTCCAGCGTTTCCTTGTCGGGGCGGTTGCGCATCTGGCAGGCGACTATGTAGCCGAACGCTTCACCATCATAAACAAGCGGGTAGCAGAAACCGTGCCGCCTAAAAGGGCACTCGAACGACTCTATCTTTTTGGACCTGCCCGCCTTTTTTACCACGCCTTCGATGCCGTCGAGGCACGCCCTTTCCTTGGGCGCGCCGGATTTTGCGGTTTTACACAATTCAGGTTTTATTTTTTCCCTCTCGCACACTTCCCCTGTGATAAGCCACAGAGAAAACGAGCCAAGGTACCTGGAGAAAGCGTTCTTTACTTTCTTGAGATCAAAAGTCGCGGCGATGCGGGCCATAAGCCTTTTTTCCTTATCGAGCGTTTTTATTTTCCTTTTCATTACGCGCTACACCTTTTTATATGGGTCAAAAAACTTTTTGTACTCCTCAAGCGCGTACCTGTCGGTCATTCCCGCTATGTAGTCGCAGACAACCCTGTATTTATTGTCCTTTTTAAGCAGTGCCGCTTGTTGTGACGGAAGCTGTGTGGGGTTTTCTATATACGTATTGAACAGGTCCTCGATAAATCTGTACGCCTTCTTGGACATGCGCACGACCCTGTAATGGTTGTACAGGTTATTGACAAGAAATTCCCGCAGCGGCTTTCGAAGGATGCCCATTTCCCGGCCGAAGCACACGATCCTTTCAGGGAACTTGCGCACCTCCGGTATTGATTTAATTTTAAACTTCCTGATTCTTTTTTCCGTGTTTTTTATGAGGTCGGTTACCTGCATATCGATAAGGGTTCCTATGGTGTGCGTTTCCTTGATTTTCCTGCTGATTTTGGGATATTTCTTTTTTACGGCGCAGAAGACCTTTCGCCACAGAGGTATGCTTTCAAGCTTTTCTCCGGGTATAAGGCCGCTTGCTATTCCGTCGTCAAGGTCGTGGTTGTCGTACGCTATCTCGTCAGCCACATCCACAACCTGCACTTCAAGAGAGGGCGAACCCTTGCTTTCAAACGGGATGCACCGCCGCGGTTTGTCAAACGGGGTCGAGTGCTTTATAATGCCCTCCCTTACCTCGTAACTCAGGTTGAGGCCCGGGAACTCGGGGTATATTTTTTCAAGAATGTCAACAACCCTCAAACCCTGCGAATTGTGGTCGAAACCGCCATGCCCGGCCATGAGTTCCGCGAGCGAATCCTCGCCGGAATGCCCGAAAGGTGTGTGACCGAGGTCATGCGCCAGGGCTATGGCTTCCACAAGTTCGGTATTCAGCCTGAGCGCCCTCGCGATGGTTTTGGCTATTTGCGCGACTTCAAGCGTATGCGTAAGGCGTGTCCTGTAATGGTCGCCTTCATGGTTGACAAATACCTGCGTTTTGTATTCCAGCCGGCGGAAGGCTGTTGAGTAAATTATCCTGTCCCTGTCCCTCTGATAGGCGGATCTGTAGGCGTGCTCTTTCTCACCGTGCAGGCGGCCCCGCGTCCGGGCCGATTTCGCCGCGTAGGGCGCCAGTATCCGGTATTCCTGTTTTTCGATTTCTTTTCGGGTTAACATCAAAGCAACCTATTTGGCGCCCGGGACCTTCACATCAGAGCCTTATGATCCTCGCTTTAATTTCGTCGTCGACCTCCAAAATGCCGAAACTGTTATGCGCCGCGAAGATCTTATCCGTAGGGCTTCCCGGGTTGAAAAAAAGCGTTTTTTTGACCATTTGGTTTGCCGGTGAATGCGAGTGGCCGAATACGATAACGTCTACCCTGCTGAATTCACCGGACACCGCCTTGATGATCCTTACCGGCGGGCCATAACCGTGAATGAGCCCGATTTTGAATCCGCCCACCCTGATCGTGTCCTTAATCGGCAGTCGTTCTTTCACCTCGGGCATATCCATATTGCCGCAGACAGCGTGTGTCGGCGCCAATTTCTCCAACTCCGTGATGACGGCAAGCTCGACAAGGTCCCCGGCGTGCAATATCATATCGACGTTCCGGAATTCCTTGCGCACCGCCTCCGGCACAAGAAGCGCCGCTTTTGGGATGTGTGTATCGGATATAACGCCTATTCTTATCATCTCTGTATAAGGTTGTGCCGCTTATAAAGTCTCAGCAGGCTGTTTATGTTGTTCAGATCCCATACCCATATATTTTTCTCCTTGGCCAGGAGCAGGGCGTTTTCGTCTATCCCCTCCGGCGCCACACATATTTTTTTCGTGATTCTTTCCCGCATTGGATTATACCGGTCGATAAAGTCGAAAATATCCGACTCATCTACCCTGCCCCGCCGGACCTCACATATCCAGTACCTGTTGGGCTCCTGATGGCTTACGAGGTCCGTGCAGTTTGAATATTTTTGTGATTCTATTTTTACGAACCGCGGCAGCTTCCTGTGTTTTTTTTCGATCTCCACTGTTTCACCGTTAAAAAGCAAAAAAAGTTCCTTGATGCGCTCCGGGACATCCTTTTGGTTTTCACATCGGTAATCACCGATGTCGTTTTTGACCGCTTCCTTGAAATCGCAGGTCCTGTTTACGACGTCGTCAACCAGCGACGTTTTCCTCTTGTGATATACGGCTCTGAGCCAGAACCCGAACACCCCGTCCTGTATTCCGTAGAATACGCCGTTTTTGTAAACCATATCAAGTTCGATAAGGCGGGCGAGTTTTGCGCTGAAGCCTCCGCGGCTCTTCCTGCCCAAATACTTTGCGATATCGCAAAGCTTGTTGTGTCCCACAGCAAGCGCGATCAGGACTTCCATGTGAGGTTCTCTTAAGTCTTTTTCGAGGAGGCGCATTATGTTATTCGCGAAGTACTGGCTGATGGTACCGCTGGTGTTGTACAACGACGCCGTAAACGCCTCGACTATGGCGTCTTCGCCGGCCGAAAAAAGTTTTGCGGAATTCGCGGTTTCCGCTATTTTCTTCGCGAAGACGTCCAGATAGAAGGGGTTGCCGTCGGTAAAATCTATAAGGTAATCCGCCGAATCCCTCTCAAGACTGATATTGCCCAGTTTCTCCGCGAGGAAAGCCTCGGCTGTCTTGCGGTCGAAGCCGGACACCTCTATAACTTCGAAATTACCGTATAGAAGTGCGAGTTTCTCGGAAAGTATCTTCTTTATCGTGCTTTTCTGGGAGCTGGAGACTATATACATTGTGTCTTTCTGGATCATCATAATTTTCCCGAAATGCAGGTACGGCTTTTTTATTTTAAAGAATTCCAGCTTATGGAACTCGTCCAGGATGACGACGCAGGATTTGCCCGATTCTTTTTTCAATAGAGATGTGAGATTGAGAAGATCGGCGTAGGCATTTCCGTAATTTTTTTTCTTTAGTTCGGCCTTTATTTTTTTTACAGCGAATATTGTATGCGGGATAAGCACCTCGGCTTCGTTTATAAGGTTCGGAAGGTCTTTCGGCGCCTGGCGCGAACACGAAGAAAGATAACTGTAAAGCAGTGTCGCTATGAACCTGTCGGCAAAATACGAGAAAGGCTCCTCTGTGACCTCTATGTAAAGAGGGATAAGTGATGTGTCTTTGAGGTTATAGAGAAGCTGGTAAAGAATAGATGATTTTCCCGCCAGCATCTGTCCGGTGAGCGCCACATTTTGGCGGTAACCGCCTTTTAGGGCGTTTACCCTCTTCTCGAGGGTGCGCATCACCGATTCCCTGCCGAAGAACGCTTTCCCTACCGCCGGTTCGCTTAGCATCGTGATAACCTCATGGTAAATAGTAAAACGGATTCTGCGGTTTATGATTTTTTCGTATTTCAAAATGAAGGCCCGGCCTGTCCGGCCTTCCGGTCTTCCCCGCTTTCGCGATTATCTCGCCCTGACATATATTCCGTTCAACGGTTACCATGTTTTCCGCGTTATGCGCGTAGACCGTTTCAAATCCGTCGAGGTGGTCGATTATAACCGTTTTTCCGTAGCCCTCCATGTGATCGCTCGCGAAGGCTACCTTCCCGCTGCGCGAGGCGGCTACGGCAGCGCCTTCCGCGGCCTGAATGTCTATGCCCTTGTTTTTGGCCATATTCTTTGTTGAGCCGAAATATGAAACCACTTTCCCTTTTACGGGCCAGATAAAACCCTCGATTTTTAGGGCCCTGGCGAAGCTTGCCCTCGTGGCCCTGTCTTCGCCTGCCTCGGGGATAAAAATAAGCTGGCCGACCCCTATTTTACTTGCGTCCGGAAGACGGTTTGCCCCGACGATTTCTTTAAGCTTGACGCCATAGATTTTCGATATTTTCCAGAGGCTTTCCCCCCTTTTCACCTCGTGGTATATGCCCGGCGTTGATACCCTGCTTAAATCGTCCGGTTCGCGCACTACAGCGGCACACCCCCCGAGACATAAAAGAGATAATAAAACCACTAGGTGTTTCATGATCATTTACAGGGGGATATTATATCAAATGTATGACATATTGCAACAGAAAAGGGAAAGGAACATATTTTTTTTCGCGCTCGCCTTCCCGTTGTCATTCTGAGGCGACCTGAAAGGGCGCCGTCTCCGACCCTACGGGTCGTAGACCCGGAGGGAAGAATCTCAGGCGATAAGATCCCTCGCACCCCTACGGGGTGCTCAGGATGACATGAGATGATTGCCTGTAGAGAGCGGCTAGCGGGAATCGAACCCGCGTAACTAGCTTGGGAAGCTA
>CAZYPU010000031.1:0-13027 GCA_964649665.1 uncultured Planctomycetia bacterium
TATCTAAGGTGCCTGGCACCTCAGCCTCCTGGCACCTAAACTATTACACAAGCCTTTTTTATATTGCCTTAACGTTTATATTATGCTAATATACCATGCTGTCAATGAAGATCAAAACAAGGCGTTATTACCTGTATAGTCTCGCCGCGATCGGCGGTTTACTTATAAATGTCGTCCCGCTCAAGCTTGGTTTATGGCTTGCGGGTTTCGCGGGTAAGCTGGTTTTTGCTGTTCTTCCGAAAGAGCGCCGGAAAATGCGTGAGAACCTAAAAAGCGCTTTTCCGGAAAAAAAAGACGCCGAAATCGAGCGAATAGCGAAAGAAGTTTTCTCGAATTTATGCAAGACCGCAGTTGAATTAGTCAGCTTCCGAAAGCTTACGCCGCGCACGCTTGACTTGTGGGTAACATCCGACGGAGCTTACGAGAAGATCGACCGCGTTCTTTCTAAAGGAAAAGGCGTTATCATGCTGGCTTCTCATTTTGACAACTGGGAGCTCATATCCGCCTATTTTACGCTGAAAGGGTATAACGGCACCGTAATAGCGCGACGCATATATTTCCATAAATACGACAAGTTCATAAATAAATTAAGGAACTACGTGGGCGTCGGCGTTATATATAGAGACGATTCGCCGAAGAAAATATTGCGGGTGCTCAAGCAAAACGCGATGCTGGGAATCCTGGCGGACCAGGATGTCGATAGCGTTGACGGCGTCTTCGTTGATTTTTTCGGAAGGCCCACGTATACGCCGAAAGCGCCGGTGGCGCTTGCGCTTGCAAGCGGCGCGCCTATTGTTCCGTGTTTTATGATAAGAGAGAAAAATCGCCACCGGCTTGTTCTTGAAGAGCCGATGAAGCTGGAAGAAAAATCCGACAAACAGGAGACGATAAGGTTTAATACCCAGAAGTGGTCGCGTATCATAGAATCATACATAAGGCGTTATCCGGAGCAGTGGGTATGGATGCATCGCAGGTGGAAGACAAAGCCGGGGAAGCAGGCTTAAAATGGCAATAAAACTCTTGATCGCCGCGATTTTGGCCGTAGTTTTAACAGCGAACGGCTGTTCAAAAAAAGAGCCCGCCTCGAAACCAAAAAAAATCGCATCAAGCACGTTGCGCGAAGGGTCACCCATGGTGAGGCAGGAAGTATACACCTTCAGGGTGGAGGGTTTTAGCAAGGATAGAAAGGTGCAGTGGGGCCTCGAGGGCGAATCGGCGAGGGTTGTGGAGGATAAAATAAATATAACAAACCTGCGCGGCGTATATTACGGCGACGACGCGATATTTACTATCTTTGCCGACAGCGCGGTTTACGATAAGAAAACTCAGGATATAGAACTCAAGGCGAATGTCGTAGGCAAGACATCAGACGGGGGCGAGCTCGTTACGGATTACGCGAAATGGAACGCGAAATCCGAAGAGATCACGACCGACTCGCACGTTATTGTCAGGAGGCAAAATATAACCTGCAGGGGCCGCGGCCTCATTACGAAACCGCGGCTTAAATGGGTTCTGTTCAAGGAAGATGTTGAGGTTGACATCGTCCCTGATAAAAAGATTGTCTGCAGCGGGCCTTTCGAGCTGGACCAGGAGAAAAACACGGCGATTTTTAAGGACGACGTCAAAGTCACAGACAAGGACAGCGAGACTTTCACGGACAAGCTAACAGTGTATTTAAACGCCGAAACAAACAAAGTTGAAAGAGTCGTTACCGAAGGCAATGTAAAACTGGTGCACACCGGAGACATCGAGGACATGGCAAAGATGTCATTTTGAGGCACCGTACTCGTGTGTCATTCTGAGCGAACGAAGTGAGCGAAGAATCTTAACGTTAAGATCCTTCGCGCCCCTGCGGGGCGCTCAGGATGACAGGCGTTGGCGCGTAATGACGAAGGAATTAACATGCATTTACTGGAAACTCAAGGATTAATCAAGGCATACTCGGGCCGCCGCGTAGTGGATAAAGTAAATATAAACGTAAAGCGCGGCGAAGTCGTAGGGCTGCTCGGCCCCAACGGCGCGGGAAAAACGACCACTTTTTATATGATAACGGGGATAGTTCCGCCGGACAAGGGCAGAATAATTTTTGACAGGAAAGACATAACGAATATGTCAATGCATCACAGGGCCCGCAGCGGAATCGGATACCTCTCTCAGGAGCCGTCCATTTTCAGGAAGCTTACCGTTGAAGAAAATATAATGGCGGTTCTTGAAACACTCGACTTCCACCGAAAGGAGCGGAAGCGGCGGCTGGACGGATTACTCGAAGAACTCAAGATATCGCATTTACGCAAGAACAACGCCTATACCCTGTCCGGCGGGGAAAGGCGCAGGCTTGAAATAACGAGGGCTCTGGTGACAAATCCCCTTTTCATGCTGCTGGACGAGCCGTTCAGCGGGATAGACCCGATTGCCGTTTACGACTGCCAGGAGGTCATCAAGGAGCTGAAGAAGAAAAATATAGGGATACTCCTTACCGACCACAACGTAAGGGAGACGCTCGCCATTACGGACCGCTCGTACCTTATGTGCGATGGAAAAATCCTGATATCCGGCAGCAAGGAAGACCTTATTACGAACTCGAAGGCCAAAGAAATATACCTCGGTGATAAATTTACGATGTGATATGGATGTAATATGAAGTCACGCATGAAAAACATAGAGCCCTGCAGGAAGCTTTTTAAAATCGAGATGCCCAGGGATCTGGTAGCGGAAGCCATAAAAGAGGTCTATCGGCAGATTAAGAAGGTGGCGAAGATTCCCGGTTTCCGCCCCGGATTCGTCCCGCAGGATCTCCTGGAAAAGCACTATTCCGGTGACGCTAAAGAGCAGGTCTTGAAGCGCCTTATCCCCGAAGGATATAAGCAGGCCCTTGAGTTCCACAGCGTCATACCGGTTGGGTTTCCGCGTGTTTCTAATATCGATTTTCATAAGGATAAGCCCTTTACTTTTGAAGCCGAAGTGGACACGAAGCCCGTCTTCAGGATGAAAAATTACAAAGGCATTAAGGTCAGAAGAAAAAGAATTTCCGTTTCAGAGGTCGAAATAAACGAAGGCCTTTCAAAGCTCCGCCAGATGTACGCGAAATACCGCGATGTGGCAGGGCCCGTGAAGAAAGGCGACTATGCCGTCTGCGAGGCGGAGGCATTTATAGATGACAAGCCCGTAACGAAAAAAAATAAAAACATGTGGATTCAGGCCGATAAAGAGGCGTCTTTGCTCGGCATGGGCGAAGAATTAATCGGGCTCGCAAAAGGCCAGTCGAAAGAAATCACCGTGAAACTACCCGATGACTACCCGGATAAAAAGTACGCGGGTAAACCTGCCAAATTCAAGGTTCTCATAAATGAGGTAAAGGAAAAGTATCCCGCGGAGCTTGATGACGCCTTTGCCAGACAGCTGAAATTCGAAGACCTTAATGCGTTAAGAAAAGGAATAGAAACCGAACTTTACGCGCGTAAAGAAAACTCCTTAAAGATAGACATGAAGAACCAGATCCTGGAAAGGCTTCTCGGGGAAAACAAATTTTCCGTTCCGAGCGACATGGCCGGGCGCCAGAAGGAAGTCCTGGTCAAACGCTTTGAGACGGAACTTATGCAGAAGGGTGTAAGCAAAGAAGAAGCGGAAAAGAAAGTGAAGGAGCTGGATTCAAAACTGGAGCAGGACGCAAGGGACAAGATAGGGCTGTACTTTATCCTGGACGATATCGCCCTTAAGGAAAAAATTGAAACAAACAAAAACGATATAGACGAGAGGCTTAAGGGCGTGGCGCTCTCCACCGGCGGGAACGCCGAAGAGGTAAGGAAGTATTATGAAAAAGAAAACCTTATGGGGGGCCTCGCGGAAGAAATAAAGGAAAGCAAGGTGCTGGACTTTTTGCTTAAGGAAGCGAATGTAACGGAGGAAAAATAGGCCTGCTATTGGCAGGCAGGGAGGTAATCATGAGTATATTGGTGCCGATGGTTATAGAGCAGACGGGCAGGACCGAGCGTGCCTACGACATTTATTCGCGGCTTCTCAAAGATAGGGTAATTTTTATAGGTACCCCTATCGACGACAATGTAACCAATATCATAATAGCGCAGCTTTTGTTCCTGCAGATGGAAGACCCGGACAAGGACGTGAACGTTTACATAAATACCCCGGGCGGCCACGTGACAAGCGGCCTGGCGATTTATGACACGATGCAGTTTATTAAACCGGACGTGAGCACTTATTGCGTCGGCCAGGCGGCCAGCATGGGCGCGCTTCTCCTGGCGGCCGGAACAAAAGGCAAGCGGTACGCGCTCCCTCACGCGCGCATCATGATACACCAGCCCTGGGGCGGGGTGCAGGGCGCAGCGGCCGACATAAACATCCAGGCCAAGGAGATTAACAGGCTCAAGGAAAAAATTGAACAGATACTCGCCAAGCACACAAAGCAATCGCTAGATAAAATCAAGAAGGATACCGACAGGGACTATTTTATGTCGGCGGAAGAAGCGAAAGAGTACGGTTTGGTAGACGAGGTTGTTACGTCGATTAAGAAAAAGAAATGAAATGAGGCCATGACTTACGGAGGCCATAGTGGCCGACGTAAGTCATAAGGCCGAATTTCATCCTGAGGAACCGAAGGTTCCGAAGGATCTCAACGAGATTGCTTCGCACCTGACATTTTCAATGTCAAGTGCTCGCAGTGACACTACGAGTAAATGGAGGTTGAATGACAAAGAAGCAATACCTGCTTACGCCGGGGCCGGCTCCGATCCCGGAAAAAATCATGAAGGCGATGGCAAAACCGATAATTCATCACAGGACGCCGCAGTATAAAGATGTCGTTAAAACCGTAAACCGGGACCTTAAGAAGATCTTCAAGACAAAAAATAACGTATTGACGCTTACATCAAGCGGGACCGGCGCGATGGAAGCGAGCGTTATTAATGCGCTTTCCCCGGGCGATACGGCTATAGTGGTAAGGGGCGGAAAATTCGGCGAGAGATTTGCCGAGATCTGTTCCGCATACGGCGTAAAGGTTGTCGCGGTTGATATAGAATGGGGCGCGAGACCGGAACCGGACATGGTGGAAAAAGTCCTCAGGGAAACTCCGGAGGCAAAGGCTGTTTTTGTTCAGCTTTGCGAAACTTCCACCGCTACCGTATACGCTGTGAAGGATATCGGCGATATAGTTAAGAAAACCGGAGCTATTCTGATAACCGACGCGATAAGCGGCCTCGGCGCCGATGAATTTAAAATGGATGAATGGAACGTGGATATCGCTCTCGGCGGATCCCAAAAGGCCTTCATGATACCGCCGGGCCTTTCTTTCGTGGCGCTAAGCGACAAAGCCCGGGATTTGATTAAAAAATCAAAGCTTCCAAGGTATTATTATGATCTCGGTAGATACGAAAAGCTTGTTGAAAAGGGCGACAGCCCATGGACACCCGCTATAACGCTTGTAATCGGTTTAGGGGAGGCACTTTCGATGATAATGGACGAAGGGGGCATTGATAATTTCATAGCCAGGCACGGCCGCGATGCGGAATTCGTGCGCAAATCAGTCGTAGGTATGGGCCTTTCACTTTTTTCCGGGTTTCCCTCAAACGCCGTTACGGCCGTCCGGGTTCCCGACGGGATCGATGCCACTGTCTTAATCAGCGCGCTGAAAGAAAAAGGCGTTACATTTGCGCCCGGTCAGGCCCATACTAAAGGAAAAATTTTAAGAATCGCCCATATGGGAGCGATAACGCGGAAGGATTTGGAGTTCGCGCTCGGTAAACTAAAAGAAACGCTTGAAGAGCTATGAGCTATGGGCTGTGTGTCGTGAGCCCAAAGCTCATGGTGTAAAGCCCAAAGCCTGGTCAGGAGGATACACATGGCAGTTAGAATACTTATAAGTGACTCGTTGGCCGAAGAGGGAGTGAAAATTCTAAAGAAGGAAAAGGGCTTTAGGGTGGACGTGAAAACCAAGCTTACGCCCGAAGAACTCAAGAAAATCATTTCCGGCTATGACGCGCTTATAGTGCGCAGCCAGACAAAGGTTACAAAAGATATCATAAAGAATGCCGGAAAACTTAAGTTTATCGCCAGGGCCGGCGTGGGACTGGATAACGTGGACGTAAACGAGGCGTCCAAAAGGGGCATAATTGTCATGAACGCCCCCGGCGGCAATACTGTTTCAACCGCCGAACATACATTTTCGCTTATCCTGGCTTTGTCGCGCAATATACCGCAGGCTGACCGCTCGCTTAAAAAAGGGGAATGGAACAGGAAGAAATTTATGGGCGTGGAGCTTTACGGCAAAACTCTCGGCATAATAGGCCTCGGCAGGATCGGCGCGGAAGTGGCGCGGCGGGCGCTTAGTTTTAAGATGAAAGTAATCGCACACGATCCATTTTTGCTCCAGGAAAGGGCAGCGTCCCTCGGCGTCGAATCGGTAAGCATTGATACCCTTTTCAGAAAATCGGATTTCATAACGGTGCATACACCGCTTACAACCCGGACCCGGCATGTAATCGGCGGGGAAAACCTGAAAAAGATGAAAAAAGGTGTCCGGATCGTAAATTGCGCAAGAGGCGGCATAGTGGATGAGAAAGCTCTTGTTGAAGCGATAGAAGCCGGCCGCGTAGCGGGAGCGGCTCTGGACGTATATGAAAGTGAACCGCCGGGGGAGGCGCGCATCATAAGCATGGACAGGGTGGTGACAACCCCCCACCTCGGAGCTTCGACGGAAGAGGCGCAGGTTAATGTCGCCATCGACGTGGCGGAAGCGCTGAAAGATGCCCTTAAAAATAAAGGCATCAGGAATGCCGTAAACGCCCCGTCCATAGAGCCGGAACTCCTCGAAATTATCAGGCCCTATCTTGATCTTGCGGAAAAAATAGGAAAAATGCATGCCCAGCTCGCGCAGGGAAGTATTAACAGGGTCACAATAAGGTATGTCGGCGACATAGGTAAATACAATCTGAACCACATCACGCGTTCCATCATAAAGGGGCTTCTCGAGCCGATTCTCGAAGAAAACATAAACTACATCAACGCTCCCGTTATCGCGCGCGAACGGGGAATAAGAATTATCGAAGAGAAAACCGAGAGGATAGAGGACTTTGCCAACCTGATATATGTGAGGGTGGAGGCGGCCCGGTCAAAGAATTCCATAATGGGAACCCTATTTACAAAAGTTGACCCGCGCATCGTAAAAATCAACGAATTTTACGTGGATGCCGTCCCCGAAGGCCACATGATCATCATATACAACATTGACAAGCCGGGAATAGTCGGGCAGATCGGGAGCATCCTCGGCAAGAATCGCATAAATATCGCCGGCATGACATTCGGACGCCTTAAGCAGGGCGGGAAAGCGATAACACTGCTCAACGTCGATAGTGTGGTGCCGGAGTCCGTTTTGGATAAAATAAGAAAAGCGCGGTACATAAATGAGGCCAAGCATATAAAGCTGTAAGAAGGTGAGGTTTTGATGAAAAAGAAACAAAACAAGATTTATATTATTGACGTGACAAATCGGGACGGTGTCCAGACCTCGCGCCTGGGGCTTGCGAAGCTCCAGAAGAGCATGATAAATATGTACCTGAACGAAATGGGCGTATATCAGAGCGAGTTCGGCTTCCCGGTTACCCATCACGAGACGAATTACCTCAACGCGAATCTTGAGCTCGCAAAGCGGGGGGTTTTAAAGCCTATCATACTCGAGGGATGGGTAAGGGCGATCAGGGAGGACGTCGTTAAAGCGACGGAGCTTACGAATGTAAAGCACCTTAATCTTTCTATTTCCACCTCTGAGCAGATGATCAACGGGAAATTCAAGGGAAAGTTCACAAAAGAAGACGTTATAACGACTATGGTAAAAGCCGTCAAGGCCGCCAAAAAAAGAAATATAATAACAATAGGGGTTAACGCCGAGGACGCCTCGAGAAGCGACATGAGCTATCTTATAGAGTTTGCCTTAGCCGCCAAAGACGCCGGCGCGGACAGGATCAGGTATTGCGATACGCTGGGTTTTGATAATCCCTTTAGCATTTACGACAGGGTTTCGTATCTTGCCTCGGCGGTGGAACTGCCGATGGAACTGCATTGTCACAACGATCTTGGAATGGTTGTCGCTTGCAGCATAGCCGGCGCGAAAGCGGCCATTGATTCAGGAGTCGATGCTTACATAAATACCACGGTCAACGGCATGGGTGAGAGAGCGGGGAATGCCGACCTTGTCAGCACAATCCTTGCCATTAAGTATTCAAGCGGCTTTCAGGAAAAATACAGGCTGGACGATAGAATAAACCTCAAACACGCCTGGAAGATTTCCAAATACGCCGCTTATGCTTTCGGCATCCCGATCCCCGTAAATCAGGTGGCTGTCGGGGAAAACGCGTTCGCGCACGAGTCGGGGATACACGCCGACGGCGCCCTAAAAGATAGGCGTAACTACGAGCTTTATGATTTTGAAGAGCTCGGCCGCGGCGAACCCGAAATTATCGATACGGGAAGGCGGATTACGGCGGGCGAATACAGCGGTATTAAGGGGTTTAGAAATGTTTATGACAGGCTGGAAATCAAGTTCAAAAACGAAAAACAGGCGATCGGGATACTTGAGTTGGTCCGTTACGCCAACGTCCACACGCAGAAGCCCCTTACGGAGGATGAGCTCCGTTTTATCGCGAAATACCCGGATATTGCGAGAAAAATTTTCAACATGACACCGCTTAAATAAGCTATAAGAAAGAGTTTCTGTCATTCTGATACCCCCTTCGCTCGGCTGGGGATGACAGTGTAAGCAAAGGAATGTAAGCAAAGGAAGAAGGAAAAGGGAATGAAAAGAAATTTTGGGATCCTGATTTTACTTTTTCTGGCAATATCTTTTTTGTCCGCGCAGGGCTCTTTCGCGCAAGAGGAAAAAAAAGGATTTGTGAAAGTGGTATGGAATAAAATTTTGAATATTATTAAACACCCCATTAAGGAGATTATTCCCGGTCCACCGGTAAAACCGGAGCCGAAGCCCGAGCCTGCGCTCGGGGAGAAAGGATCCGCGTCTTCTGCGCTGTCGGAAAAGGAATTGCGTGAGCGGATCAAGGTTTCGCTGGAGGCTTCTCCGGAAGCAGCCGATTTTATGCCCGAGCTCAAGGTCACAACGGATAAGGACGGAAATATTACGGAAATCAGATATAACGTCTCAGGTGTTTTTATGGGCATAGAAACTCTGGACAAGGAAACTCTTGTAAAAATGTATAATCGCATAAATATCGAGCGCGTGAAGATGCGGACCGAGCGGATACAAAAACAGCTGGAGGTAATTCGCTCATCCCGGAATGTCCAGGCCCCGCCGAGGATTTACATGCCTCCCGCCTCGGTCAAGCCTCCGCCCGAGCCGCCAAAAGTTCCGTCACCGCCCGGCGCGCCGCGGCGCCGGTAAAGAGAGGGAATGTTATGCCAAATATAATAGTTGTTGGCGCCCAGTGGGGCGACGAGGGTAAGGGAAAAGTCATAGATATATTTTCCAGGGACTTCGACTACATCGTCAGGTACCAGGGGGGCAATAATGCCGGCCACACCGTTGTCATCGGAGACGAAAAATTTATCCTGCACCTTACGCCGTCCGGCATACTGCACGAAAAGAAGATCTGTGTTATAGGAAATGGTGTTGTGGTTGACCCTCAGGCTCTGATGGACGAAATAAATAAGCTTGAATCCAAAGGCATAAGTGTTAAGGGAAGACTGTTCGTGAGCGAGGGCGCGCACGTTATATTTCCTTACCACAGGACAATTGACGAAATGAAAGAGCAAAAAAAAGGAAAATCAAAAATCGGCACTACAAAAAAAGGCATAGGCCCCTGCTATGCCGACAAGGTGTCGCGTTCGGGGATACGGATCATAGATCTTTTAAATCCCGTTGTTTTAAGGGCGAAACTGATGGCCAACATAGAGGAAAAGAACAAGATCCTGAAGGCCCTTTACGGATTTGAGGGGTTTTTGTTTGATAAGGTGTACGGGGACTATCTTAATTACGGCAGAGAGATGAAAGATCTTATCTGTGATACGCCGCTTCTTTTGAATGATGCCATAAGAGCAAGAAAACGCATCCTCTTCGAGGGTGCCCAGGGAACGATGCTGGACCTGGATTTCGGGACGTACCCGTTTGTTACTTCCTCAAACGCCACCGCGGGCGGGGCGCTTACCGGTTCCGGCGTTGGCCCCACCAAAATAAGCAAAGTGGTAGGGGTTGTTAAGGCCTATACGACAAGGGTAGGAGAGGGGCCGTTTCCTACGGAATTTTCAGAGAACATGATGAAGAGGATAAGGACGCGCGGGGCCGAATTCGGCGCGACAACCGGAAGGCCCAGAAGATGCGGCTGGTTTGATTCGTGCCTCGTGAGGCATTCCGTTATGGTCAACGGTATATCGGAGATAGTTGTTACGAAACTGGACGTCCTGGATGAACTTGAGAAAATAAAGGTATGTGTTGCTTATAAACACAACGGCAGGACATTCGGGCGCTTTCCGAGCGATACAAGTACTCTTGATAGCTGCGAGCCGGTTTATGAGGAAGTTGACGGCTGGATGAAGGATACCACGGGCATAACCTCATTCATAAAGCTGCCGCGCAACGCTAAAAACTATTTGAAGAAGATTCAGAAAATTCTCAATACGAGAATTGTTCTTATCTCGGTTGGTTCGGACAGGGAACAGACGATTACCGTGGAATAGGCAAAAAAGTGGCGTTACTCCATCTTGTCATTCTGAGGAGAGCCGAACGAAGCAAGGCTCGACGAAGAATCTTAACGATAGGATCCTTCGCACTCCTGCGGGGTGCTCAGGATGACACGTGTAAGACGTCAAGCAAGGAAAATAAATGCTGATTCTCGCGCCGATAAGCTCGATTATAGCGCTTTTGTTCGCCGGCTACCTGGTGTACAGGATAATGCAGGCTCCGCCCGGCGATGAAAGTATGGTGAAAATCCAGAAAGCGATTCAGGAAGGGGCCACTTCCTATATAAAGAGGCAGTACACGGTTATAGCCATATTCTTTGCGCTTATGTTTGCGCTATTATTTTTCTTATCCCGTAAAGGCTACCTCCCCATATTTGTACCTTTCGCGTTTTTGACAGGAGGGTTTTTCAGCGGGCTTTGCGGGTTCGTAGGCATGAAGGTGGCCACGCAGGCTAACGTAAGAACCGCCAATGCGGCAAAAGAGAGCCTCAACAAGGGTTTAAGAATCGCTTTTTCAAGCGGAACGGTAATGGGACTCGCGGTCGTGGGCCTCGGCCTTCTTGACCTTTCGATATGGTATTACGTGCTGGAGTATTATTATACTCACATAAATATTGTTGCCGACCAGGCCGTGCGTATCGAGTATATAACGAGCACAATGCTTACCTTCGAGATGGGCGCGAGCCTCATGGCGCTTTTCGCGCGCGTTGGAGGCGGTATTTTCACAAAGGCGGCTGACGTCGGCGCGGACCTCGTCGGCAAGGTGGAGATAGGCATCCCGGAAGACGACCCTCGAAATCCTGCCGTCATAGCCGATAATGTAGGGGACAATGTCGGCGATGTCGCGGGCATGGGCGCGGACCTTTATGAATCCTATGTGGGCTCAATCGTCGCGACCATGGTGCTTGCCGTAACAGGCGGTTTCGGGGTTAAAGGCGTTATGATACCGCTTTTAATGGCTTCCATAGGCGTTATAGCAAGCGTCATAGGAACTTTTTTCGTCAGAACAAGAGAAAAGGCCGAGCAGGGCGAACTTTTATTCGCGCTTAGAAAAGGTATTTTTGTAAGCGCCGGCCTGGTTGCGGTAGGGTCGTTTTTTATAGTAAAGAGTTTCCTGCCCGAAGACATGGGCGTTTATGGGGCTGTTATCTCGGGGCTTCTGGCGGGGCTCGTTATAGGTTTTTCAACCGAATATTTCACCTCGGATAGATATTCTCCCACGCGTTCAATTGCGCAGGCTTCCACCTCGGGCGGAGCGCCCGTAATTATAGCGGGCCTTTCAGTTGGCATGCTCTCGACAGCAATCCCCGTAATAACGGTAGCCGCGGCCATAATGGCGAGCTACTACTTCGCGAGTTCCAATGCCGCCCTGGCAGTTAAGTTTTCGGCCGGGCTCTACGGCGTCGGCATTGC
Organism: uncultured Planctomycetia bacterium; assembly: GCA_964649665.1. Taxonomy (GTDB): domain Bacteria; phylum Omnitrophota; class Gorgyraeia; order JABMRN01; family RBG-13-46-9; genus CAZYPU01. Next base: position 12,109 of record CAZYPU010000031.1, read on the forward strand.
CGCGGTAGGGATGCTGAGCACGCTCGGAATCACGCTTGCCACGGACGCCTACGGTCCGGTAGCGGATAACGCGGGCGGAATAGCCGAGATGTCGCGTCAGGACCCCAAAGTGAGAGAGCGTACAGACGCTTTGGACTCGCTCGGCAATACGACAGCCGCTACCGGAAAAGGATTTGCCATAGGAAGCGCGGCGCTGACGGCGCTTGCGCTTATCGCGGCATACAGGGATCAGCTGCATCTTTTGGGCGGAAAAGTGGACGTAAGCCTGATAAACCCGCAGATAATAGCGGGCCTCTTTGTCGGCGCTATGCTTCCGTTTTTATTCACTTCACTTACCATGAAAGCGGTGGGAAAAGCCGCCCAGAGTGTCGTCGAGGAAGTAAGGCGCCAGTTCAGGGAAATAAAAGGCCTCATGGCCGGTACCGCCGAGCCCGATTACGTCCGCTGCGTTTTCATATGCACAAGCGCCGCGCAGAAGGAGATGATACTGCCGAGCGTTCTTGCGGTCGCAAGCCCCATTGTGGTAGGGCTTCTTCTGGGGCCCGACGCTGTTATAGGCCTTTTGGCGGGAGCGCTTGCCAGCGGTTTTGTAATGGCAATATTCATGGCCAATTCCGGCGGCGCATGGGATAACGCCAAGAAATACGTCGAGAGAGGCGCCTACGGCGGCAAAGGCTCCGCTTCGCACAAACTTTTGGTTGTCGGGGACACGGTTGGGGACCCTTTTAAGGACACATCGGGGCCCAGCCTTAACATTCTGATAAAACTTATGTCGATGGTTTCTGTTGTATTCGCTTCGCTTATTCTGGTACATGGTTTGATGTGAAATGAGCGCATGACTTACCTCGACCGCAGTGGTCGACGTAAGTCATAGGCGCGAATTTCATCCTGAGGCACCGACGGTGCCGAAGGATCTCAA
>CAZYPU010000032.1:0-12511 GCA_964649665.1 uncultured Planctomycetia bacterium
ACCGAAGCAATCTCTTCGTTTGAGATTGCTTCGGCCGCAAACGAAGAACAGGGCGTCCTCGCAATGACGGAGAAGCAAAGTGCCCAATTATCTTGACATTACTTAACCAAGGAAAAACTTGCGCGTTGGAAAGTATCGTGTTATAGTATCATAGATTATGTCATACCTATCGCTTGCCAGAAAATACAGGCCCCGGGAATTCGATGAGATCGTGGGCCAGGCACACATCGCCACTACGCTTAAAAACGCCATTACCATGGACATGGCCGCGCATGCCTATCTCTTCGCCGGAGCGCGCGGCGTGGGAAAGACGTCCACGGCCAGAATTCTCGCCAAAAGCTTAAATTGCGAGAAGGGCCCGACCCCCAAGCCATGCCATAAGTGCGCCTCATGCGTCGAAATCACCCGCGGGGTGAGCATGGACGTTATAGAAATTGACGGCGCCTCAAACAGGGGTATCGATGAAATAAGGAACCTTAAAGAGAATATAAAATTCGCCTCCGTCCACGGAAAATTCAGGATATATATCATAGACGAAGTCCACATGCTGACGCCGGAGGCGTTCAACGCGCTTTTGAAAACACTGGAAGAGCCGCCGCTTCACGTGAAGTTCATTTTCGCGACGACCCAGCCCCACAAAATGCCGCCCACGATCATTTCGAGATGCCAGCGTTTTGATTTCAGAAAGATTTCGACCAAAGACACGGTGAAAAAGCTTAAGGAAATCAAAGCGAAGGAAAAACTCGACGTGGCCGACGAGGCCATGTTTCTTATGGCCAGGGCCGCCGACGGGAGCTTAAGGGACGCCGAAGTAATACTTGACCAGCTTCTCTCGTTTACAAAAGGAAAAATTGGATCCGGTGACGTTGTCAAAGTGCTCGGCCTTATGGAGCAGGGCGTTCTTTTTGAGCTTGCTGACTGCGTGCTGAACAATGAAAAAGATAAAATCCTGAAAACTATCGATGCCCTTGTAAACGGCGGAAAGGACCCCGTTTTCGTGGCTTCATGCCTGATAGAGCACTTCAGGAATATCATGGCTGTGAAGATAGCAAAGGATAAAGGGAAGGCGTTTGTGGCCGTTTCCGAAGAGGATTACCATAAACTCCGGGAACAGGGCCTCGGGCTGACGCTGGACGATATTCTATACATAACGTACAGCCTTTCCGCGGCAATTGATTTCATGAAAAAAACCCCGCTTTCGAGGGTTCCGCTGGAGATAACGCTCATTAAATTAAGCGAGAAAAAACGGCTCGCCTCGATTAAGGAGATTTTAGACCGGCTCTCGGGCATAGAAGAGGCCCTGAAAAATAAAACCTTTGAAGCGCCGGTTGCCTCACCCGTCATTGCGAGCGCGACGCTTGTCCGCCGTAGCCCTGGCGAAGGCGGAAAGTCGGCCGAAGCAATCTCAAACGTGGACTCAAGGCAGGCTTCGCCCCGAAATCTCGGGCCCTCCAATGACAAAGTTACCTCCACCGCCGTGCCGAAGGAAGAAATCGCCGTGGAGAAAGACATATTGCTTTTTCAGAAGGTAAAGGATTCATGGGCGAAGATTTTAAATTTTGTAAAAAGCAGAAAGATGTCCGTCGGCACATTTCTCGCCGAGGGGGCGCTTCTCAAAGTAAATAACAATACGCTCGCGGTAGGATTCGGCAAACATAATTTACTGCACAGGGAGTCGCTGGAGGTAAGCGCCAATAAGAAATTCGTGGAAGAAGCCATCAAAAATATTACCGGAGAAGACATGCGATTGATTTTCGAGAGCGTAGAGGCGCAAATCGACAGCGAGCCCGACCTGGCCGACGCTCCGGAGAACGAAATCGAGGATGACATCCCTCCGAGGGCGAATAAAATAGAGCCGATAGTGGAATCGGCGGTCGACATATTCGACGCGAAAATCGTGGACATAAGAAAAGGAAGCGGAAAGGGAAAGTAGCGTGACCCATTCGACCCTTCGACAAGCTCAGGGTCGTCCTGAGCAAAGTCGAAGGACGACTTGCGCTCAGGGTCATCCCGAGCGACCGAAGGGAGTCGAGGGATGAAGGGCCTGCCGGATTCAATGCGTTCGCTGATAGTCGAATTCAGCAAGATGCCGGGCATCGGCCCCAGATCGGCCCAGCGGCTCGCTTTTTTCATCCTCACAAAACCCGCGGAAGAAGCCAAAAAACTTTCCGAGGCCATAATAAAGCTCAAAGCGAGCGTAAAATTCTGCGGGACCTGTAACAACTTAAGCGATACCGATATCTGCTCCATATGCGCCAACGACACAAGGGATAGAAGCATTATCTGTGTCGTGGAAAAGCCGAGCGACGTGATTTCCATAGAAAAAATGGGGGAATATAACGGGCTATACCACGTGCTTTTGGGTGCGCTTTCGCCGCTTGACGGGGTGGGTCCGGAGGATCTAAAAATAGGGGAACTTGTAAAAAGGATCAGGAATGGAAAAATAAAAGAAGTCATAATCGCCACCAACTCCAACATCGAAGGCGAGGCAACGGCGCTTTACCTTATCGGATTGTTGAAGCCCCTCGGCGGTAAAGTGTACAGGATTGCTTACGGTATACCTGTCGGCTCGAATCTTGAATATGCGGATCAGGCGACCCTTTATAAGGCATTCGAGGGCAAACGGGAGGTCTAAGGAGTTTTTCCACTTTGTCATTCTGAGGAGAGCCGAACGGAGTGAGGCTCGACGAAGAATCTTAACGAAAGATCCTTCGGCTCCTGCGGAGCGCTCAGGATGACAAGGGTACTGCGCTCAGGATGACAAGGGTGCTGCGCTCAGGATGACAGAATAAGCCGAATATATCTTGACACCTGTGCTTAAATGGTGTAAATTATAGTAAAATAAGCGGTTATGAACAATAAAGGAGGATGATATGAGTATAATAGAGGCCGTGAAAAAAGGATTTACGCTGAGCGGAAAACTGTTCAAGGTAATGGTGCTTTTTTTCATGCTGAACGTGATAATGGGCCTTATAAGCCTGCCGCTTGCGAAGCCTGAAAATGTCGGAAACCCCTCTGTGGCTGTTATTTCATTTATCCTCAGCCTGATATTTTTCGCTATTTTCATCTACCTGCAGGGCGGGGCCCTTGGCGCGGCCAGGGATATCCATAAATCCGGATCCTGGGACATGGCAAATTTTTCCGCCTACGGCAAAAAATATTATTTAAAAATTCTCGGGCTTTTGGCTCTCTATATACTGATAGCCCTGGGCATCGTTTTGATCCTTGCCCTGATAGGAAGCGGTATACTGGCGATCGGCGATAACGCCTTTACGAGAACGCTTGTTTTCGGAGCGGCGGCGCTAATCGCGATTTTTACGATCGTTCTTCTTCTGTTCCCCATTTATTCGATTGTCGCGGATGAAAAAAGTGTCATGCAGGCGTTTAAGAAGGGCATAAAGCTTGGCAGGGACCACTTCTGGCCCGTGCTGGGATTATTCGCGCTGCTTGTTATAATCAGCGTTTTTATTTCGCTCGTGGTCGGTTTCATAATCGGCCTCGTTACCGTGCCGTTTCCGCTTCTGCTGGGTCAGGTGCTGATAACCATTGTAAACAGTGCTGTACAGTCATATATTCCTATCGTCATGATGCTGGCGCTCATGGGGTATTATCTTAGCTTAACCAAGGAGTCCGAAGCGCCGCAGGTATGAAGGAGTTACTGGAAATAAGATGGCACGGCCGCGGCGGCCAGGGCGCCAAGACAGCGGCGCAGCTTCTGGCGGAAGCCGCTCTTGACATAGGAAAATCCATCCAGGCATTTCCCGAATACGGGCCCGAAAGAGCGGGCGCCCCTATACGTACCTACACCAGAATAAGCGACCGTACAATAAGGGTCCACTCGCCCGTGACACACCCGGACATAGTCGCCGTTATAGACCCGACGCTTCTTGATTCCGTTGATGTCACGGAGGGCCTTGGCCCCGACGGCATTCTGATCGTGAACACGCCCGAAAGCCCGGATGCCGTGCGCGAAAAAGTAAAATTCAAAAAAGGAAAAGTTGCCGTCTGCGACGCGACGAAGATTTCGCTCGAGACGCTGGGCGTTCCGATACCTAATATGCCGATGCTGGGCGCGCTTCTTAAAGCAAGCCCGGTCGTTCCGAGCGAGGCGTTGGAGAAGAAAGTGCGGTACAAGTTTTTAAAAAAGATCGGCGAAAAAAAAACCGAAGCGAATATAACCGCGATTGAACGCGCCTTCAAAGAAGCGAAAGTAGGATAGAGCCGTCATCGCGAGGGCGTGATTCTTTTTCGTCATTGCGAGGGCGACGAAATCATTATTTCGTCATTGCGAGCGCCGCGAAGCGGCGCGAAGCAATCTCAAACGAAGAGATTGCTTCGTCCCCCTCGACGCGCGGCCTTTGGCCGCTTGCTCGGGGTCCTCGCAATGACGGGAGTTAGCACGGCGCTCGCAATGACAGCGAGAATAAACATGAAGAAAAAAAACTGGAAAGAAATACCGATAGGCGGCCGCATAGATAAAGGCGGCACCGCAAGGGATTACAAAACCGGCTCCTGGCGCACATTTAAGCCGGTTATAGACAAAACAAAATGCATAAATTGCATGCAGTGCTGGATGCATTGCCCCGATTCCTGCATCATGGTTAAAGACGGAAAAATGGAGGGCTTTGAGTACGATTTCTGCAAGGGCTGCGGGATATGCGCGAGTATCTGCCCGGTGAAATGCATCAAGATGGAGAAGGGATGATTTATTCCGTCATTGCGAGGGCGCGAAGCGCCCGAAGCAATCTCAAACGAAGAGATTGCTTCGGCGCCTTTGGCGCCTCGCAATGACGTTACAAAGTATGAAGGTAAAAGTGAAAGAGAAAACGATGAAAAAGAACGTAATTGCGCTCATGGGGGACCAGACCGTCGCCGAGGCGATGCGGCAGATCGATCCGGATGTTGTCGCCGCTTACCCGATAACGCCGCAGACCGAGATCGTCATGAGTTTTTCGCAGTTTGTGGCCGACGGCAGGGTGAAGACGGAGATGATACCCGTAGAGTCGGAGCACAGCGCCATGAGCGCGTGCGTCGGTTCCGCGGCAGCGGGCGCCCGCACCATGACGGCCACCTGCGCCAACGGTCTCGCGCTCATGTGGGAAGTCGTCTATATAGCGGCTTCCACGCGCCTTCCCATCGTGATGCCGGTTGTAAACAGGGCTTTATCGGGGCCCATAAACATACACTGTGACCATTCCGACTCTATGGGCGCCAGGGATTCCGGATGGATCCAGCTTTATTCCGAGAACGCCCAGGAAGCATACGAGAACACTATCGTCGCGGTGCGAATAGCCGAACACAAAAAAATACTTCTTCCCGTCATGGTATGCCAGGACGGTTTTATAACGAGTCACGCCGTGGAAGGGGTCGAGATATTCCCCGACGGCGAAGTAAAAAAGTTTGTAGGGGAATACAAGCCGGATCGCACGCTTCTCGAGGTGGATAAGCCGCTTACCTACGGGCCGCTCGATCTGCAGGATTACTATTTTGAGCACAAGCGTCAGCAGGCTGAGGCCATGAAAAACGCGCTTGAAACAATTCCTGAGATTCTCGCTGAATTCAACAAAACCTTCGGCCGCTCACACGATTTACTGGAAGAGTATAAATTAAGCGACGCGGATACGGCGATCGTCGCGCTAAGCTCGACTGCCGGTACCGCGAAGGATGTCGTTGATAAATTGCGCTCATCCGGCATGAAGGTGGGCCTTCTCAAGCCGATATTTTTCAGGCCGTTTCCGAAAGAGAGGATAGTGAGGGCCCTCTCACATGTAAAGGCCGTCGCTGTTCTGGACAGAAGCGATTCGTTCGGCGCGGAGGGCGGGCCTTTATTTATGGAAATAAAATCGTCCCTGTATGAAGCGAAAAAGCAGCCGCTTTTTAAGAACTATATATTCGGCCTCGGCGGCCGCGACATTTTCCCGGAGGACATAGAGAAAGTGTATAAGGACCTGGAAGACATGAAGAAATCGGGAAAGGTAAAATCCTTAGTCAATTATTTGGGAGTGAGAGATTAAAGGAGCGTCATTAAGATTATGGCGAACATAAAAGAACTAACCAAAATTCCGGAACGCCTTACCCCGGGCCACAGGCTGTGCCCCGGATGCGGGGCCTCGATTGCCGTAAGGCAGGTTCTCATGGGAACGACCTCTCCCGTAGTCGTGGCGGCGGCTACAGGCTGCCTGGAGGTAGCGACCACTATATACCCGTATACGGCATGGAACACGCCTTTTATCCACAATGCCTTCGAGAACGCGGCCGCGACGATAAGCGGCGTGGAAACAGCTTACCGGGCGTTTAAAAAGCAAGGCAAAATTACAAAGGATATAAAGTTTGTCGCTTTCGGCGGTGACGGCGGCACCTACGACATAGGCCTCCAGTCGTTATCAGGGGCGTTGGAAAGAGGTCACAATTTTGTCTATGTCTGTTATGATAACCAGGCCTACGAAAATACGGGGGTACAACGCTCGAGTGCGACGCCCGAAGGCGCTTCCACCACGACCGCTCCGGCCGGCAAGGAAAGCTACGGGAAGCATCAGTTCCGCAAAGACCTTACCGCCATCGTGGCGGCGCACAATATACCATATGCCGCGCAGGGGTGCATTTCCCACTGGAACGACCTTGTGACAAAATCGCAGAAAGCGTTTGCCGCAGAAGGCCCCGCTTTCTTAAACGTCTTCGCGCCGTGCCACAGGGGCTGGCGCTATCCGCAGAACGACACGATAAAGATCGCGAAGCTGGCGGTGGATACTGGTTTCTGGCCGCTCATCGAAATTGAAAACGGCAAATGGCGCTTTACCTACAAGCCGAAAGAAAGAAAGCCCGTTGTGGAATTCATGAAGACCCAGGGCCGATTTAAACACCTCTTTAAAGAGGAAAATAAACGTGTTTTGGAAGAAATACAGAAAAACACAGATGCCCGCTGGGAACGCCTCGAGAAGCTTGTCCAGGCCACTTCCGGCTAGCCTTTATTCAATAAATCTTTTTCACAAGCCAAATGGCCCGCTCGTTTTTCGACCCGGCTCAGGGTGAGCCGGCAGGGAGGATGGAGATGATTCAGCAAATTCAGCAATTCATAAAGATTGATTTCATGAAAAACAGCGTCCGGGATTACCTGGTATGCGTGGGCCTGCTTTTAGCCGGTTTTATTGCGATCAAACTAACAGAGGTCGTTATCGTAAAACGGCTGAGGAAATGGGCGAAAAAAACCGCCACGACGCTTGATGACTTCGTCGTAGAAATAATTCAGAAACTGGGCGTTCCCATGGCGTATTTCACGATTTTCTACCTCATCATGAACACCCTGACGCTGGATCCGTCCTTCAAGAAGGTTATGGATATTGCGCTGATGAGCCTTCTTGTTGTTTTCGGGGCGCGCCTGGGCATATCGATCGCGAACCACGGATTTAAGATTTACTGGGTGGGCCGGGGAAAAGACGTATCCCTGGAACACAGCTTAAACGGCATCCTGAAAGTAATAAAGGTGGTTATATGGGGCGTGGCGATCTGTTTCTTTCTCGACAACCTCGGATTCAAAATATCCGCCGTTATCGCCGGGCTCGGCATAGGCGGCGTCGCGGTGGCGCTGGCCGCGCAGGCTATCCTGGGGGACCTTTTCAGCTATTTCGCGATTCTTTTTGACAGGCCCTTCGAAATAGGGGATTTTATCATAATAGACGAATATCTCGGGACCATCGAGCACATCGGCATCAAGACCACGCGCGTTCGCTCTCTCGGCGGCGAACAGCTGGTTTTTTCCAACAGCGACCTCACCGGATCGCGGGTCCGCAACTATAAAAGGATGGGAAAGAGAAGGGTGGTTTTCAAACTCGGCGTTACCTATCAGACTTCCCTCGAGCAGGTAAAGGCCATCCCCGGGATAATTGAAAAAGTAATAAAAAATGTTGAGAATACCACTTTCGACCGCGCGCATTTCGCTTCGTACGGCGATTTCAGCCTTATATTTGAAGTCGTTTACTATGTTCTCAGCAGGGATTATAATAAATACATGGACATACAGCAGCAAATCAATTTTGATATAAAAGAAGAGTTTGAAAAGCGCGCCATTGAATTTGCGTATCCTACCCAGACGCTGCACCTCAGCAAATAACCCTAAGGCGGCCGCGGCGGACGAAAAAATTTGATGAAAATATTTGTAACGGGCGCGACGGGATTTATCGGAAGGAATCTCGCGCGGCGCCTGACAGAAGAGGGCCACGAGGTTATTTGCGGGATACGTTCACCCGCCAGAGCAAAACTTTTTCTTCCGGCCGGCGCAAAATCCGCCCGAATATATCTTGAACACAAAGAAACAATATCCCGCATCCTGACGGAGGAGAGGCCGGACGCCGTTTATCACTGCGCCGCGCTTGTGGAAAGCCGCTCCATTAAAAATCTTCGGCGGGTAAACCGGGACGGCACAAAAAACGTTCTGGAGGCGTGCCTCGAGGCGGGGGTAAAAAAAGTAATATATTTAAGCACGATCGCGGTGGCGAGCGGGAACCCGGAGGTCCCGCTTACGGAAGATCTGCCGCTCAAAGCGAGAAACCCATACGGCCTGTCCAAGCTCGAGGCGGAAAAAGTAGCTCTCGAGTACCGTAAAAAAGGGCTTAAGATAGCGATAATCCGGCCCACTATGGTTTACGGCGAAGGCGAACCGCACGCCCTGGCGCATATCATAAAGGGATTAAAAAGGCGCGTTATACCCATTTTTGGAAAAGGCGAGAAAAAGCTGCACCTTGTTTCCGTGGAGAACGTCGTGGATGTTTTAATTTTTTGCCTTTCAAAAGAAGAAGCGTATAAGGGAAGTTTTTTTGTGGCCGATAAAGAGGTTTTAACCGTAGGAGAAATATTGAATTACGTCGCCTCGGCCGCAGGCGCGAAACCGCCCCTTATTTTTCCCCGATGGATAGCGGATGTTCTTGCGAAGGTCCCGATTTTGAGAGGAAACGCCGATATTTTTACAAGGGACATGGTTTACAGCATAGACCGCTTGCGGGAGGAGCTTGGTTACGTGCCGCGCGTTTCAGTATACGACGGCCTTAAGCGAGCGGTGGTAACGGCAACCTGTCCGGCTTCGCAGATCAGACAGGTTCACAGGCTGATAGTTAGGTAACCATGATATATGACCCGTTTCAGAAACAGGCCATAGATTACATTAAAAATGGTAATTCCGTTATCGTTTCCGCCCCCACGGGCGCGGGGAAGACGGTTATCGCGGAATACGTGATAAACGACTGTCTTGAAAAGGGGACCAAGGCCGTTTACACGGCACCCATAAAGGCCCTCTCGAACCAGAAGTTCCGTGAATTCCAGGGCGGCTTTCCCGGGAAAATCGGCATACTCACCGGCGACGTAAGCATAAACCCGCACGCCCCTATCCTTATAATGACAACCGAAATATTCAGGAACAAGGTCCTTGAGGAATCGGAGAGCCTCAAGGAGTATTCGTGGATAATATTCGACGAGATTCACTATCTTGACGATTACGAGCGCGGCACCGTGTGGGAGGAGTCGCTTATATTTTTGCCCAAGCACATGAACATGCTCGCCCTTTCCGCCACGATACCCAATATAGACGAATTCGCGGACTGGATACACTCCATCCACAAGCGGCCCTTAAAAATAGTGAAAGAGGAAAAGCGGCCCGTTCCGCTTCACTTTTTTTACCAGTGCCAGGGCGAAATTGTGGATAATCTTAACAAAGTAAGCCGCATTGAGGCGGCGATAAAAAAGTTTTATCATTACAAAGGCAGGCGTTTTCCACGAAAAGAGCATTTGAAGCCGAACCGCCCCACAACGCTTGTAAACAACCTTTTCCAGAACAACAGGCTCCCCTGCATATATTTTTCTTTCGGGAGGCGCCGCTGCGAATACCTCGCGGAAGAAATACGGGGATTTGATTTTTTAGATGCCGGGGAAAAAGAGAAAATTCGGAGCCTTTGGAACGGGCTCTGCGAAAGGTTCGACCTTGCCGGCGAAAAAACGGCGCAGATAATTTTTCCGCTTATCGAAAGGGGTATCGCCTATCATCACGCGGGGATGCTGCCGACCTTAAAAGAGGTGATCGAACGGCTTTTTACGTCGCGCCTTATAAAAGTCATATTTACTACGGAGACTTTCGCGCTCGGGATAAACATGCCGGCGAGGACGGTTGTATTCGACGAACTGCGCAAATTCTACGGGCGTTTCCACGCGAACCTGAAGACGCGCGATTTTTACCAGATGGCGGGCCGCGCGGGCCGCAGGGGAATAGATACCGAAGGTTTTGTCTATAGCCGCGTTAACCCGCATTTTGTCCCTTTCCACGAGCTTAAGCGCATCATATACGGCGAGCCGGAAATGGTGCATTCGAGATTCAACGCCTCCTACGCGACCATACTGAATCTGTATGAAAAACACGGCGAAGAATTCTATGACATTTATCCCCGCTCCTTCCATTACTTCCGGGAGAAGAAGAAATACCAGGAGAGGGCGCTTCTGCTTTTGCATTCGAAAGTGGATATCCTGAAACAGCTCGGATATATAAAAGACGGCGCCCTTACGGAAAAGGGCGCTTTCGCGGGCAAGATCTACGGATACGAACTTTCGCTTTCCGAGCTTTACGAAGAAGGCGTGCTCGAACATCTTTCGGAATGGGAGCTCGGGATACTGTCGCTGGCGCTCGTATTCGAGCCGCGCCGCGGCACAACATGGCCGCACCTCGAAAAAAGGATCAAGGAGCTGCAGAATATCACCGATGACATCGTAAGGCGCATCCAGAAGACGGAGAAAAGAATGCGGGTTATGCCTCTAAGCAAGATATATTCGTATGAGCTTTCGCATTGCCTCGAGGCGTGGATGAAAGGCGAGGACTTTGAAAAAATGCTTAGCTACGGCGACGTTGACGAAGGTGAGATCATAAGGTATTTCCGGATGGCGATCCAGATCTTGAGGGAAATTCTCGATACCCGGTGTTCTTCCATGCTGAAAGAAAAAGGGAAAAAGGCAATCCACCTCATTAACCGCGGCATAATAGACGCCGAGAAGCAGCTGCGCAGCTAAAAAAAAGCAGGCCCGCCTTTAAGCGGACCTGCCTTTTTGGACCTGTTTCGGATCTACTTTTTGCGGAGCCCTTTCATTTTTTGCTTCTGTTCTTCCGTCAGAATATTTCTTAGCCTTGCATGCGTCCGGATCGAAGCTTTCGCTTTTTCTTTCTTCAGTTCGTATTTCCGGTCGATCAGCTCATCTGTGGCCGCTGTGTCCATTGGGGATTCCCACATCTTCGCTTTTATGTCGACATCAAGAGAAGCAATCTCGGCCTTGTTCGCGATCTTGGCCTTTTTTGCCGCGATTTTCAGATCCTTTATCTCTTTTACCTGTTCATCCGTGAGTCCCAGCTCCTCTTTGTTTTTGAGGAAGAAATGGGCTTTGTCGTGGGTCTTGTCCTTGCCGCAGCGATCATATCCGCCCTTTTTGTCTTTGCCATGCTCCGCGCAGGCGTTAAAGGCCACGACGCCAAACACCAAACTGAAAGCTACAAATGCGATAACCGGAATTCCGCCCTTCATGACGCACCTCCTTATGGTTTACTTACACTTACGAACGTGCACACAAGTATACCTGCAATGGACAAAGAAGTCAAGCGCACCCAAGCTAACTTTTTCATAGTTAACATTCACACGACGAAAATTCATTGAAAATTGCCCCCGGTTGTGGTACACTTCTTAGCACGGCTCTTTACTCTATTCCCCGATAGCTCAGTTGGTAGAGCGGATGGCTGTGCACGAGGTGCGCAGCACCGAGTGCAAAGGTGTTGTGCGCAAGGGGCGTAGCCCGAGGCAAACGTCTCGGGCGAAGGAGAGGAGGTGACAATTGGCAAAGCAAGTTGATAGGCGCGAGTACAAAGATCGCCGCCAGTATCTTATAAGGGCAGTTCATGCTCGCCGCAAAAAAATTCGACAAATGTCTGTTGAATATAAAAGCGGTAGATGTGAGATATGTGGCTATGATCGGTGTATAGAAGCCTTAGACTTCCATCATCGCGATACAACGAAAAAAGATTTTAGTATATCTTCAAAAGGATATACTAGATCTTGGAAGCGCGTAATGGAAGAACTTGATAAGTGTATGATAGTTTGTGCCAATTGTCATCGTGAACTCCACGCCCATGTTAGCAGCTTCCATGGGAAACCGTGGTTGAAAAAGCGAGTAAATTCAGGGAAACCCCGCCCTTATGGCGAAGTGCCAAGAAGAACTTTGTATTTCGCCAAAAGTACGGGGCAATCCTGAGCCAATCCTGCACTAAAGTGGAAGGCTTGCCTGCCGAAGCTTTAGCGTAGGCAGGTGCAGAGACTAGACACTCGCTACCTAACCTCACTGTCATTGCGAGGACCCCGAGCAAACGGCTGAAGGCCGCGCGTCGAGGGGGACGAAGCAATCTATGAGTACGGTAAAGGTATAGTCCGACTCTCGCAGTAATGCGAGTCAGTTCGTAACCATTAGGTCGTTGGTTCGAGTCCAACTCGGGGAGCCA
>CAZYPU010000033.1:0-12449 GCA_964649665.1 uncultured Planctomycetia bacterium
GCCCTTCGACAAGCTCAGGACTCCCTTCTATCCCTTAATAACCGCGATCGGTCGCATCCTGGCGACGCGCTTTGATATACCTGCTTCGTGAACTACATGTACCACATCATTTACGTTTTTATAGGCCTCCGGCGCTTCTTCGGCCAACGTGCTGCGGCCGGCGGCCATAACCGTTATTCCCTTCTCTGCGAGTTCCCCGGAAATGGATCTTCCCCTGCAGGCGGAAACCGCGGTCTTTCGGGACATGAGGCGGCCCGCCCCGTGGCAGGTACTAAAGAATGTTTCTTCGGCTTTTTGTGTACCCACTAATAAAAATGAATACCTTCCCATATCCCCCGGAATTATCACGGGCTGGCCTATCGGTTTATATTTTTCCGGCAAATCGGGATGGCCCGGAGGAAACGCGCGCGTGGCGCCTTTTCTGTGCACGCACAGAAGTTTTTCCTTTCCGTCAATATTATACTTTTCGAACTTGGCAATATTGTGGGCAACGTCGTAAATCAAATCCATTCCTAAATTTTTAAAGCTCTTTTTAAAAACTTTTTCAAAAATCTCCCGCACAAGATGCATGAGGCACTGGCGGTTATTCCAGGCGTAATTTGCCGCGCACTTCATGGCGCCTATATAAGCCCAGCCTTCCGGAGATTTTACCGGCGCGCACGCAAGCTGCCTGTCCGGAACGGAAATTCCGTATTTATTCAATATCCCCATCATATCTTTCGAATACTCGTCGCATATCTGATAACCGAAGCCGCGGGAGCCGGAATGTATCATTACGGTAATTTGGCCCTTTTCTATGCCAAATATCTCAGCCGCTTTAACGTCATAGATCTCACTTACGCGTTGGATCTCTATAAAATGGTTTCCGCTTCCAAGGGTTCCCGACTGTTTTTTTCCTCTCTGGTATGCCCTCTCGGATACTCTCGAGGGATCCGCGCCTTCCATCGCTCCTTTTTCCTCGGTATATTCCAGGTCCTCCTTTGTGCCGAATCCCCTGCTGACGGCCCAGGCCGCGCCCCTGGTTAATATTTTTCTTTCCTCTTCGGGGTTTACTCTTATTTTCCCCTCGGAGCCGAGGCCCGCGGGAACGTGATTGTAGAGGCCGTTTATCAGTTCTTTAATCCGCGGTTTCACGTCTTTCTCTGTTAGATCTGTTTTTACAAGACGGATCCCACAATTGATATCGTAGCCGATCATTCCGGGGCTGACAATGCCTCCTTCATCTATGTCATAAGCGGAAACTCCGCCTATGGGAGCTCCGTAACCCCAGTGGATATCAGGCATGGCAAGCGAATACTTCACGATACCGGGAAGAGTGGCAACATTAGCAACCTGCTCGGGCGCCCTGTCATGTTTTATGCTCTCGAGCAAGTGTTCGTCGGCGTAGATCATACCGTCAACGCGCATACCGCTCTTATAGCTTTTTGGTATGCGCCAGCGGTAATCGTCTATTTTTTCTAACGGCCCTGTCCAAGTTTGCACAAGAACCTCTTCAATCCTTGACATCAAAGATGTCAAGGATTTCTTTCATACGTCAAATACGATATCTACACTACAGCCTTCATCCGACTCGCGTATATTAAGGTCATGATACGTGGCTGCCTTTATTTCCGTTTTCAGCCTGTTCCTGTTTTCCCTTACATGCCTGCCGCAGGCTTTGGCGGAAAGCTTCTTTCCGTCCAGGAACGCGATATTGAAGCCGGAAAATATTATGCCTTTCGTATAGAAATTATAAAGCAATTCATCCAGCCACACAATCAAAAGTTCCTCACTCGAAGCCGCTTCAAGCTCTACACCTATGGAGACGCTCTCTTTGAACCCTTCAAGGTCCGCTATAATGTCAAACATGGCGAAGGCGGCGTTCGTAAAAAGATCCTTCAAGTCCCTGCCGTATACCCTAACGGCTATGTCAGCGGTATGCGGCAGCTGTTCGTAGCGCTTCATATACTATAAGATGATATCAGAATTATCCCTTTTATTCAAGAGCCAAGAAAAAAATACGCAAAACCAGAACATAAGTTATCCGCAAAGTAGGGCACCCTTAAGGATGCCCTACGACTAGATGGCTCGGATTAGCGAAGTTTCGTGGTATTGGATTCGATAAGGACTAATTTCTTTTCGCGGGTCCAGCGCTTGATCTCTGCCTCGCGTTTTAAGGCTTTGGACTTAGTTTTGTGCAGTTCCTTGTAAACTAACTCGGCGGGGAGATGGGCTTGGACGTAGCGGCTTCCTTTTTTGCGGTTGTGTTCGGATATGCGACGAGGGAGGTCGTTCGTTATGCCGGTGTAGAGGCTAGCGTCGGAGCAGCGGAGGATGTAGACGTGCCAGATTTGTTTTTTTGTTTTCATGTTACGTGTGGCCCTTCGGCGGCCTTTTGGGCCGCCTCAGGACCACATACAAATGTGTAAAAACCTCTCCTTGAGAAAACTCGGGAGAGGTTTTTATACATTTGTGTGTGGTACCCCGCAGAGGACTCGAACCTCTCACAGCCGCCTTAAACACTGTTGTTACCCTATCCTAATATAGGGGGCCAATTTAATTTCTATTGGCCTCTGCATATCGCTATGCAGGTCAGACTATACCATCTTCGCAAAATACAAAATTCTGCGAGGTCCTGATTATAGTCGTTGAACCTTCCCCTCCTTTTTTAGTGATTGCTCAATACGATTGGTAATCACTCGAAAAGGCAGGGCTTGGCTGCGGATTGTCTGCATCGCTGTATTTTTACCGATACGGTAACAGCGAATACCCCAGAGTTTCCCGCAATTTACAGGATTTTCATCTATTAGTTGCCTAATAGCGCCCCTTATAAAAAAGGGCGGTGCTCTACCAGATGAGCTAGCGGGGCACGATTTAACTTTTTTCCAAAGAACAATTTCACTTTATTATACCATAAGAAGAAATTGCTTTTTCTAAAATTTCTCGTTTTTTTATTTTTTTTTGCCAAATCGTATTTTTGCGTTTAGGATTTATGAAAATTAGTGGTGAAAAATTTATTTCCTGCATAAAAGTCACGAGATTTTCTCTGCCACTAAATTCAACTACCTTGCTATGCATATCTACTCTTGCTATTATGCCAAATTCCTTCAATAAAAACGCTATATCTTGCAATACCTCGCGTGATTCCTGGTAGCCCCTTACGCGCCTTTTGTCCTTACAGTTATAGTAAATATTGCCTTCGTCATCAAAAAATGTCTTTAAAAATACCCGCTTTTCTTCCCTTGTGGCTTTTGTCCTCAAGTAAGGAAAAATTTCGTTTATCCTTTCTTTTATATAAGCTGCAAATTCCACATTATGAAATGCCATCACTATGACCTTATCCGTCCGGGTATGCAATATTGGCTCAATTGCAAATATTTGACCGATCAAATTTTTAAGGTGTTCGATCTGATATTTTGAGCGGCTGTAATATGTGCATCCACAATCTCTTACATGCCCATCAAACATGAAATGAGCTACTACATGAACGATGTGAGGATCCCAATTAATCGGCGTTTTAATATGTCTACCGGGGAGGCAAGTGCCCTTTCGGGGATTTGTTCTACTTTTGCGCAATTCGTTCCTTTTCCTGTTAATCTCGGCCTTCTGATCTTGCGTTAACTTGATATCTTTGATATATCCGTATACCGTACTTTTGGGCAGTTTACTTTCTACCATTATAGAAGTTAAAGAAAAGCCCTCTTTTCTAAGGCGTTTACATGCATTTACAAAAAATTCTCTAGTTTTATTTTTCATAATAGCCAAAATAAGCTAGACTTCCTGAATCTCTTTTTCCTTATCCGCCAGGTACTTGTCAATTTCTTTCGAGTGTTTGTCGATAAATTTCTGAATGTCCTCTTTGTGGGCGAATTTGGCGTCTTCGGTAATCGCCTTATCTTTCTCCATCTTATCAATCTCGGTATTTGCAGCGCGCCTTGCGGTGCGAAGCGAGATTTTTCCTTCTTCGGCTATCTTTTTCAGGACCTTGGCGAGCTCGTCCCTGCGTTCCGTCGTAAGAGTAGGAATAGATATACGAATGAGTTTGCCGTCGTTATTGGGGGTAACCCCGAGTTCCGAGGCAAGTATGGCCTTTTCGATTTCCACCAGGACAGAACTGTCCCAGGGTTGAATAACAATAAGCCGCGGTTCCGGGGTGGAAATTCCGGCAACCTGCCTTAGCGGCATCGTCGTGCCGTAGCAGGCGACTTTCACGCCTTCCACCAGACTAATATGGGCCCTTCCCGTGCGTATCGTGGAAAATTCCCTTTCCGTGGCTTCGATTGTTTTTTTCATTTTATGCTCTACATCCTTTAATACTTCTTTTGCCGTAGCCAATTCACACCACCCCTCTCATTTAATAAACCAGTGTTCCGATTTTTTCGCCGGTAACAACGCGTTTTATGTTTCCCTTTTTATTCAGGTTAAAAACTATTATGGGCAGTTTATTGTCCATGCACAAACTTACAGCGGTCGCGTCCATAATCTTTAAGCCCTTTTTCAGGACATCGATATGCCGTATTTTCGCGTATCTTCTCGCGTTTTTCTTTTTCACCGGGTCGCTTGAGTAAATACCGTCAACCTTCGTGGCTTTCAGGATCACATCGGCCCCTATTTCCGTCGCGCGCAGCGCCGCCGCTGTGTCGGTGGTAAAATACGGATTTCCCGTCCCGGCTACGAATACCACGACCCTGCCTTTCTCAAGGTGCCTCATGGCCCTTCTGCGTATGTAAGGCTCCGCGAGTTCCTGCATCTCGATGGCAGTCTGGATGCGCGTAAAAACGCCTATTCTTTCGAGGGCATCCTGAAGCGCCAGCCCGTTAAGCACGGTGGCGAGCATTCCCATGTAATCGGCGGTGGAGCGATCCATGCCTTTCTGCGTCGCCGCTTTTAAGCCCCTGAAAATATTGCCGCCGCCTATGACAACGGCGACTTCACAGCCCATGCGCCCCACGTCTTTGATCTGTTCCGCGATCGAAAGCATGACGCCGGGGTCAATACCGTAACCCTTTCTGCCCTCGAGGGCCTCGCCGCTTATTTTAAGAACTATGCGTTTATACTTTGGTTTCATCGTTTAATACTAACTGTCATTGCGAAGCGCCGCAGGCGCTGAAGCAATCTCAAACATAGAGATTGCTTCGTTGGCCTTCGGCCTCCTCGCAATGACACAGTAATAAGTTTTCATATCTTCTCGCCGAGCTGGTAGCGAGTAAATCTCCGAATTACGATATTTTCCCCGATTTTCGCGATAAGCGAGTGCAGAAGATCTTTCACTTTTATCTTCGGGTCCTTAATGAAAGGCTGGTCGAGAAGGCAGGCCTCCTCGTAGAATTTTTCCAACTTGCCCGCGAGGATTTTCGGAAGCGCCTGTTTCGGTTTGTTTTTTACGATAGAGGCCAGGATCTCCTTTTCTTTTTCCAGCACCCCCGCGGGGACATCTTCTCTTTTCACGTAGCCCGGCTTCGCAGCGGCAACCTGCATGGATATATCTTTTGTGAATTTTTTAAATTCATCGTTCCTCGCGACAAAATCGCTCTCACAATTTACCTCGACAAGAACGCCTATTTTCCCATTGGCATGAATATAGCTTTCTATCCGGCCTTCCTTGGCGGCGCGGCTTGATCTGTCGGAGGCGAGCTTTATACCTTTTTTGCGCAGTATCTCGACTGCCTTCTCGATATTTCCTTTAGCCTCTTTAAGGGCCGACTTGCAGTCCATGACGCCGGCTGATGTCTTCTCCCTCAGGGACTTTATAGCGTCCAGCATTTTTTTCCTTTCGATTATTTTGTTTTCCGCTTGCTTATCGGTTCGTCTTTCTTTTTTTCTTCCACGGCCTTCCCGAGCCTTATATCCCCTTCCATGGCATCGTCCGCTTCTTTTTGTTTCACCCGCTTGGCGGCTTTCTCCTCGGGGGCATTCTCTTTTTCTATGTCTTTTTTACCCGCCATAAACTGGTTTTTCCCTTCGAGTACGCTTTTTGATACGATCGAAATGATAAATCTTATGGATTTCATGGCGTCGTCGTTTCCCGGTATAACGTAATTTATCTTGTCCGGATTGCAGTCCGTGTCCACAAGCGCCGCTACGGGGATGGAAAGCTTGTTTGCTTCGTGCACCGCGATTTCCTCCCGCTTGGAATCTATCACGAATACGGCCCCCGGCAGCCGGTCCATTTTTCTTACGCCTTCCAGATTTTTGAGAAGATTGGTGATTTTTTTATCAATAGTGGCCCTTTCTTTCTTGGAAATACTTTTGTAGGTGCCGTCTTCTTTCATCTTCTCAAAAGACTCGAGTTTCTTCACGCTCTTTCTTATCGTAAGGAAATTGGTAAGCGTGCCGCCGAGCCAGCGCTGGTTTACGTAAAACATGCCGCACTTAAGCGCTTCTTCCTTGACGATGGCCTGCGCCTGTTTCTTGGTGCCGACGAACAGGATATAACTTCCGGCGGTCGCGGCCTCATTCAGGAACTTACAGGCCTCCAGAAGAAGTTTGGCGGTTTTCTCAAGGTCGATTATGTATATTCCCTCTTTAGCGCCGAATATGAATTTCTTCATCTTGGGGTTCCATTTTTTCGTCTGGTGGCCGAAATGGACCCCCGCTTCCAGTAACTGTTTAACTAACGCGGATTCCTTTTTTGTCGTCATTCTGCTATGCCTCCTTGGTTTACCGGTGTATTATTATATTACGTAATCGCGTGTTGTCAACGATTTAAATTTAATAGTCGTCTCTAAACTGCATGTCGTAAAGGCGCTTGTAAATCCCTCCTCTTTGCATAAGTTCCTTATGCGTGCCGGCAGCCACGATCCTGCTCTTATCGAGCACGATTATGCTGGTGGCGTGCTTTATCGTGCTCAGCCTGTGCGCTATGACAATAACGGTCCTGCCCTCCATAAGATGGTCTATGGCTTCCTGCACATATCTTTCCGATTCGGTGTCGAGCTGCGAAGTCGCCTCGTCGAATATGAGTATGGGCGGATTTTTGAATATGGCGCGCGCGATGGCGAGGCGCTGCCTTTCGCCTCCGGAGAGTCTGAACCCCCGCTCTCCGACGGTCGTATCATACTGGTTCGGCATATTCATAATAAAATCATGCGCATTGGCTATTTTAGCGGCATTAACGACATCTTCCCTGGAATAGCCCTTGCTGCCGTAGGTAATATTGGCCGCGATCGTATCGTTGAAAAGAAGCATCTCCTGCGTCACGATGCCTATCTGGTCCCTGAGAGACTTGAGTGTAACTTTTCTTACATCTTTTCCGTCAATCCGGACGGAACCGCTTGAAGGGTCATAAAAGCGCGGTATCAGGTTAACAAGGGTGGTTTTTCCGGAGCCGCTGGGGCCGACTATGGCGATTATTTCGCCTTTTTTCACATCAAGATTTATATCCTCAAGCACGTAGCTGTCCTCGTATTTGAACCGTACGCCTTCCAGGGATATGCGCCGCGATAGGATCGGAAGAGAAGCTGCGTGCGCAATTTCAGTGATTTTCTCGGGCGTGTCAAGGAGATCGAAAATCCTCGTCGCCGCGGCAAGGGCCTGCTGAATAACGGCGTATACTTTGCTCAGGCGCTTGACGGGTTTTATCATAAGTAGAATGGATGTGAGAAACACCGCAAAGGCGCCCCAGGAAAGAGTGCCGGCGCTGATCTGCGAGTAGGCGAGGTAGAGGACCACCACCATGTATATGGCGCTTGTCACTTCGTTTATCGGGCCTATAACATTGACTCTCTTTACGGCCTTCATCGCCAGTTTATAAAAGCCTTTGTTCTGGTTTTTAAATTTTTCATACTCGTATTTCTGCATGGAAAAGGCTTTCACGATGGGCATGCCGGTTATTATCTCGAAAAGTATCATGTTTATATCGCCCATTTTTTCCTGGCTTTTTTTCGTTATCTTGCGTATCTTCCTTGATATTATGACAGCGGGTAAAAGTATACACGGAAAAAGTATTAAGCTTGTGAATATAAACTTAAGCGATATGCCGAAAAAGAGCACTACACATACCACCACGGCAAGATGGCTTAAGATCTCGATCGGCCTGAGGATAAGGTCGAGCAGTCCCGTGCTTATGGAATCCCTTATTATGCTGGCGTCGTATGTTATGCGGGTCATCAGCTTTGCGGTGGGGTTCTTGCCGTAGAACTGCATGGAAAGCGAAAGGAGCTTCTTGTATATGACGTCTTTTACGTCTCTCACAACCCGCTGGCTTACGTCGTTCATGAGGTAAACCTGCATAAAGTCAAACAGGTTGCGCAGCAGAAAATACAAAAGCGCCGCGACAAGCAGCATAACCACAAGCCGCGTCTGTGGTAAAGCGTTTATCTTGTCGACAAGGGTTACTATAAAAAGCGGGGCATTAACGTGCGGCGGGATGGTAATCTGCGAACCCCTTATAAGATTATCCACCACGGGTATAAGCGCTGTCGGCGAGATGCTGTTTAAGGCGCTATAGGCAAGCATGGCCAAAAACGCCATGACCAGCACCTTCATGTGCGGCCTGGCGAATCCCACCAGCCTCTTGTAGTCCCGTATATCCTGTCTCATATTAGCATAGAATATTATCATATAAGAGGCTGTTTGTCGAGCGAAAAAGTTATGAAAGTAGTGTCAAGATAATTGGGCGCTTTGTTTCTCCGTCATTGCGAGGCCGCCCTGTTCTTCGTTTGCAGACCTCGCAATAACACATTGAAAGTGCCCACAATATTTTACATTATCAGTTATGAAAACGCTTGATATGGCGGCGGGGGTGTGGTAGAATTGGGCTCTGACAAAGGACGGGAAAATGGCTAATATTAACGTAGGCGTAGTAGGCGTGGGGTATCTCGGCGCCCTTCACGCGCGCGTGTATTCTCAGCTGAAAAGCGCCAATATAGTCTGCGTCTGCGACATCGATAAAAAAAGGGCCAAGAAAATAGCCAAAAAATACCGGCTCTGGTATTTTCCGGACTACCGGACGCTTTTCGATAAAGTTGACGCCGTAAGCATTGCCGTGCCGACAATCCTGCACTACAAAATCGCAAAAGACTTCCTCAATAACGGAATCCACGTCCTCATTGAAAAACCAATCACAAAAACCGTAAGCGAAGCGAAGGAACTTATCGATATCGCAAAATCAAAGGGCCTCATCATACAGGTGGGCCACATCGAAAGATTTAACCCGGTCGTAAGGGCGGTAGCGCCGCTTCTGAAAGAACCCCGCTTTATCGAGTGCCACAGGGCCGGCCCTTACAAGAAAAAGAAGCGCGTAAAGGACGTGGGCGTCGTGCTGGATTTGATGATACACGACATAGACATAATACTTTCCCTTGTAAACTCCGAAGTGAAAAGCATCGAAGCCGTCGGAATAAGCACGATTTCTCCGTATGAAGACATAGCGAACGTGCGTTTAATTTTCAAAAACGGAACAATCGCGGATATTACCGCAAGCCGCGTGACAAAAGAGGAAGTGCGGAAAATAAAAATATCGCAGGAGGATTCGCACATAACGCTTGACTATCTCCACCTGCACGCCCATGTAGTAAGGAAAATCGACGGCCGGATAGTAAAAGAGAAGATAAAGCCGGAAAAGAGAGAGCCGCTCAAGCTGGAGCTTAAATCTTTTATATCGTCCATTCGGAACAACACAAAACCCCTTGTCTCGGGAGAGGAAGGAAAACGCGCGCTCAGCGTTGCCATGGACATCCTGGAAAAAATAAAAACCTCTAAAAAGTGAATGAGGCCATGGCGGCCGACGTAAGTCGTCGGCTTTGTCATTCTGAGGAGGCCCGCCTCCTCCCCTACGGACCGTAGGCCCGGAGGGGAGGGCCGATGAAGAATTTTTCGTTAAGATCCTTCGCTCGCCTTCGGCTCACTCAGGATGACAGGATGGCCATTCAGGATGAAAGGGTGGGCCGCTCAGGATGACAAATGCCGGGTTTACAATGACATATATATGAACAATTCCATCCTTATAAGCGCCGGGGAACGCTCCGGCGACATTCACGCCGCAAATCTTATCGAAAATTTAAAAAAACTGGATCCGGATCTTGACTTTTTCGGTATCGGCAGCGAAAAAATGCAAAGCGCGGGCGTCGAGCTCGTGGAGAGAATGGACCGATTATCCATAATAGGGTTTTCGGGAATAGCCTCGAATCTCGGGCGGATACGCGGCATTTATAATAAAATTTTAGAGAAGGTTAAAAAAAATCCGCCCCTCGGCGCCATTTTAGTGGATTACCCGGGGTTTAATCTTATTCTTGCGCGGGCGCTTAAAAAAAGAGGCATCCCCGTAATTTACTACATAACGCCCCAGGTATGGGCATGGGGCGCTTTCAGAATACGCACAATAAAAAAGTGCGTCGACAAAGCGATAGTGATCCTCGCCTTTGAGGAAAAAATCTTCAGGGATCACGGGATCGACGCGACCTTCGTCGGGCATCCGATTCTCGACAGTGAAAAGAAGGGTTCGCCCGGCAGGAAATCATTGGGGCTCGACGAAAACAAGACAACGCTCGCGCTCCTTCCGGGCTCACGAGAATCGGAGGTAAAGAACCTCTTGCCCGTGATGCTCGGGGCGGCTGCTGTCATGTTGAAGAAGAGGCAGTCGCTTCAGTTTATTCTTCTTGAAAGTTCAGGGGTAAGCGACGACATTTACAGCAATATATTGAAGGGGTGCCGCATTTCTCCGGCTATAATCAAAGACGATACGCGCGGATGTTTATCTATTTCGGATTTCGTATTTACCGCCTCGGGCACGGCAACCCTAGAATGCGCCATAATGGAGAAACCCGCTCTTGTTACGTATAAATTGCCCTTTCTGTCATTTTGCCTGGCCAAAATTTTTGCGAAAACAAAAAAGCCGATAGTCGGGAAAAAGCGGCGCATCGGACTTGTGAATATAATCGCGGGGAAACTGGTCGTCCCGGAAATTCTTCAATACGCCGCCACGCCGCAGAGGCTCGCTTCTGAGGCCCTATCCATCATATCCTCCGGGGAGAAGATGAAAAAACAAGTGGAAGGGTTAAGGCAGGTGAAAAACGCGCTCGGGCCTAACGGCGCGTCCGCCAGGGCGGCAAAAATAATCAACGACTTTTTAATCGGAACCGTAAAATAGTTAAAATAGGGACACATCCCATTTTTTACGAGTCTTAGTTAAAATAGGGACACATCCCATTTTTTACGAGTCTTCATATCTTAAAAAATGGGATGTGTCCCTATTTTACACTACAACGATAGAGATATCGTTTTTGTCGGCAAGCCGCGCGCAGGAATCTTTATCGACGAGGAACATCCTTTTTTCCTCCAGGGCAAGAACCTTTCCGCCGTTATCGGCGATTAATTTTAACGTCTCGGGCCCCACTACGGGGACATCCCATCTCATATCCTGTTTTGGCCTTGAAACTTTTACGACGGTAAATTCTTTCACACCCAGTTCCGCGGCTCTTTTTATCGTGCGATCCGTTCCCTCAACCGCCTCTACGGCTATAACGGATTTGTCTTTAATCACTATTGTCTGGCCAATATCAAATTGCGCGATTTCCTTGGCTATTTTAAACCCGAAAGAAACGTCTTCCTTTTCCTTCGCGGAAAGATGTCTTTTTGCCAGGACGCCCTTTGACGGGAGAAGGCCCGAAAGGTATTCGAGGCTGTCTATTACCTCCACCCCTCTTTTCTTTAATTCCGCGGTGACCCTGTCGAGGATGGAATAGTCGCTCTTATCCGGCGTCTCTTTGAAACGCGCCAGTTCGCCTTCGTCC
Source organism: uncultured Planctomycetia bacterium (assembly GCA_964649665.1). Classification (GTDB taxonomy): domain Bacteria; phylum Omnitrophota; class Gorgyraeia; order JABMRN01; family RBG-13-46-9; genus CAZYPU01. Next base: position 11,712 of record CAZYPU010000033.1, read on the forward strand.
TTTTTTACAGTGTCGTAAATAATTGACTTGTCGATTTTTCCCAGCATCACGATTCTCCTGATGCGCTCTACGGCAAACAAAAGAAGACCTTTCATTATCTGGTTCGTGCCGAGCCAGTGAACCTTGCTGCACACGCCTTCAAGCTCGGGCGAGGCAAGGCCCTTAACGGCAAACCCTATCACTTTTACGCCTTTTTTGCGCGCTTCCCTTGCAAAAATAACGGGAATCTCCCCGCCGCCGGCTATAAGGCCGATCCTTTCCATTTTTTACTTCTCCGTATCTATTATGCTGAACAAAAGATCCGCTTCCGCAACAATGTCTTCTCCGACCCTGGCCACGCCGTGGGCCTGTATTATCTTTGTTCTGTGTTTGATTACTTCGATCTCAAGTTTCAGCGTATCCCCGGGGAGAACGGGTTTTCTGAATTTGGCGTTATCTATTGCGGCAAAATAGGCGAGCTTGCCGCGGTTTCCATCCTTCTTTAAAGCGAGAACACCGCAGACTTGAGCGAGCGCCTCGATAATCAGGACGCCCGGCATAACCGGATACTCCGGAAAATGGCCTTCAAAAAACGGCTCGTTAACGGTAACGTTTTTTACACCGGTTATCTTTTTTTCCTCGATATCAACAATTTTATCCACCAAAAGAAACGGATACCTGTGCGGCAGGTATTTTTTGATTTCGTTTATATCCATGTTTACTTTCATATCGTCTCCTTATGTCTTGTCATTACGAGGG
>CAZYPU010000034.1:0-11897 GCA_964649665.1 uncultured Planctomycetia bacterium
TTTCACTTTACCATAACTCATTGTGTTACAATAAGATATAACTTGCCATTTTCCACTTTTGCAGATTTAAAAAGCGGAAAATGACGTGTTATAACATCTTTATTCCCAAGCTGTTACGGCAAAGTGAAACGTCCCCTATTGTAGAAAAAGCGCCACCGTCACTCAGTAGCGCTTTTTCTATTTGGTAGCGGGGGTCCGATTCGAACGGACGACCTCAAGGTTATGAGCCTTGCGAGCTACCAGGCTGCTCCACCCCGCATTAATTGCTTGACGCCATTATATCAGCTTTTGGGCTAAAGTCAACTATTTTAGTATAATTTCGTCCCGGCGGATCATGCCGAGTTTTTCGCGGGCGATTTTTTCGATATAGACGGGATCGTTTTCGAGCTTTTCTTTTTCTTTCCTTAATTCCTCGTTTGTTTTTGAGAGAATCTCCATTCGCCTTTCAAGATTGCTGTTTTGTTTTCTTAAGCGCCTTAATTTGGCGAATCCGGGAAAATAAATAGCGGCGATGGCAATAAGAGCCGCTAATATATAAATCAGCCTCTTTTTGGCCATATGGCGCTTCCGTAAACGGCCTTCTTTCCGAGCTCTTCTTCGATCCTCAGAAGTTCGTTATACTTACAGATCCTGTCGGTCCGACAGACGGAACCTGTTTTAATCTGGCCCGTGTTCATGCCCACAACAAGATGCGAAATCGTCGTATCCTCCGTTTCGCCGGAGCGGTGGGAAATAACGGATGTGTAGCCGGCGCTTTTTGCCATTTCTATCGCCTCTTTTGTCTCCGTAAGGGTCCCTATCTGGTTTACTTTTATAAGGATAGAATTGGCAATGCCCTTTTCTATGCCCGTTTTGAGCCGCTTCGTATTCGTAACAAATAAATCGTCGCCCACCAGCTGGATTTCGGACCCAAGTTTTTCCGTAAGCTTTTTCCAGCCGTCCCAGTCGTCTTCGGCCAGGCCGTCCTCTATCGACACGATCGGATAGTTTTTTACCCATCTTGAGTAGAATTCCACCATGTCCCGTGAGGAGTTTTCCCTCTTCGCTTCCGCTTCCAGTGTATAAATTCCGTTTTTAAAGAAAGTGCTCGCGGCGGGGTCAAGGGCTATAAAAATATCTTTGCCTTTTTTATAGCCGGCTTTGTCTATTGCCTCCAGTATGACATCAACTGCTTCTTCGTTAGAGCGGAGATCCGGGGCAAACCCGCCTTCGTCCCCCACGGCGGTAGAAAGCTTACCGGATTTCAGTATGCCCTTCAAATTGTGAAATACCTCGCTTCCCATGCGGAGCGCCTCTTTGAAGCTCGGCGCGCCGATGGGCATTATCATAAACTCTTGCAAATCCACGTTATTGTCGGCGTGCGCTCCGCCGTTTAATATGTTCATCATGGGGATAGGAAGCGTGCGCGCCTTCTCTCCGCCTATGTATTTGTAAAGGGGTAGTTTTTCTGAATTCGCGGCAGCCTTGCAAACCGCAAGGGACGCGCCTAAAATCGCGTTTGCGCCGAGACGCGACTTGTTTTCCGTACCGTCTGTCTCTATCAAGGTTTTGTCTATTTTTTCCTGTTCCAGAGCATCCATGCCTTTTAGTTTTGAAGCGATTTCCGTATTCACGTTCTTTACGGCTTTGGTTACGCCCTTTCCGAGATAGCGCGATTTATCGCCGTCGCGAAGCTCCACCGCTTCATGTTCGCCTGTCGAGGCGCCGCTCGGAACCGCGGCCCTGCCGAAAGAGCCGTCCTCTAAGATCACATCTATCTCAACGGTGGGGTTTCCCCTTGAGTCTAAAATTTCGCGGGCGTGTACGTGCTGTATTTTAGCTGACATCTGCTACTCTCCTTGCTTAAAGTCCTTTGACTTTCAATTTACCTTCAACAAATAAACGAACTGCCTCCGGATATAATTTGTGTTCAATTTTGTGGATCTTCTCTTCCAGCGTATCAAGCGTGTCATCCGCATCCACATTGACCGTTTCCTGCAGTATTATGGGGCCGTGGTCCAATTCTTCGTCAACAAAATGCACCGTGACGCCGGTTTTTTTCGCGCCGGATTCAAACGCGTCTTTTATCCCGTGCGTTCCCTTAAATAAAGGCAGAAGCGAAGGGTGTACGTTAAGGATCCTGTTTTTATATTTTTTGACGAAATAGGGGCTTAGAAGCCGCATGAATCCTGCCAGCACAACCAGGCCGATATTTTTCTTCTCCAGCTCTTTTATTATTTCCCTGTCGCGGCTTTCTCTGGAGGCAAATTCCTTATGGTTCAGGACAAATGTTTCGATTCCGGCTTTTTTCGCCCGCCGGAGGGCATAGGCGCTTTTATTGTCGCTTACGACAAGCGCGATTTTAGCCTTTATTCCCCCGCGGGAGACCTCGTCGATTATGGCCTGAAGGTTTGTGCCGTTTCCGGATGCGAATACCGCTATGTTCATATTAAATCTTTACAGGACCCACCCCTCGGGACCTACGGGGCCTGACTGGTGAGGCCTGATTTTAAAATAATGTGTAAATAAATGGCGCGACCGCGGAACTTTCGGTGAAAATAATGAGGAGCCCCAGAAGAAGCAAAATTATAATGATAGGCAGAAGCCACCACTTCTTGCGGCTCATCAGAAATCCCCAGAGTTCCTTGAAAAACGCTATTTTACTCATTCGCTCCCCCCGTAATATTGATCGCGCGGACTAAATCCGGATTACACGGATGTAATTTTAATCCGCGTGAATCCGGCCGCATCTTTAATACTGGTTTTCGTAGCTTTTTTTGTCTTTTTTCCCGGTATCTATTTCGTGCCAGTAGGACGGGCGCGTTTTATCTATGCGCTCGTCCAGTATGTCCTTACCCGAAAGTTTCATAATAAAGCCGATCGGCGTTATGACGCCGTAAAAAAGAACCGTAAGAATAAGCCGGCTCATGAAAAAGCCGAGAATTATGGAAAAACTCATCCACGCCTTCTGGAGGGGCCTTAAAACCCGCCAAAGCACAAGGCCAAAGATTATAAACAGGGCCCCGGCGCCCAGAAAATACGGCGCCTGCGGCTTCCCGCGCCACGAAGACAGCGCCCCCAGGATAACAAGAATTACTCCTATCGTCAAGCCAAACTCTCGGACTTCCTTTTTTGTGCTTTTTATGTCTTTTATTTCTTCGAACATAATTAATCCAGCTCGTATTCCCTCAGCCAGTCAATATCCTTATCCAGGGATTTCTGGGACTTTTTCTCCAGTATTATATTTTCCATGATCAGGTAATCCATGTTTGTTCTCATAAAACAGAGATACGCATCGGCCGGCGCCGCCACGATGGGCTCGCCCCTTACGTTGAAAGATGTATTTATAATGGCCGGGCAGCCGTATTTTTCGTCGAATTTTTTTATCATGTCATAATACCGGGGATTGGCGCGGCGGTTTACGGTCTGGATCCTCGCCGAATAGTCCACGTGGGTTACGGCCGGTATTTCCGAACGCGCGACGTTTAGTTTTGCAAGGCCGAAGAGTTTATCCTCGCCCTCGGGCGCCTTGCGGCGCTTTGCCCGCTTTACCGGAGCCACAAGAAGCATATAGGGGCTTTCTTTATCGAGTTCGAAATATTCCGGCGTTCTTTCTTCCAGCACCGAAGGCGCGAAGGGCCTGAAGCTTTCGCGGAATTTTATCTTGAGGTTCATGATTTCCTGCATCTTCGGTGAGCGCGCATCGCCTATTATGCTTCTTGCGCCAAGGGCTCTGGGCCCAAACTCCATCCTGTTCTGGAACCAGCCAATAACCTTGCCTTCGTTTATTAAATCCGCGATGCGCTCCGGAATTTCCTCATCCTTAAGTTCCGTGTAGGGAACGTTTTTACTTTTCAGGAAGCCGATTATTTCTTCGCTGCTATAGCGCGGGCCAAGATATGACCCTTTCTGAAAATCTTCCTTCTCATCAGGTGTGCGTGAATTACCCAGATACTGGTGCCATGTAAAAAGCGCGGCCCCCAACGCTCCCCCGGCGTCACCTGCGGAAGGCTGGATCCATATATTCTTAAAAGGCCCTTCACGCAGTATTCTTCCGTTCCCGACACAGTTCAGCGCAACGCCGCCGGCGAGGACAAGGTTCTGCATACCCGTAACATCGTGAACGTGCCTTGCGGCCTTAAGCATTATCTCCTCGGTAACCTCCTGAACGGAACGCGCAAGGTCCATGTCCCGCCGGGTAAAGCGCGATTCGGGCTTTCTGGGTTTTCCGCCGAAAAGCCTGTGGAACTTTTCATTGGTCATGGTAAGCCCGGCGCAGTAGTTGAAGTATTTCATGTTCAATTTGAAAGAGCCGTCGTCTTTCAAGTCCAGGAGTTCTCTTAAAATGAGGTCTTTATACTTCGGCTCGCCGTAAGGCGCGAGCCCCATTACCTTGTATTCGCCGGAGTTCACTCTGAACCCCGTATAATAGGTAAACGCGGAATATAAGAGGCCGAGGGAATGCGGAAATCTTATTTCTTTCCTGAGAGTGATCGAATTATCCCTCCCCTCGCCGAAACTCGCGGTGGCCCACTCGCCGACGCCGTCGGCGGTAAGTATCGCCGCCTCCCTGTAGGGCGAGGGAAAAAAGGCGCTTGCGGCGTGGGACTGGTGGTGCTCGGGAAATATAATCATGCTCCCGTAACCGAGTTCTTTCTTTATAAGTTCCTTCATCCAGAGCTTCTTTTTGATCCACAAAGGCACGGCCTTTATGAAAGACCTGATTCCGAAAGGCGCGTAGGCAAGATATGTTTCGAGTATCCTCTCGAATTTAATAAACGGCTTGTCGTAAAAAGCGACATAATCCAGGTCTTTGACGGATATCCCGGCAATTTCAAGACAGGATTTGATGGCGCTTTCGGGAAACCTCTGGTCGTGCTTTTTTCGCGTAAAACGCTCTTCCTGGGCGGCGGCCAGTATTTCGCCGTCTTTTACGAGAGCGGCGGCGGAATCGTGATAATATGCGGATATCCCCAGTATATACATTATTTTAGCGCTGCTTCCACTTCCTTCGCTATGTAGGCTTTCGGGTTTGCCCCAGCTATCCTTGTCATTTCCTTTCCGTCTTTAAAGAGAATTAAAAGCGGTATGCTTAAAATCTGGAGGTCCGTGGCAAGCTCCGGATTATCGTCCACATTGACTTTCGCAACTTTAATTTTCCCTTTATAGTCCTGCGAAAGTTCGTCTATTATGGGCACTATCATGCGGCATGGCATACACCATTCGGCCCAGAAGTCCACCAGAACCGGAATATCGGAATTTAAAATTTCTTTTTTAAAATTAGCCGCGCTTATCTCTGATACGTTTTGAGACACTTTGCTTCCTCCTTTTTCAGCTGTCCGCTGTCATTGCGAGCGACCGTCTCCGACCCTACGGGTCGTAGACCCGGAGGGAAGGGAGCGAAACAATCTCATCGTCTGAGATTGCTTCGGCCGCTTCGCGGCCTCGCAATGACAACCGATCATATTCTCTCAAATTCTTACTATACATTTAGTGGGACACTTCTTAATTACCTCTTCCGTATTGCCTATATCCTTTATTCTGTCACACCGGACGCGCGCCAGATTGTTTTTAACGCAGAATATGCCGCCGGTTTGTTTCTCGCAGATGCCGCATGCAATGCAGCCGACCGGACAGGCCCTTCTTGTCTCGGGTCCTTTATCGGAATTGTTGCAGGCCACATACAGAAAATTATCCGTCGGTATTTTTTCAACGGATATAAGACGCCGCGGGCACGATGAGACGCACACCCCGCAGGCGGTGCATTTATCTTTGTCTATCCGGGGAAGGCCGTTTATTATCGCGATCGCGCCGAACGGGCACGCCAGGCGGCAGTCGCCGTAACCGAGGCATCCGTACGCGCAAAGCGCTTCGCCCCCGAATGTATTGTGCGCCGCCAGACAGGTCATGATCCCCGTATAATTGGCCTTTTTTTTCCTGCGGGAGGCATCGGCCCCGCAGTGCAGGACAGCGGTTTCTTTTGTCCTTTTCTGAACGCTTACCCCCAGGATTTCGCAAAGGCTTTCGGCGACTTTCTCGCCGCCGACCTTACATTTATCCGGGCCGATTTCCCCCTTAGCAAGCGCTGCCGCGTATTCGCGGCAATTGGTAAATCCGCACGCGCCGCAATTTAATCCCGGAAGCGCTTCGTTTATTCGCTCTACTCTCGGGTCCTCTTCCACTTTCAGTTTCCGGCTTACGAACGCCAGGACCGAGGCGAACAGAAATCCCAGCCCCGCCATGCTCACTATTGATGTAACTACCGTGTTATCCATTTTATTTACTGATCAGGCCGCCGAATCCCATAAACGCAAGGGCAAGCAGTCCCGCAATAATGAGGGTAATGCCGGCTCCCTCAAGGGGCCCGGGGATATCGCAGCAGTCAAGCTCTTCCCTTATGCCCGACATAATAATAAGCGCGAGCGTAAAGCCGCACCCGGCGCCGACGCCGAAAACAACACTTTCCAAAAAGCTGTATTCCCTGAGCACCATGAAAAGCGTAAGGCCGAGTATGGCGCAATTCGTGGTGATGAGCGGCAGGTATATTCCGAGCGCCCTGTACAGCTGAGGCGATGTTTTCCTTAGAAACATCTCGACTATCTGAACCAGGCTCGCGATAACAATAATAAAGGCGGCGTACTGTAAAAACGGGAGCTTGAAAGGGATGAGTATGAAATAATAAATAACCCAGGTAACCATCGCGGCCAGCGTCATGACAAACGTTGTGGCCATGCCCATGCCTACGGCTTGCTCTATCCGTCTTGAGACGCCTATGAAAGGGCATATGCCCAGAAAGTAGGTAAGGACAAAATTGTGCGTTATAGCGGCGGATACGAATATCAGTACGAGTGTTGTTGCCATCGGCATAAGCTTTAAGCTTTAACCCTTTTGTTTATCCAGTTAAAAAATCCCACTAAAAATCCAAGCGTGATAAAAGCGCCTGCCGGAAGCGCCATGATAACCCAGCGCTCAAAACCTTTTCCAAAAATCTCGTAATAGAATATTGTTCCGAAACCCAAAAGCTCCCTTATGGATCCCAGTATCACAAGCACAATGCTGAATCCGAGGCCCATGCCGACCGCGTCGGTGAGGCTTTCTAACACGTTATTCTTATAGGCGAATGCCTCCTGGCGGCCGAGTATGATACAGTTTACGACAATCAGGGGAACGTACGGGCCCAATTCTTTCGAGATGGTATAAAAATTCGCTTTCAAAAAATAGTCCGCGCACGTAACGAAAGTGGCTATGATTACGGTAAAAGTGGCGATTCTTACCTGCGGAGGGATAAGTTTTCTTATGGAGGATATTACAAGGCTTGAACTTACCAGCACGAAAAGCGTTGCCATGCCCATCGAGAATCCAAAAAGCGCTTTCGTCGTAACGGCCAGTGTAGGGCACATTCCCAGCACCTGAACGAGGATGGGATTTTCCCGCCACAGCCCCTTACAGAATTCCTTGCCGCAAGCGGCGCAATTTTTACCGTCAGTCACTTCAGCTTTCCTTTTATTTTTTTTATCGTTTCGTTAAGAATTGTTACGACGGCGCGGGAGGATATTGTCGCGCCCGTTATGGCCTGGATCTCGTTGGGCCTTGCGGGCTTCACGTTTTTAACGTAAGCGATCTCGGGCGCCGCTTTAAGCGCTTTGAACTGCGAGGTAAATTTATCTGTCGCTATCTCCCCGCCGAGACCGGGTGTCTCCTGCGAGTCCAGAATCTCCAGGCCCACAACGGTTTCCATGTCCGGGCTTATCCCCGCCATCATCTCTATCACGCCCTGATAGCCGTTACCCTCGGCTAAAAAAGCGTACCCGATGAAAGTATCCTCGGCATTTTTTACCCTGAAAACGTCTACCTCATCCACGGTTTCGCCCGTATAGGATTTCCCGTCCGGGAAAATCCTGAAAATAGCTTTTTTCATTTCATTTTTTTTGTTTTTTTCGATAAGCGGATTCGCGTAGCTGTATACCAGCACAAGCGCCGCGCCCGATATGAGCCCCACTATTGTCAGCACGCTTATCATTTTTATTGCGTTACGCATTATGTTCCGTACCTCCTCGGCCTCGTTAACCTGTTAAGAAGGGGTGTTACGGCGTTCATCAAAAGAACCGCGTACATAACGCCTTCGGGAAGGCCGCCCCACAATCTTATGACCATTGTAATTACGCCGCAGCCCGCGCCAAAGATCCACCGCCCTGCCTTGGTGACCGGGCTCGTCACCGGGTCAGTGGCCATAAATATAGCGCCTATCAGAAGGCCGCCGGCAAGGACGTAAAACAATCCGCCGGCATAAGTAGCCGGAGCGGCCGCGCCTGCTATTGCGCCGATAATAAAAACCGTGCCGATATACGAAAGGGGTATGCGCCAATCGATGGCCCTCCTTATTAATAGGTATACCCCTCCTATTATAAGCGCGAGCGCCGATGTTTCTCCCACCGATCCGGAAACGTTGCCTATGAAAAGATCCCCATAGTTTACGCTTAGATTATGGCTGAATTTAACCATGCCCAGAGGCGTGGCGCCTGTCAGGGCATCCATCGTAACGGGATTATTCCAGGTTGTCATGAATGTCGGAAAGGCGGCTGCCAGAAATGCCCTTCCGAGAAAAACCGGGTTAAATATATTATTCCCCAACCCGCCGAAAAGTTGTTTGGCGAGGCCTATCGCGACGAAACAGCCCAGTATGCATGCCCAGACCGGAAGTGAGGGCGGCATGTTCATCGCAAAAAGAATGCCCGTTACTATGGCGCTTGAGTCGGAGAGGGTGATCTTTCTTTTCATCAAAGCCCGGATAACCGCCTCAAAAACAACGCAGGATACGACCGATACAACGAATAAAATGACAGCCCTGGCCCTGAAAAAATAAATACTCGCAAAAATCGCCGGCGTCAGGGCAATGATGACATCCCGCATTGCTTTGGACATTGATCCTTTCGCGAAAATATGCGGGCCGGGGGATATGTATAAACCGTTTTCCATTACTTCTTTTTTAGTTCCTTCTGTTTGGCAAGTTTTATGTATTGTACCAAAGGTATCTTGCTAAGGCAAGCGTAGGCGCAGGCGCCGCACTCAATGCAATCCGATGGGTGAAGTTCTTCGGTGCGGTGCCACCTGGAATATTTTACCATGCGCATGATTTCCGTAGGCAATAAATTTACGGGGCATATATCCACGCATCTGGCGCAGCGGACGCAGGATAATTCCTCCGGGATCTCCGTTTCTTTTTTTGAAAGAAAAACCACTCCCGTGGTGCCCTTCACAATAGGTATGTCCAGGGTGTACTGGGCTATGCCCATCATGGGCCCGCCCACTATTACCTTTGCGGGAGGTTCTGTAAAGCCGCCGCAAAATTTCACGGCGTCTCTAAGAGGCGTGCCAAGACGCACAATAAAATTGCCCGGCTCTCTCAGGCAGCTGCCGCTTAAGGTTATGCACCTTTCTATGAGCGGTTTTCCGTCGTATACGGCTTCATAAAGCGCAAGGCACGTCCCCACGTTCTGCACAACCGCCCCCACATCCAGGGGAAGTTTTCCGGGAGGAACCTCTCTTCCGAGGATGGCTTTGACGAGCTGCTTTTCCCCGCCCTGGGGGTATTTTGTTTTAAGGACCTTGATCCGAAGCGGTATACTGTGTGATGATTTCCTCGTTATTTCGCGAACGGCCTTCTCAATCGCAAAAACCGCGCTTAGCTTGTTCTGCTCAACGGCCAAAAAGATATTTTTTACGCCGAGAATTCCGGCGGCCAGATATATTCCCTTTATTATTTTGTCGGTTCTCTCAACCATCAGGCGGTGGTCGCAGGTAAGGTAGGGTTCGCATTCGGCGCCGTTGGCGATCAGGCTATCCGCGTTTTTTCCTTCCGGAAGTTTTAATTTCACGTGGGTCGGAAAGGCGGCCCCGCCTAGGCCGACAATTCCGGCCTCCCTTACAATGCTTATTAATTTTTCTTTCGGAAGCGCGAGGGGGTTTTCTCTTGCCTGGAAGGGCACGGCCTCATTTCTTCCGTCGTTTTCTATAAAAGCGGCGGGGGCTTTGCCGTAAACAGGATTGAAAAAATTCTGAATTGTTTTTATTTTGCCCGAAACGCTCGAGTGCACGGGCGCCGAGATAAAAGATTCGGATCCGGCGATGCGCTGGCCTAATTTTACCGTATCCCCCGGGCCGAGGAGCGGCTCGTTGGGCGCGCCTATGTGCTGGGTAAGCGGTAAAATAATTTCCGGCGGTGCCGGGACGGCCTTTATCCGCTTGTCAACGGTCACTTCTTTGTGCTGAGCGGGATGCACCCCCCCGCGAAACGTCTTCGAGAACATAGTAATAATATTATACATGAATAGTTTTATTTGTCAAAAGTTTTAAACGCCTACAAAACTCTTGACAGTTTTAGAAAATAAGGTAAAATGAATAGCGTTATGGGAAAGAAGTTGCGTTGCTGCGAAAAGTGCCAGCTATATTGGACCTGCGAAACCAAATGGTACAGGGGTGAACGCGGAGAAGAAAATATCTGCTGTCCGCTATGCAATTTCTACAGGGCATGTATCAACGAAATCGCGCCCGCGGTTAAGAAGCTCAAGAAGAAGAAGTAAATTTTTTTAAGAAACCCGCCGCCATACTTATTATCCCGAAAAGAGCAAATCCCGTCCCACAGGCAACGAGTATCCACATTTTATCCATGTGCTCGGCAAACAATGACGATATGAACATAAAAAGTAAAAAGCCCACGTTCATAATAATGCCTATGGAGCTGAATATGCGGCCCCTCAGACTGCTTAGCGCCGATTCATGAATAATGGTGGTGCCGCCGACGTATACGGGGGAGATAAAAAACCCGAGAATAAATGCGACCGCGCTTCCGAACAAGAACGACTTCGTCAGCCTGAGCCCCACGACAAAAATGACAACAAGAATTCCGCTTAGAAAAAGTGCCATAAAAATAGTCTTTGTCCGGGGCAGCCTGTTTCCCAACTTTCCGTATACGGAAGAACCGATGAGCAGGCCCACAAAGAGGCACATGCCGAGCACACCCACATCTTTCGTCATTGACTTAAGCGTCTCCTGGATGAAAATAACACCGACAACATACATGGCTCCTACTAAGGAGGAAAGAATAAAAAAGATATAGGCGGCGAATTTTAATCGCCGATCGGAAAAAAGCGCTTTCAATCCTTCGATAAAATCGTGAAAAAATGATTTCCTGAAAAGTCTTTTTCCGGACCCGGTCGCCTCTTCGGGCTCCCCCGAATAGCCCCTCTTTCTCACCGAATAAATCAGCAGAAGAAAACTCGCCACCGAAAGCAGGTAAACAGCTGAATTCACGAAGAAACTGTTTCTTATGCCGATCCACTCCGCCAGAATTCCGCCTAAGCTAAACCCCGCTATCCCCGAAATAACCCATGTTATGGAGCTTGCGGAATTAGCGATCAGAATGTCGTCTTTCGGGACTAATTTCGGGATAATGGCAAGTCTTGCGGGGAGAAAAAAACACGCTGCGGCGAAATTAAGGAATATTATAACATAAATCGGAACAGGACTTTTGCAAAAAAGGAAAAAAAGCGGGATGAGAAGTATCGCCGCGGCGCGAAACATGTCGCTTGCGATCATGACGTATTTTTTATCCCACCTGTCAATGCAAACGCCTGCTATGGGGCTTATGAAAAACGAAGGTATGACGGTAAAAAAGAAAATCTTGGCAAGCTGGAGCGAAGAGCCGGGCCACCTCTTGTAAACGAAACCTATCAGCACAATCTGGACAAGCCTGTCGCCGAACTGCGAAAATGCCTGCCCGACGGAATAAAGGACGAAATTCCTGTTTTTAAAAAGTTCTTTGTAGCTTGACATTCTTTGGAGCCGACGGACAGATTCGAACTGTCGACCTGCGGTTTACGAAACCGCTGCTCTGCCAACTGAGCTACGTCGGCGTTTTT
>CAZYPU010000035.1:0-4334 GCA_964649665.1 uncultured Planctomycetia bacterium
GTACACATACACGTGGGTTCGCAGATTCTCTCGGCGAACCCTTTTCGGAGGGCCATAAAGAAGGTGTTGAGGTTTCTGTCGGAAAACACGATATATATCGAATACCTTAATATCGGCGGCGGCCTTGGTATCGTCTATTCGATGGAAAAGGCCCAGACGGCTGCCCGCTTTGCCGGGAAAGTACTGCCTCTGATAAAGAGAAGTGGTTTAAAGATTATCCTTGAGCCCGGAAGGTTTATTTCCGGTAACAGCGGGATAATGGCCACGAAGGTATTGTTCAGAAAAAAAACGGGACGAAAAAGATTTCTCGTGGTTGACAGCGGTATGAATGACCTCATAAGGCCGAGCCTTTATGAGGCGTATCACGCGATTCGGCCGGTTGCAAAATCCCGAAGGCGCTCCGGAAGGACAAAGCATGACGTGGTAGGCCCGATATGTGAAAGCGGAGACTTTTTGGCCAAAGACAGGGCCCTCCCTTCTTTAAAGCAGGGGGACCTTCTGGCTGTAATGGGCGCAGGCGCTTACGGCTATACCATGTCCTCGAATTATAATTCCAGGCCGCGTGCCGCAGAAGTGATGGTGGACGGAGACAAGTTTTTCGTCGCAAAAACAAGGGAAACGAACAAAGATCTTGTGAGAGGGGAGAGCATTCGGTAAAAGTGATTATACCTTTTACTAAAGCCGAAGCTGCCGGTAATGATTTTGTAATTGTTGATAACAGAGAAGGAAAGCTGGAAAAGGAAGTCGGTGATTTTTCCCAGCTGGCGAAACTTGTCTGCCGGAGGAAGTATTCCGTCGGAGCCGACGGGCTTCTCGTCCTCGAGGATTCACCCTCGGCGGATTTTAAGATGAGGGTCATAAATCCCGATGGCTCTGAAGTCGCGATGTGCGGCAACGGCATCCGCTCAAGCGCTTTATATGCTTTTCGAAAAGAATGGTGCGGGCCTTTCATGAAAATCGAGACCGGCGCCGGAATACTGGAAGCCGAGATTAATGATGAGTCGATTAAGGTAAAGATGACGCCGCCTGAAGGTATTAAGCTCGACCAGAATATCGGCGTCGGGAAAAACATTATGACTATCCACGCGGTGAACACGGGTGTTCCGCATGCCGTACATTTTGTGGAGAATATAGAAAAGTATCCCGTCAAGGTTGCCGGCAGCGGAGTAAGGTATCACAAGGTGTTTCAGCCGGAAGGAATTAACGCGGATTTTGTTGAAATAAAAGATGCCTCGACCATTCTTGTCAGGACGTACGAAAGAGGCGTGGAAGACGAGACCCTTGCCTGCGGTACGGGTGTCGTGGCCGCTGCTATCATTTCGCATCTTACCGGCCTCACCAAAGTGCCGGTAAGCGCTGTTACCAGAAGCGGCGATATTCTAAAGGTTTATTTTAAAAAGGAACACGGCGCTTTCGGGGATGTATACCTGGAAGGGAAAGCGCATATAATTTTTGACGGGGGACTAAATTATGTTTAAAGGTTCATTTGTCGCGATAGTCACGCCGTTTAGAAACGGCAAAATTGACGAAAAAAAGTTTAAAGAGCTTATAGAATTCCAGATCGAGAACGGAACCGACGGGATCGTTCCGGTAGGATGCACGGGTGAGGCCGCTACACTTACACACGAGGAACAGAAGTATCTCATGAAGTTCGTCTGTGACGTTGTAAAAAAGAGGGTACCTGTCATCTGCGGGGCAGGTTCCAACAGCACCGCGGAGGCGATAGCCTTAACGAAATACGCCAAAAGAGCCGGATGTGACGGCGTGCTCTCGATAACGCCCTATTATAACAAGCCTACGCCGGAAGGCCAGTACAGGCACTACGAAGCGATTGCCGGTGCGGCCGATATCCCGATCATGCTTTACAATGTGCCTTCCAGGACAGGCATATCCATGATGCCCGAGACGATAGCGCGGCTTTCTAAGTTCAGCAACATTGTAGCTATAAAAGAAGCCTCGGGAAGCCTTGATCAGGTGAGCCGTATCCTGTCTTCCTGTGACATAACAGTGCTTTCAGGAGACGATTCGCTTACACTTCCGATGATGGTTATAGGCGCCAGAGGCGTCGTAAGTGTTGTAGCGAATATAATACCAAAAGAGGTGCACGAGATGACGCTTAATTTCCTGGAGGGGAATGTCGAAAAAGCAAAGGATATCCACCATCGCATATTCCCGCTCTGCAGGGCGATGTTTATCGAGACAAATCCGATACCGCTTAAGGTATCGATGAGGCTTCTTGGGAGGCTAAACGGAGAGATGCGCCTTCCGCTTTGCGGCATGGAAAAAGAAAACGAGATAAAATTAAAAAAGGCGTTAAAGGACTATGGGTTGCTGTGAAATACACCGCGTAGGTGGGGTTTAAACCCCACCTACGCGGTCGGTAGGTTAAAATGATAAGAATAGTTGTCAGCGGTGCGCTCGGCAGGATGGGCAAGAGATTAATCGCCCTTGCCGAAAAAGATTCTGCATTTCAGGTCGCCGGGAAGTTCGAAAAGGAAGCCCATCCGGAGGCGGGTATCGCCGGCGGCATGGATAAGGTAAAGGGCAAATGCGACTGTATCATAGAGTTTACCTCGCCCGCAGCAACTGTCGAGCACCTTGCGGAGGCAAAAAAGCGGAAAATGGCCATGGTAATCGGTACTACCGGTTTTTCCGAAGAGGAGTTAAAAGCCGTGCGGGAGGCCTCGCGTGTCATACCCGTTGTCTTTTCACCTAACATGTCAGTCGGCGTTAATGTGTTCCTTTCTCTTATAGGAAAAACAGCTGAAGCTTTTGGCGGTGATTATAAGGTAAGCATAAAAGAAACGCATCACGTGCACAAAAAAGACAAGCCGAGCGGAACCGCGCGTCTCATGGCGGAGACGGTAAAAGAAATCTCGAAGGGTGATGCTTTGGTGGAGTCCATTCGTGAAGGCGAAGTCGCGGGAGATCATGAAATAGTTTTTGAAAGCGAAACAGATATATTGAAGATTTCGCATAGCGCCAAGACAAGAGATATATTTGCCCTCGGCGCGCTCAGGGCCGCAAAATTTATTACGAAAAAAAAGAAAGGACTCTTTTCAATGAGGGATGTTTTAGGGATGAGCGGTAAGCGGTAAGCGATAAGCGGTAAGTTGGAGGAAAAATGAGATTTGAAATAGAATTAGCTGAGCGGCTCAAGGAGCTACCGCCGTATTTATTTGTTGAAATAGACAAGGCAAAGAAGGAAGCCCTTCAGCGTGGCCGCGATATAATCGACCTGGGCGTGGGCGACCCGGACCAGCCGACGCCTAAATTTATTATTGATGCCTTGCGCAGGGCAAGCCTCGATCCTGCTACGCACAAGTACGCGCTCGATAAGGGCTTCCCGGAGCTGCGGATCGCGATTGCGCGCTGGTATAAGCAAAGATTTGCGGTGGAACTCGACCCTGATAGGGAGATTTTACCTCTTATCGGATCAAAAGAGGGCATCGCGCACATACCACTGGCTTTTATCAACAGCGGCGATGTAGGCCTTGTACCCGATCCGTGCTATCCGCCGTACAATTCGGGCATAATTTTTGCCGGCGGCACGCCATATAAAATGCCTCTTCTTGAGAAGAATTCCTTTTTGCCGGACCTGCACGATGTAAAATCCTCTGTTTTGGGCAAGGCAAAGCTGATGTTTCTGAATTATCCGAATAATCCTACCTCGGCCGTATGCGAGGCGTCATTTTTTAAAGAAGCCGTGAAATTTGCCGAGAAGCACAATATTATGGTCTGCCATGACGCTGCCTATAGCGAGCTTTCTTTTGACGGCTTGAAGTGCCCGAGTTTTCTGGAGACCCCGGGCGCCAGGGAAGTTGGTGTGGAATTTCATTCCCTTTCAAAGATATTTAACATGACAGGCTGGCGGCTTGGTTTTGTGTGCGGAAATCACAAAATTGTAAACGCGCTTAGTAAGGTAAAAGCAAACATCGATTCGGGAGCTTTTAACGCCATCCAGATAGCCGGCGTTGAGGCGCTTAAGCATGTAGATAAGGTCACCAAGAACATAAAGGGCCTTTACGAAAAACGCAGGAACGTTTTTGTAGACGCCTTGAACAAGGCCGGCTGGAAGGTCCGAAAGCCGCAGGCGACTTTTTATGTTTGGGCTCCCGTATTTGGCAGGCATACCTCTGTGACCCTTGCAAAGAAGCTTCTGGAGAAATCAGACGTTGTGGCTACGCCGGGCAACGGATTCGGCGCAAGCGGAGAGGGCTACGTAAGAATGGCCTTGACCGTCGGTACCTCGCGGCTAAAAGAAGCGGCGGAGAGAATTGGGGAAATCATATAAGCGGTAAGCGTTAAGCGGTAAGCGGTAAGCGGAGGACGGA
>CAZYPU010000035.1:4344-11147 GCA_964649665.1 uncultured Planctomycetia bacterium
AGAAGCGGCGGAGAGAATCGGGAGGCTTATGTGAAGAATTTGCTTGTTTCGTCATTGAGGGAAAACCGAAGAGAGATTGCTTCGCCCGTCATTGCGAGGCTGGCAAAGCCAGCCGAAGCAATCTCGATGAATGACGGGCTCGCAATGACAGGAAACAAGGTCTACATAGGAATAGGCTCTAATCTGGGCGACAGAGACGCCAACATAGCAAAAGCGTTACAGCTGGTAAAATCGATAAATGGGGTCAAGCTTGAAAGAACATCCTCCATTTATGAAACTGATCCTGTCGGCGGGCCACCGCAGGGAAAGTATCTAAACGGTGTTTTTGAAATAAAGACAACCCTTGATCCGGCCAGGCTTCTGGATGAGCTGCGAAAGATTGAAGATCGCTTTGGCAGGAGGAGAGAAATAAAAAAAGGCCCCCGCACCATAGACCTGGACATTCTTCTCTTCGGCCGTAAAAAAATTAACACGAAAACACTTAAGATTCCGCACCCGAGAATGCAGAAAAGGGAATTTGTATTAAAGGGATTACGCGAACTGAACGGATAATAGTGAAAATAATCAACGGCATAGATAAGATGAAGACCTACGCCAGGATCATGAAGAAGGAGAACAAGCTTGTGGGGCTTGTTCCGACGATGGGTTATCTTCACGAGGGGCACTTAAGCCTCATCAGGACGGCCCGGAAACAGTGCGACACGCTTATAACGAGCATATTTGTAAACCCCATGCAGTTCGGAGCGGGCGAGGATTTTAAAAAATACCCCCGTGACATAAAAAAAGACGAAGAGCTTACGAAAGACTGCTTTGTCGATGCCTTATTCTGTCCGCAGGACGAGGACATGTATCCCGAAGATTTTTCCACTTTCGTGGATGTGGAAAAGCTGACAGACAGCATGGAAGGCGCCTCGAGACCGGGACATTTCAGGGGTGTTACAACGGTAGTCATGAAGCTGCTCGAAATTATAAAACCGGATATAGTGTATTTCGGACAGAAGGATGCGCAACAGGCGTTCGTTATCCGGAAGATGGTGCGGGATTTAAATATGGACGTGACAACAAAAGTTTTTCCCACCGTAAGAGAAGAAGGCGGCCTTGCCATGAGTTCCAGGAATACATATCTTACGAAGCCCGAAAGAAAGGACGCTTCGGTCCTCCATCGCTCGCTCAAGCTCGCGGAAGATCTAATTCTTTCCGGTGAAAAGGATACGAAAAAAATCATAAAAAAGATGCGCGAGACGATCTCGGGCGTGCCGTTGGCTAAAATTGATTATATCTCGATACGTGATACAAAATTCCTTAAAGAGGTTTCCGCGCTGCGGGGCGAAATCTTAATAGCTATGGCTGTATTTATAGGGAAGACCAGGCTTATCGATAACATTATGCTTGATATGGAAAAACAGAAGGGCGTTTATGTATCCGGCAAATCACAATAAAGACGACATTTTATATAAAAAAGAGCTTAAAGCCAAAATAGAAAAGCTTAAAGATAAAAAAAATGCCATAATACTGGTGCATAATTACCAGCGCGACGAAATCCAGGAAATAGCCGATTTCTCGGGTGATTCACTGGCTTTGGCGCGCGTGGCCGCCACCGATAAAAAATCAGACATCATAGTTTTCTGCGGTGTACGCTTTATGGCCGAGAGCGGCGCTATACTTAACCCCAAAAAACGCGTGCTTTTGCCGGTCAAAGAATCGGGATGCCCCCTTGCCGACATGATTACCCCCGAAAAACTCCGTCGGAAAAAGCGAGAATTTCCGGATGCCGCCGTTGTCTGCTACGTCAACTCGAGCGCCGAGGTAAAAGCCGAAAGCGATATAAGTTGCACGTCCTCCAACGCTATAGAAGTCGTAAAGTCCATAAAAAATAAACGCGTTATATTCGTACCGGATAAAAACCTCGGGAGGTATGTGCAGAGCCAGGTGCCCGAGAAGGAAATAATTCTCTGGGAAGGCTTTTGTCCCACGCACATAAGGCTTACGGATGAGGATGTCATAAAGGCTAAAGCCAAGTTCCCGGATGCTGAATTTGTCGCGCATCCCGAATGCAGTCCTGAGGTTTTAAAGATGGCAGATCATATCTGCTCGACGGCCGGCATGTTCCGCTATGCCAAGAATTCAAAGGCAAAGGTATTTATTATCGGTACTGAAAGCGGAATGCTTTACAAGCTTAGGGAGGAAAATCCGGGGAAGGTTTTTCACGTGCCGACACCGCGCCTCTTATGCGCTAACATGAAACTTACGACGCTCGGTTGGGTGGCGCATTCTCTTGAAAATCTTGTTTATGAAGTTAAGGTACCCCGGAACGTAAGCGAAAAAGCGCGCAAGACCCTGGAAAAAATGCTTAACATAACGAAGAAATCCGAATGAAGAAGCTCTCAATCGGCATAATAGGATGCGGCACGATAGGCTCAGAGCTTGCATGGGCGTCGACGGGGGTTCTTAAAGGGAAAATAGAAGTTGTAGCGCTCTACGATACAAAAAATGAAAAAAGCGAGAAGCTTTCGCGCACGCTTAAAAAAAGTGTCGCGGTAGGTTCCATGGAAGACCTTTTTAAAAGAGCAGACTTGATAGTAGAATCCGCCTCGAGCGCTGTATCTCTGGAGATAGTAAAAAAAGCTATAGAAAAATCAAAAACCGTCCTCGTCATGAGCGTAGGCGGCCTGATTGCCTCCGCCGGCCTTTTAGAGGAAGCAAGGAAGAAAGGCGTCAATGTTTATTTTCCGAGCGGCGCTGTTTGCGGGATAGACGGACTTAAAGCAGCCGGTATATCAAAAATAGAAAAGGTTACACTGACTACGAGAAAGCCACTCAGGGGATTGGAAGGGGCCCCGTATCTCAAGGAAAAAAATATAGATATAAACGCCGTTACGGGTGAAAAAGTCCTATTTGAGGGCAGCGCCGAAGAGGCGGTTAAGGGGTTCCCGAAAAATATCAACGTGGCTTCGATCTTGAGCCTTGCCGGGATAGGCCGGAAGAGGACAGGGGTACGCATTATTACCTCGCCGGAATATACGAAGAATTCACATGAAGTGGAAATATCGGGCGATTTCGGAAAGATTACAACAAGGACGGAAAACGTTCCCTCCCCGAGGAACCCGAAGACAAGCGCTCTTGCCATTCTTTCGGCTATAGTAACGCTCGAAGGAATAGCCGATAGCGTGAGGATGGGGACGTAGGTTTTGAATTTATTTAGAAAGGAGGTGAAATAAATGGCGAAAATACTGGCTAAATGCGGTATAAAGAGGAAAAAGGGATATCTCTATTTTGTCGGAAAGAACGGAAGCGCTTATGAAACAAAGATGGCGCGCGGCAAAAAGAAAGGCGGCGGAAGGAAGATGATACACAACTGCCGTGTAAAGAAGGAAAAGGGCTATCTTTATTTTATCGATAAGAAAGGCAACATCTGCAGCGCGAAAATGCAGCGCGGCGGAAAGAAGAAGAGAAGAAAGAGAAAATAAGCTTGAAATTATACGAAGGTGCTTGTCTGCGCTAAAGCCGCCGGCAAGCACCTTTGTATATTCTAAGCCCAAAAGAAAAATGCGCCGCAAATTAAAGAATATCTATAATCAGCTCTATGCCCATTTCGGCCCGAGGCACTGGTGGCCGGCCAAGACGCCTTTCGAGGTCATGGTGGGAGCGATACTAACGCAAAACACGGCCTGGTCAAACGTAGAAAAGGCCATAGAGAATCTAAAGAGAGAAAATGCCCTTTCTCTCCGAAAGATTAAGCGCCTGCCCCTTCGGAAACTCGCAGCTCTAATAAAACCCTCCGGATTTTATAACGATAAGGCCAAAAAGCTTAAAGCGCTTGTTAAATTTTTGAACAATTTCTCCGGCGGACGCCTCGCAAGGCTTAGAGGGTCTCGCGTGGATTCTCTCAGGCAAGCGCTTCTTGGCGTCGCGGGCATAGGGCCGGAGACAGCCGATAGCATCCTTCTCTACGCGCTCGGGAAAAGTGTTTTTGTCGTGGATGCCTACACCAAGAGAATATTCGCCAGGCATGAACTAATATCCGAAAAGGCAACTTATGAAGAAATCCAAAATTTTTTTATGAGCAATCTCCCGAGGAATCCCGGGCTTTTCAACGAATACCACGCCCTTATCGTAGAGACAGGTAAGCATTTCTGTAAGAAGAAAAACCCGCGCTGCGAAATATGCCCTCTATCCGTCTTCGCCAAAAAAGTAGAATTTCAAAGTAGCTATGCTTCGGCGAATTCTCCGAAGCCTAACGCGAAATTAAGCGAAGGAGAAAAAGTGGTCAAAAGGGGTAAGAATATGGTATACTGTAATAAATAACAAATGACAAAGCACAAAATTCTCCCGCCAATGCTTACGCGCTGCGGGATCCCGCAACATGTAAATATGGCGGGAAAAATAAATCCAAAGCACAAAATTCGAAATAAATCCAAAGCACAAAATCCAGGTGGTCAATTTTGTGTTTTGAGTTTAGTTAGCTAAGCCTATTTTATGCTTTTAGTTTTGTTATTTGTGATTTACTATTTGTTATTTAAAAAGGAGGTGCCTTATGATATTCGGATTATTTAAGAAAAGAAAAGCGGTTGCGGAACTCGGCGAGCCTATCGGTGAAGTGACCCACTTTTTTCCGCATGTAAAGGCTGCCGTCATAAAATTAAAAAAGGACACGTTGTCTACAGGCGATACGATCTATATCAAGGGACATACCACTGATTTTGAGCAGAAAATAAAAAGCTTGCAGGCCAATCACGCGCCTATTGAAAAAGCAGAAAGGGGCCAGGAGGTGGGCTTGCAGGTGAAATCCAAGGTAAGGCACGGGGATAAGGTATACAAGCTATAAGCCGCCTGCCTGCCGGTAAGGCAGGTAAGCTTTTCCCGCACGAAGATTCTCCTGTTGAACTTCAGCGAGATCCCGCCAAAAGCGGAAAAGCTATAAACGGAATTTTATACTTGATATCACGTTAATTTTGTTATATAATTTGTCGGCATGAAGAATAGAATATTTCACAAGGTACTCTTGGGGCTCGGTTTTGACTGTAAAGACGGGCACGTTCGTATAACGAAGGGCAAGAATTTCCGTCTGTACGGAGGTTCAAAAGAAACCCATGGCGTTATGCAGGAGAAGGCGATAAAGTTTAACGAGCATCTTAGCAAAAAGCGCAAGACGCTAGGGGGCTTGAGTAAAAAAGAGTTTTATGATATCGCCAAAAAAATTGGCCTGGAAGTGCCGGAGAAAAAAAAAGGCGATAAAAACCAGTCCTAAACTTATCCTCACGCGTTATTTACATTTTCAAAAAAAACAAATTGAATTCAAGATTGAAGGAGGTGAAATAATGGCAAAAGTTACAGTTAACAAAGAGACTTGCACCGGGTGCGGACTTTGTTCATCACTTTGTCCGGAAGCATTCGAGATCGGCGATGACAACATCGCAAAAGTTAAAGGCGATTCATGCAAGGACCAGGATATAAAGGAAATAGCCTCCCAATGTCCGGTTGAAGCGATAACAGTGGAGTAATTTTGGCAGATTTCAAAAAAGTAGCCATAGATGCCGCCTTAAAGGCGGGCGCTTATGTCAGCAAGAACACGGGTAAAATAAAGAACGTTCGCTACAAAGGCGAAATTAATATTGTTACGAATGTCGACAAGAAAGCCGAGAAAATCGCTGTCGGGGCAATAAGAAGGGTCTTTCCGGGCCACAATTTCCTTTGCGAAGAAGGAAAATACGCGAAGAAAAATTCGAATTTTACCTGGATAATTGATCCCCTGGACGGCACGACGAATTATCTGCACGGTTTTCCGTTTTTTTGCGTGTCGGTCGCGCTTGCCGACAGGGGAAGCGTTATAGCCGGCGCTGTGTATGACCCTATAAGATGCGAACTCTTTCATGCGGAGCGTGGAAGGGGGGCTTTTTTGAATAAAAAGAAGATACATGTTTCAAAAGCAAAGAACCTAAAGAAATCCCTGCTTGCTACCGGCTTTGCTTACAACGTGAAAAGGGCCAGGAAAAACAATGTTGACAACTTTGTTAAGTTCATGAAGAGCGCGCAGGCTGTAAGAAGGGCAGGGGCAGCTGCGCTGGATTTATGTTATGTTGCTTGCGGCCGTCTTGATGGATTCTGGGAATTGTTTCTCAAGCCCTGGGATACGGCAGCGGGCTTACTGATAATCGAAGAAGCAGGAGGAAAGGTAACCAGGTTTGACGGAACAAGGTATAGCGTATCTGACAAAGAAACCCTCGCCTCAAATTCAAAAATTCATTCCCAGATGGTAGCCAACCTAGTCTAAATTAGTAATCAAAAAAGTTAGTTTAACTTCTTGACAAGACCCTTTTGGCCTGCTATAATTAGGGTAACAAAAAGCTATAAATCGGTTAATATGCAACAAAGGAGAGAGTGGCAGATGAAATATCGAACGATGATTGAAGTTATCTCTGAGGCGGAAAACGAGCATGATGCGTTGGACATAGCAGGGGAGTTCTTAAGAGGAAACCTTGAAAGCGGTGTCAGGATCAAGTCTCGAACAAAGCCCCTCAAATCCCATATATTGCTGCAGGTGACGGCCTTGTCGGCCATCTTGCTTGTGTTTGCATTCACAGGGATAGAAATTTTCGGACATTCCAAAAGCATGTCTCGCGTATTTTTCGGAACGAAGAATACAAATGCCGTCCAGCCTCCGCTTAAGACCGGCAAAGGGGCGGATTTTAAAGAGACATGGAAGGAAGAGGAGCATAGAAAAGTACTCGATTACATAAAAGGCGAGTAAGTTAGTGTACAATTTAAGTAGGTAGTAGGGGGCGTGGGAAAGAGTGAAAAGTAGC
>CAZYPU010000036.1:0-11023 GCA_964649665.1 uncultured Planctomycetia bacterium
AACTCACTTTTTGTTTCGGCAGCTATCGCATAGCCCATAAAACTGGATAAGGTGGTTTGTAATTTCAAAATTGTACTTTTTTGAAAGCCCCTTTTCGGTTCGATTAAGCAATTCTACTTCTTCATCTATGAAATCCGTATAATCGATAGCCCTGCCGCAGTTCGTACATACCAAATGATGGTGATGCCTAACTCCTTTTGGCCCTTCTGATAACTCATACCGCGCTCTCCCATCACCGAAATCGAACTTAAAAACAAGCCCCATCCGAACTAATAATTCTAAAGTGCGATAGACTGTCGTAAGCCCCACATTGGGATAAATCTTATGGACCGCCACATATACGTCCTCTGCACTCAAATGCTTTGATGTTTTGCTTAATGCATTCAATATGGCTTGCCTTGGTACGGTCATTCTATAACCGCATCCTCTAAACCGTCCATGCCACCAAGGCGGTCCTGTTCCGTTTCGTCCAGGCATCAATCATCTCCTATTGATAATGGTTTCCATTATCAAGTATACACGTTTTCTGGGTTTTTGTCAAGTCTTTTAATCATTTTAAGTAATAGGGGACAGGTTTATTCTTACAGCCAAACGAACCTGTCCCCTATTCGAATGTAAACGTAGCTGGATTAAGTCTTGATATTTGCATAATCAGCTAAGGTTGGGCTTACCTTGCTACATATAACCGTTACTCCCCAAGAAATGAGAATAATGGCTGTAATAGTTACTCCCAACAGTAAATCACTAACTATGTTTTCGGAGATGAGAAATAACTCGCCCTTCCAAAGATGGTCTATTACTCCAAACAAGGCACCTCCATAAAACATTAAGGCTAACCACCAGACTTTTACATTCTTTGTCTTGCTCCATACCACAGTTGTGACTACAGCTCCCACTAACGGTGCGGTATAACACATTTTGTCCTCCTTTCTTTTTTGTTTCGATATCCATGAATTAAAAATCAACCTGCGCGCGCGCCGTACACGAATATCATATCGTTATCGCCCTGCTGTGAGTGGCTCACGCCGCGCGGATTCCATATAAACTGAAAGTCCGGACTTATGGCGAGGAATTGTGTCGTTTCATCATTGGCGTACTCGTTTTGGTCAAAATAAACGGTAAAATCCAAAAGACCCCCAGTAAGACCGATATCTTTATTAAAAAAGTAATGCTCATACCATGCTTCTGTTATCTCGGGGATTCCGTCGGTAGGGCCCGCGTCTCTGTTTACGCTGCTAAAAACCGAGAGGTCCGATTCTATTGTATCGCCGAGGCCCGGCTCAAGATGCAGAAAGGCAAGACCCCAATTTTCAAATACCTTCTGTATTTCTATATCGCTTGACCATGACGCGCTAAATATGCTGTCTTCGCCCGAACCGGCGTTGTTGGCATTGGGCGTACCCTGAAGGACAAAAGTGGCATCCGCGCCTAAGACCAAAGCGGCTTCTTCGACTTTGGGCCCTTCGCCAAGCCTGTATTCGGCCTCTGCCCTTTTTGCGCCGTGTAAAACCTTTTCTATTTCGACATGCCCTATTCCTTTTTTGACCTCTTTGCCGAGTGAATATTCTTTTTCTTCTCTTTCTGCGCCGTGCAAAACTTTTTTAACTTCTACGGATTCGGTTTTCTGTTCCACTAGCTTTTTTTCGAGTTCCGAGACTCTTTCCTTTAGCGCCCTTATCTCTCCGAGCAACTCTCTGTTAGTGGGGCTCTCTCCTTTAGCTTCCGGAGATATAAAAATTATTAGAAAGAATAAAACGAGAATCAACACGATCCTTTTCTTCATAACGTTTGCTCCCCTTTCTTTCGTGTTATATATATTATATTCGTGTTACTCGCAAGCAAAAAATTATCCGAGTTCTTTAGCGATGGTAGCCATGGTTAACGCACCGTATTTCACGCCTTTTGCGGATTTTAGCTTATAAGCCAATTTTTCGATTTCTTTCGGCCTTCCCTTTACAACGACTGTCTCCAGGCAGTTATCATGGTCCAGGTGAATGTGTTGGCTTGAGATGATAAGTTTGTGAAAATCGTGTTGGATATCGGTTAACCTATTCACCAGTTCCCGTCTGTGGTGGTTATAAACAAGGGTGACGGTCCCTGCAACCTCCTTGTTTTCCAGCCATTCTTTTTTGACAAGCCCTTCCCTTATCATATCTCGTATGGCTTCGGAGCGGTTTTGATACGCTTTTTCCCTAATACCTTTATCGAAATTCTCCAGAAGTCCTTTTTCCAAGGACACGCCAAAGCGAACAAGTTTGGACATTCTTGACTCCTTGATATGGTGTTACTTTATTTAGAATTGTAATACTTCAACCGGGTTTTATCAAGGGTCAAATTCGGCCTTATGGTTTACGTCAACCCGGCGGTTGACGTAAACCATGGCCTCATTTGACTAGCAAACTTATGAGGTCTACTACCCGGCTTGAATAGCCCCATTCGTTGTCGTACCAGCCGATAACTTTTACGAGGTTGTCGGAAATTGTCATGGTGCATTCCGAGTCAAAAATACAGGAATGCGGGTTTCCGATGATATCCGAGGAAACGATGGGGTCTTCGGTATATTCAAGTATCCCCTTCATGGCCCCGGCGGAGGCTTTTTTGAACGCCGCGTTGATTTCTTCGGGCTCGGCTTTCTTTTTAAGGACAGCCACGAAATCCGTGAGGGACCCGCATTTTACCGGGACCCTTACTGCCATGCCGTTTATCTTGCCGCTTAGTTCCTTGATAATTTTTCCGACTGCCTTTGCGGCGCCTGTTGTCGTGGGTATAATGTTCTCCGCCGCCGCGCGGGCCCTTCTCAAATCCTTATGCGGCAGATCAAGAATGCACTGGTCGTTGGTATAGGCATGGATGGTGGTCATGAGGCCGCTCTCCACGCCGAAAGTGTCGTTTAGCACCTTCACCATAGGAGCCAGGCAATTCGTCGTACATGAGGCATTGGAGACGATCTTGTCGATGGGCCTGAGATCCTTGTCATTTACGCCCAGGACTATCATGTTGTCGATTTCGTCCTTTGCGGGAACCGTCAATATTACTTTCTCCGCTCCGGCCTTGAGGTGAAGGGCGACTTTCTCTTTCGTGCGGAAGACGCCCGTAGATTCAATTATTACCCGAGCGCCCTCTTTCTTCCAAGGAAGCTGGGAGGGGTCCTTTATGCTTAAAATTTCTATTTCCTTGCCGTTTACGACTATCGATTTATCTTTCGCTTCTACCTCGCCGTTAAACCTGCCGTGCGTTGAGTCGTATTTCAAAAGATGAGCGAGCGTCTTTGCGTCGGTCAGGTCGTTTATCGCGACGACCTCAAAGCCGCCCCGCGCCTCCATGATCTTAAAAACCATCCTGCCTATCCTTCCGAAACCGTTGATCCCTACTTTAATCGCCATGTTTACCTCCAATTTTTGTACTTACAAATTATCCCGGGCCCCGCCGCAGGCGAAACGATGACATCACTCAGCCAAATTTTTCGCCGCTAACTCCGGTGGAATCGGATTCACGTAAAAGCCGCTTCCCCATTCAAAACCGGCTACGTTCTGCAACTTCGGCATAATCTCCATATGCCAGTGGTAAAAATCCTTCTCGTGGCCGTTTATCGGCGAAGTGTGAATTATATAATTATACGGCGGATCGTTCAACAACTTTTTCAGCTTCCTGAGGCTGTCCCTCAATATCAAGCCAAGCGGTTTTACCTCCTCTTTCCCGAGGTTGTCAAAATTGGACTCGTGCTTTTTCGGCATTATCCACATTTCGTACGGGAACCGCGAAACGAACGGCGCAAAACAGAGGAAGTGCTCGTTCTCGGCGACGATACGCTCTTTGTCGCCCAGTTCCTGGATCAGTATGTCGCAGAAAACGCACCTGTCTTTATAATTGAAATATTCCTGCGCCGAATGCAGCTCTTCATTTACGCGCTTGGGAACGATAGGAAGGGCTATCAGCTGTGAATGCGGATGCTCCAGCGACGCCCCCGCTGACTTTCCGTAATTTCTGAAGATAAGTATGTATTTAAACCTCGGGTCCTTTTTTAAATCGTTGCTCCTGGAAACGTACGACCGGATTATTTCCTCCGCCTGCTCGTCCGATATATCGGCGACGTCCCGGGCGTGCTCCGGAATATCGATTATCACCTCGTGGGTACCCACGCCGTTCATCCTGTCAAAAACGCCGAGGCCGCGCTTTTCCAGGTCACCCTTTGACTCGAGCGCGGGGAATTTATTCGGCACCACCCTTATCGTCCAGCCGGGCGTATTCGGCAAGCCGGCATTTCTGTGGGCGACGATCTCGGGAGGCGTCAGCTTTTCGTTTCCCGGACAAAAAGGGCACTTCGCGGTATCCTTCGATTTTACGATTTTTTCGAACGAGAATTCATTCGGTTTGATGATCTTCTCGTAATTTACAATTATCCACCTGCCCGTTATGGGGTCCCTTCTAAGCTGTGACATTATTCGCTTCCTTTAAATACCTGCACGCGTCCTCCGGCGTGGTGGGGTTGATATAAAAACCACTTCCCCATTCGAATCCCGCCACCTGGGTGAGGCGCGGCATGATCTCTACGTGCCAGTGGTAGTCGCCTTCTATTGTCTCCCAGTACCCTTTCTTCTTCCTTCTCCTGAAGGGCGCCGTATGTAAAATCATGTTGTACGGAAAATCGCCGAGCGTCCTGGCGAGCTTGCCCAGCGTCAGGTGCAGTATCTTTGCGAAATTTTTTATTTCTTCTTTGCTCATCCTGTCAAAGTCACAGGAATGTTTCATAGGCAGGATCCAGGTCTCAAACGGAAACCGCGAGCAATAAGGGTTAATGGCGACAAATCCGTCCAGACGCAGGCAAACCCTTTGCTTCTCGACTAACTCCTGCCTTATCATGTCGCAGAATATGCATCTGTCCTTATAATCGAAATAGCATTTCGCGCCCACCAGCTCCTCTTTGACGCGCTTCGGGGTAACCGGCGTCGCTATCAGCTGAAAGTGCTGGTGACGAATTGTGCTTCCGCCGGCGGAAGTTCCGTGGTTTTTAAAAAGAAGAACGTATTTCAGGCGCTGGTCTTTTTTGATTTCCCGCATCCTTTTGATGATCACCTCGGTAAACCTCTCGATCTGTGATATGTCCCTTATAAACGGGCCGGCGTCATGGCGGGGCGTGGCGATTACTATTTCGTGGGCGCCAATGCCGTTCATGAGGTCATACACGCCCTTACCGTGGCGGTCCAGGTCGCCTTTTTCGCTAAGAAACGGGGAAACCGACGGGACAACGCGTACCTGCCACCCGGGCGTGTTGGGTTTTGTGCCTTTTTTCCGCAGCGCGTAAATTTCACGGGAGGTGAGGGCTTCGTTGCCCTCGCAGAAAGGACATCCCGCTATGGACGCAGGGGGTTCTTTTTCCTTCGCGAACGAATAATCAAAGGGCCTTTTCAACCTTTCGGTCGCGATAATAACCCACCTGCCTAAAATTGGATCTTTTCTCAGCTCCGGCATATACCCCCTGTCAATCCTATGATTTTATCAGTATTATATCAATAAACTCTACATATGCAAGCGTTTTATGGAGCAAGTAGTGTCAAGATAATTGGGCACTTTGCTTCTCCGTCATTGCGAGGCCGCCCTGTTCTTCGTTTGCGGCCGAAGCAATCTCAAACGAAGAGATTGCTTCGGTCTGCTTCGCAGACCTCGCAATGACACGCTGAAAGTGCCCACAATATTTTACATTATCGTGGAACACGAAATGCAAAAGGTGCCTGGCATCTTTTGTTACACGAAATATTTGAGGGCGACTTTGAAGAGATGAGGAATCTGGCGGGGCTTGATGCTTCTCAGCATATAAAGGACGGTGCCGGGCTTCGCGTAGAATTTTCTCAAAAGCGCTTTCTGGATACCTTTAAGCTCTTTGGCCGAGAGCGCTTCCGTCGGCTCGGCGGTGAAGTAATTAAACCGGTCCCAGTCGATGCTGTCGCATTCGCCGCTCTTAAACCTTTCGTTAAAAAGCCGGGAGCCCGGAAGATACGTAAGGAGAGATACGTCCAGGAAGTCGATCGGCAGCTTTTCGATAAGATTCATCGTTTCCGCCGCCGTTTCCCCGGTTTCACCCGGAAGCCCCAGGATAAAAAACGCCTGGACCTCTATCCCCTCATCCTTTACGTTCTTTATCGCTTCGGGAACCTTTTTCAAATCCAATTTTTTATTGGTCCCGTCCAGAATGGCCTGTGAGCCGGATTCTATCCCGAACGAAAGCCGGTAGCATCCCGATCTCTTCATGAGGCGGAGAAGGCTTTTGTCTATCGCGTCCACCCTTATCCCGTTGGGGCACTGCCACACTATTTTAAGCTTTCTCTCTATAATTTTTTCGCAGATGCTTTCCGCGTGTTTTCTCACAAGTGTAAAATTGTCATCCTCGAAATGTATCTCTTTTACGCCATGCTTCGTCGCAAGCAATTCTATCTCATCAACCACTTTTTCAGGCGAACGCATCCTCAAATTTCTACCCGCCAGGAAACTCGCCGAGCAGAAAGCGCATTCGAAGGGGCACCCCCTCGTCGTTATGACCGGGGCGATCGGGTGCTTTTTAAAAAAGAACTGGTGCGGGTTTACGGGGTACTGCCGCGGTGAAATAAGATCCCAGGCCGGAATCGGGATTTTGTCCAGGTCCTTGACCTGTATCACGCAGGGCGCTGTCTTTATGCGGCCGTTTTCCCTATAACACAGATTTTCTATGAGTGAGGGGTTGCCCCTTCCGCTTTCCAGGAATTTAATAAGTTCCAAAAATGAATACTCCCCCTCCCCTCTTATTAAAAAATCCGCCGGTATTTCTTTTAAAGTCGCCTCCGGAAGCGCCGAAGGGTGCGGGCCTCCGAGAACTATTTTTGTATTTGGGAGCAGTTTTTTCACTCCCACGGAAATTTTCTTCGCGCCCGGGTAATTGGATGTTAAAACGCTTATTCCAAGTACATCCGGCTTTATCGCGCATATCTTATCAAGCGTCTTCTCCGCGCTGAGCGACTGCTTTTGCGCGTCCAGTATGCCGGCGTCAAGATTGTTTTCGCGAAGGACCGAAACGAGGTACCCCGGGCCTATCGGCGGGGTAACCGTAAGGGCGCTTGAGGGCGGGATAACGAGCAGTATTTTCATTTCACTTACGCCTGTAAAGCGAGATTTTCTTCTCAAGCGGCGCGGTTTTGAAGTGGTGCTTAGAGAGGTCGTCCGGCCGGTTTTCCCACCATATGTCGGGATAGAGAAGCTCTATCTTATCGTAGCGCTTCTCTATATTTTTAAAATATTCGGTTTTATAGAAACCGTCATCCGTCCAGTAGTCGCGCAGGAAAATCCACTCGGGGTAAGTTTCTTTCGTAAAATCGGTATCCACTTTCAGGTCGGTATAATAGAATAGCGGATTGGCGCTAAAGAGGTTGGTTTTTATCGTGTCGCCGGGACGCGCGTTTTGCTTCAGGTATTCCACAACGCCCTCCATCGGGCCGTCGTAATCATTGGTTATCTCATACAGGTAGTCGAGGAAATGAGCCTTTATGACTGCCTTGCCCGAAACCCTTCCCATCTCCTTAACTATCTTTTCGTTAGAACGCGCGCTTATTACGCTCTTATCGCGCGCCCAGGCGCTTGCCTTGACGATGAGCGGTACGAAAGGCTTTGCGGCAACATAAAAAAACGAGTTGTGCAGTACATTTGAAAAACACAACATAACGAGTAGAATACCCGCAAATATTTTACTCCACTCCATGGAGCGCCAGATCAGAAAGGCCGCGAATATGAAAAGAAGCGGCGCCACATGGATAATGTACCTGGTGCTATTGGCGTCGGCAAACCAAAGAAAAAACCAGTTTACGAGAAAAACCATATTCAGGAAAATTACCGACTTTCCTTTTTTTGTCCCAAAAAATTCCTTTATGATACGCGTTGTACGGGAACGCCACCTAAAGACGAAAAGGGCAATCAGTACAATCGCGGCAAACCGATACGGCAAAAAATAGTGGTTTACTTTGCTGAGGTAAAACTTCGCATTGTGGATAATGAGCCCCGACGGGGTGCTTATGCTCTCGGACCATATTTTGTAAATTATTGCCCATGGCAGGAGAAGAATAAAAATCCAGACGTACATTTTTAAAAATTGCGCAAAGAGTCCGCGTTTCCGCTCAAGCAGAACAAAACTCACAAAGATAGCGGCTAAAAGCGGGATAAGGCATCCGAAATTGGCGTGGAAAAGGAAAAATGACGTTGTTACGAAGAAAACGGGACTGAATTTTTTTCTTTCGAGGAAATTGATATAGAAGATTAAAAGCGCGAGCGAAAGAAAAACAGTAAGGCTGTAATAGCGGCACTGCCTCAGCATCAGGAGAAACGGCACGCACGTGGCGGCGATAACAACGGAAAATCCCGCCAGGAGCCTTTCTCCAAAAAGCCGGTACGCCAGCGCGTAAATGAGGTAAAAAGAAAGGAGCCCGAAAACCGCGAATATTACCCTTGCCGAAGCGTTGGAATCCCCGAATAAAAGAAAGGCCGTCGCGCACACGTAGTTTTGAAGCCATGGCTGGGCGATATAGGAGTGGCCCGGGCCGTAGGTTTCATCGGTGACCACGAGGAAATCCCCCATAAGCGCCTTCGGGTAACCGTGCTCCAATGTACTTTTCGATAGAAGCGCCGTCTGGGCCTCGTCGTGCCAGAGGTACTGGTTACCGAGGTTCCAAAATAAGAGAAAAAGCAAAATCAGTGTCATTATAATAAGAAACAGGCCGGGTTTTAATTTTTGCGGAATCATTTTATTTTTTCAATCCGGGCCGTAAGGAACATCCCCAGGCGCCCGTTAAGCGGCCCGAGAAGGCCCTCGACGCCCTTTACGGCGTTGTAGGTAAACGACGGCAGAAGCTGCCTGAACGATAGGCCCCCGCTTACGAGATATCGTAACGGCGTATGATTTTCAAGGCCGGTAATCTTAAGCGCCGGAAATTCTCTATCAAATTTATGTCTGTCACGATAAAAAATTATCCAGGCAAGAGCCGCGTTGGCCCCCGAAAGAGCGCCGCCCCTCCCAACCGCCCAGGACCCTTCCGTATCGAATGGCTCGTGGTGAAAATTGCGATGGATAAACCTGCTCCACAACGTATTGGCCGGCTCTATCATGAGGATCTTGCCGCCGGGCTTAAGACAGCGGTTGATTTCTTTAAAAAACACCGCCGCATCGCCCGCGTGGTGCAAAACATCAATCATGAAAAAAGCGTCCACCGTACCGTCTTTGAAAGGCATGTTTAGGGCCAAAAAGCGCCTGTCAACGCCCTCGAGAGCCAGGATATCGGAAGTTATTACATTGGGCATTAAGTCCTTGATAAATCCTCCCCCGGAGCCAAGTTCAACAATCAGGGCATCAGGCGGGAGATCCTTTGCCGTTTCTTTGAAACGGTTATAGAAATCGATATATATCCTTTTCAAAAACGGTTTGTTCTTTATGATATCCCTGTGGAGAAGCGTGGTTTGTGGGTTATCGAGGCTCTTGATCTCTCTTGTTTCCGGTAATTTCGCCCATGACGCAAAGTACCTCCCGGCAAAGGCCAGAAAAAACATTACCTCGCGCGGCGAGCGTATCTTGCAAAGTGTCTTAAAAATCTTGCGGGGATCGAGGTAAAACTCCTTGATCATCCGCTCCCTTTCCTTCATAACTTCGCCCGCCGAAAGCCGGGGCGTATCCATCACGGAAAAATTCTGCTCGAACATCGACCAATCGTTTGTTTTGATGAACCCCTCACTTTTAGCCTTTCCGTACAGAGCCGAACCCGGAAACGGAACACTGCAGTAAACCTGTACATAATCGAAATCGAGCTTTTTTACCAGTTTCGACGTTTCCAGGATATCTTCCCTTGTCTCGCCGGGGAAACCCACGATCACGTGGCCCGTTACTTCTATCCCGGCTTTTTTGGTAAGCGCTACCGCGCGCTCCATATCCTTTATATTTGTGTTCTTGCGCATCAGGCCCAAAACCCTGTCCGTTCCCGCCTCGATGCCGTAACCTATCATCCAGCAACCCGCGCTTTTCATCATCTTGAGAAGTTCTTCGTCAACCATGTCGACCCGGCCGTTGCAAACCCATTTTACTCCCGGGACCTCTTTCGCGAGGCCCTTTGAGATCTCGCAGATCTGTTTCCTTTCGGAAATCGCGTTTTCCGACCAGAAGAGAAAATCATTTACGCCGTATTTCTCCTTTACGCGCTTCATTTCGGAAACAACTTTTTCCGGAGACCGGAGCCGCGCTCTTTTGCCATAAAACGCCCCGGCCGCGCAGAACACGCAAGAATACGGACATCCTCTCCCTGTAAGAACCAAAAGGAAGGGCTTCTGCGTTATGGGAAGCCTGTATTTTTCTATATTCACGAGGTCCCAGGCGGGATCCGGAAGTTCGTCAAGGTTTTTGATGAGCGGCCTTTTTTCGTTACGGATTACAGCGCCCTCGGCCTTATAAACCAGCCCCTTTACCCCGCCTAACGGGAGGTTGCCCCTTAGAGCCAGGGCAAAGTCTCTTACGGTGTACTCGGGTTCTCCGCAGGCGAGAAATTCCACATCGGGATTTTCTTTGAACGTTTCCCCGGGCAGGGCCGTAACATGTATGCCGAAAAAAATAGTTTTTACGTCTTTGTTCACCTTCTTCGCAAGAGAAGCGACTTTCAAATCGCCGACAACGGAAGGCGTGGATGTGTTGGTCACGACAAGTTCGGGGCGGAAATCCCTTAAGATTTTTTCAAGGCCCTCAAAACTTATGCCGTCATTGGAGCAGTCTTTAAGATCTACCGCGAAACCGGCATCCCTCAAAATTGCGGCCATAATGGCAAGCGTAAGCGGCGCCCAGCTCGTGCCCCAGGCTTCCTGCCGCTGCATGCAGCGGCCCTCGCGGACTATTTTAACATTATCGACCGCGGGCGGATTTATTATGAGTATCTTCATGTTCAATATTCTTAATGTGTCATTGCGACCCCACACACTGTCATCCTGAGGCGCCCTGAAAGGGCGCCGTCTCCGACCCTACGGGTCGTAGACC
>CAZYPU010000037.1:0-10300 GCA_964649665.1 uncultured Planctomycetia bacterium
GCATACGCCTTTCGGGCATTCCGGGGAAGGCGCGCTGGGAGAGCTTATGGTTGACCACGGCGGATTTAATCACAACTCCCATGGCCTCCGGGTCGTCGATTCACTCGAAGAAATATACCCTGATTTTTCCGGGCTAAACCTGACGTATGAAGTGCGGGAGGGAATCATAAAACACTCTACACCCTTCGATAAGCCGAGGGCGTATATTCCTTTCGAAAGCAAGGGTTCGCCGCCCATGGAAGCACAAGTTGTAGATGTTGCCGACGAGATTGCTTATGACAACCATGACCTGGACGATGGCATAACAAGCAATCTTATTGCCACAGAAGACCTTGCCGGAGTCGCGTTATGGAAGAGGGTTTGCAGCGGGATTTCGGAAAAGCATGGGCGTCTTAGCGAGAAAATTCAAAAGGCACAAGCAATAAGAGTTCTTATCGACATGCAGGTAACGGACATTATATGCAATACCGAGAAAAAAATTAAAAAATTTAAAATCAAATCCCCCGCGGATGCGCGAGGTTGTCCGGAAAGAATCGTAAGCTTTACCGACGAAATGGCCGCTCTAAGAAAACCGCTCAGACAGTTTCTCATAAAAAACCTGTATCATCACTATAGAGTCGTGCGGATGTCCAGGAAGGCCCACAGGTTTATTGCGGACCTATTCAAAACCTACATCGAGTCTACCGATCAGCTGCCTCCGCAGCAGGCGGCGCGGCTCAAAAAAGAAGATAAATACACGGTTGTCTGCGACTACATAGCGGGCATGACGGATAGGTATGCGCTTCTTGAGTATAAGAAATTCTTCGACCCCTACAAAAAGGTGTAATGCATGATAGAAGCCGGATTCACAAAAACTGCGGAACAAAAAAAGCTTCTCGGGCGCCTGGCGGAAGATAGCGGCCTTAAAAAAGTAAAAGCATCACTGGTCAGGCTCTCGGGGTCGTCTTTTGAGCTGCATGTAATGGAAAAAAAAGAAGCAATTAAAACTTTCGGAAGCGCTTTCGAAAAAGCCAGGAAATCAAAAAAAATAGAATTAATCAAGTGCAAAGCGAAGAGCTACGGTTTCTCCTACCCTTTAAAACTACACGATGAAGTGTTTGGTTACGTAGTCGGCTGTGGACTTGCGGAGAGGCTTCCCCGTAAACAGCTCGACCTCGTTTGCTGCGCCGTCGAAACTGCCGAGCGGAGCTTGCGAAAAGAAATAAAGCTGGAGGAATTGTATAAGACGGTAAAACCCCGCGCTATAGCGCTTTCTACGGTACATACGGTTCACAGGCTGATAAGCTCCTCTCTTTACCTTGAGGAGCTTCTCCCGAGGATAGCGCGCCTCTCCATGCAGATCATAGATGCCAACAGGTGCTCCATTAAGTTGATCGACAGCAAGAAGAAGACGCTCCTCCCGAAAGCGACAGTCGACCTCAGGACAAAGAAGACAAAGCTGAAAAAAGTAAAAATAGGCAGGTGGGCGCCTGGCAAGGCCGTCAAATACGGAAAGTCCATAAAGGCGAATCAATACCTTGCGACACCCCTCATAGACGAAACCGTTATTGGCGTCATAACGCTTTACGACAAAGTAAACTCCCAGCCCTTTAACAATTTTGACGTAGAGATAATGAGAACCCTCTGCGAGCAAGCCGCAATAGCGATAAAGAATGCCCAGCTTTACAAGGAGCAGGAGAAGCTCACAATGGGCAGCATTAAGGCTCTTGCCCAGATAATCAATGCCAAGGGCTCCGGCATTTACACGCCAAAATCAAGCTTTTTAAGGATGGTGCGTCTTGTGGGGCAGGAATTTAAAATGAGGGAGTACGACCTGAGAAACCTCCAGTATGCGACGCTCCTCCACGACGCAGGGGAGCTCATGGTGCCCGAGAAACTTTTGAAAAAGAAGGGACGGCTTACAGAAAAGGAATACAAGCTCATAAAAGAACACCCCCTAAAAGGCGCAAAAATAATTAAGTCGCTCAAGTCGATTAAGCAAATCGCCCCCATTATAATGTTTCACCACGAAAATTTTGACGGAACCGGTTACCCTAAGGGCCTGGTAGGCAGCGAAATCCCGCTTGGTGCGCGGATTGTAGCGGTCGTAGGCGCGTTTGAGGCCATGATTACGAAAAAGCCTTACAGAGTACCGCTTTCGATAAACAGGGCAATTGAGGAAATAAAGAAGAATTCGCGCAAACAATTCGACCCCAAAGCGGTCGATGCTTTTCTGAAAGTGGTAAAGAGAAAAGATGTTGTTAGCATGATCAGGAAAGAAATATAGGGTTTTCTCCGATTAAAAAGAAAAAGGTAATTACATACACGCTTGCTGCACTTCTTTTCATTGCAGCGGCGCTCGGCATCGCAAGTGCGGGCGACCTGTTTCTTGCGTTTATCGGAAAAAAAATTCTCATTGACATTGCCTACAAAAACCGCATCGGGTTCGCTTCTTGCTTCATATTGAGATTTGTCGAGCTTGAGAGGCCCGTTTTTGTCATAAAGGGGTTTGACCTCGCCCTCGGCGCGCGGCAGGCATATATTGAGCCGGATTTCAGTGAACTTACGAAGAAAAAAGCGATTATCCTGAAATGCACCCTTAAGGATGCCGCTTTCCTGGGCATTGAGGAAAAGATCGGTGATACGGATGAAGTATTTAAATTTTTCGGCAATCACACCCAACCGCTTTTACATAAGCTGATAAGCGTTCTATTTGAGACGATTAAGACGGAACTTCTCATTTACGGAGAGACGCTTGAATTTTTGTCGTTTGAGGCAGATTCAAAGGACATAAAGCTTTACGCATCAGGGGCAACAAATGAATCGGGCGACCTGAAGCTTAAGCTGAAGGTGTTTTTCTCCCCGCAAATAGCAGCGGATTTTCCGGAAGAGCTAAGGGCGCTTCTGGTAGCGAAATCAAAGGGGTGGTTGAGCTATTCACTCGAGTTTGACGGCGGTGAAGAGAAGGGGTTTTTGAAGCTTGAAAGCGACAGGTTCAGAATAGAATTCGAACAAATTGAGATACATTGATGAAGCTTAATAAAGAACAGGAAAAAGCAGTAAATACTTTAGACGGGCCGCTTCTTATTGTTGCCGGCCCGGGTACGGGAAAGACGCATCTCCTGGCTGCGAGGGCGGCGAATATCATAAAGCGCCGCAAAGCGCTTCCCGAGGAGATACTCATACTTACTTTCACCAACGCCGCAGTCAGGGCCATGCGTGAGCGTTTGGCAGGAATGCTGGGGGCCGACGGATACAACGTCGAAGTGGAAACATTTCACAGCTTTGCGAATTCCATAGTCCTTGAATCGGAAGGCGCAATAAATTATGTGGGAGAGAGGGTCGATATGACCGACGTTGAGAAAATACGTGCCCTGGAGTACATTCTTGACAATGCCGGCGGCGTAGAGCCGCTTCGGCCTTTCGGCGCACCATACATACACCTAAGAGAAATACAGTCCAGAATAAGCGAGCTAAAAAACGAGGGCCTGTCTCCGGAGGAATTCAAAAAAGAACTAAAAGGCATAAAGCCCGACGGTATAAATACGGAAGAAAAGCACATGAAGCGGCTTGCGGCGCTATCGGTAATATACGAGAAGTATGAGTTGCTTAAGACCAAAGAGTGCAGGACGCTTTTTGACGAAAGGGGACGCAAGGATTACGACGACATGATACTCATAGCCTTAACGGCGCTCAAGAACGAAAAAGGCCTTTCGGACATATTCCGCAGACAATATAAATACATAATGGTGGACGAATATCAGGACACAAACGGCGCGCAGCTCGAACTTCTATTCCGCATACTTGACCCGCGCTCGCAAAATCTCTGTTCGGTCGGCGACGATGACCAGTCCATATACAGGTTCCAGGGGGCAACGCTTGCGAATTTCCGGATATTGTCCGAGAGATTACCGGCGCTTAAGACAATAGTTCTTAAAAATAACTACCGTTCGACAGAGGAAATACTAAATCTTGCCTCCGGAATTATTTCCGAACTTCCGGAAAACGAGAGGGTAGCCGTAAAATCACTCAAATCCTGCAGTGAGCATAAAAATAAAAAAATAGAATTTGTGGAATTTCTCACCGAAACCGAGGAGCTGGCATTTATTATCACCGAGATAAAAAAGCGGGTAAAAAAAATAAAAGCCGATAAGCCCTACAATGAGATAGCCATCCTGCTTAGGCGGCGTGTACAGCGGCAAAAGGTAATAGAGGCCTTTTTAAGAGCGGGCATACCCTATGCGGCTGACAGAAATGAGGATGTCTGCAGGGAAAAGCGTGTTCGGCAGATGCTGGATGTCCTTGATGTAGCGAATGTCTCCGCGAGCGGAAATGAAAAAAAATCTCTTGCCCTTTACAAGATACTTTCCGCGGATTATACGGGCACGGTTCATTCCGACATACTAAAGTTTATATCCTTCGTAAACAAAAGAAAAAAATCCCTCTTTGAGGAATTTCAATCGTGGTTTCCCGCAGGGCCCGGCGGCATCCCGCCGGAGGCAGGGGATTCTGCGGCGCTCGAAATAAGCCGTAAGCTCGAGCTAAGCGTTCCGCATGCGCTCCACAAGGCGGCTTGGGCGATAGGCCGCCTCCTCGTTGATGCTAAGGCCAGGCCCGTTCACGACCTTCTAATTGGTTACATACAAGACGCGGGGCTTTACAAATTTATGCTTGAGAAATACGAAAAAAAGAAGGCGCTAAGGATCAGGGAATTAAGAGCGCTGGTGGCCTTTATAAATAATATCAAGGAGTCAAGCCTTGCCAGGCCTTCCCTCCGGCTCGAGGACTTCATGAAGGAACTTGCTCTGAGAGATCTGCACGAAATGCCCATAGAGGGGCGGCTTGCCACCGAGAGTCAGGATGGGGTGCGGATCTATACAGCGCACGGTTCGAAGGGGCTTGAGTTTGACACCGTATTTATTCCGTTTTGCCTCGAAAGAACAAGCTGGCCCGTACGCAGTTCCTCGGATACGGTGCCTCTCCCGCCGGACATTTACAAAAGCAAGGAAAGGGTCAGGGAAAAAAGTAAAATCAAACTGCTTAAACTTTATGACGAAGTGCGTCTTTTTTACGTTGCCTCAACACGCGCAAAGGCGGCACTCTTTTATACCGCGACGCCGGGCGAGAAAGTTACAGCAAGCCGCTTCTTAAACGGGCTCGGGCTTCAGGCGAGGCAGGGTTCGCCTACAGATGAGGATAAGTTTCTCATCGAATTCCTGGAAGGATCCACCGAAAGGGATCCGTTCGGCGATTCAGCCTCGGTTCTGGCGGATATAGCCGCTAGTTCCGGGCTTACACCGACTAAGCTGAACAATTATATTGTGTGCAAACGAAAATTTATGTATAATTACATCCTCGGCCTACCGGGCAAAAAAACCTCGCACCTTGTTTTCGGTGAATGTGCGCACAAGGCGCTGGAAGATGTATATCGCCTTTTCATGCGGGAGAAGAGATTTCCCGGGTTTAAATTTTATAAGGACGCCTTTCGAAACGAACTTTGCCTCCAGGGCGTTAATGAGGCGATTAAAAAGCGTTGCATGGGAAGGCTCGAATCGCTCGAAGGCTGGTACGAGAGAGAATCAAAGTCTCCCGTGATGCCCGAGGCCCTCGAGACAGACCTTTCGATTTCGATGCCCGAAGGGCTCGTGTTCAAAGGCAAGTTTGATAAGGTTGAAATCAAAACAGCCGGCGAGGTAGAGGTAATAGACTATAAAACAGGATCGCCCGATAAACACGTAAAGGCGATACACAACTGCAAGGATGTAAGTGACCCCGCGTGCGATGATTATTACCGGCAGCTTATCGCTTATAAGCTGGTATTCGATAAGGGATGGCGGGGCCCCAAAAAATCCACCGTAAAAAGGGGCGTTCTTCAGTTTCTTGAGCCGGCCGGCACCACCGTAAAGAAATACGGTCTGGAGAAGGGCAGCTTTTGCAATATCACCGTCGAGATTACACCCGAAATGGTTTCAAAGCTGGAGGAGCTTATACTTGGATGCTGGAGGGATATACGGGCACTCAAGTTTGACAAGCTCCCGGAGCGTGACGGCAAGGATAGGTGCAGGCGGTGTGATTTTGATTCTATCTGCTGGGGATAAAACACGAATGGCCACGAATTGGAAGACACGAATTACCACGAATAGAAAACAATATGCCGAGTGAATACCAGAAAGAGTTGTTCGAAGAATTTCAAAAAGAGAAGGGCAAGTTCAAGAAACTTGCCGATAAAGTAACGGGAAAACAGCACAAGCTTTATCTGCATGTTTCGCTGGAAAATGTTGTATTTATCTCGATTATTGTTATAATGTGTAGTATTGTCGCTTTCGCCCTGGGCGTGGAGCGGGGGAGGAGGATTGCAGAGGGAGTTACGCGCGAGCCTGTTCCGCAGGCCGCGGAAGCGCCCGAAAGCCTTACTAAACCCATAAAGGTGAGCGCCGGGGAGATGAAAGAGGCTAAAAAGGTCTATACGATACAGCTTATCTCTTACAAGACAAAGAAGCGCGCGTTCATGGAACAGTCCGCCCTTCGGGAGAAAAAAATAGATACTTTTATAGTGCTGTCCGGCAAATGGCATCAAGTGTGTACCGGGGGCTATGAGGTTACAAAGGACGCCCGAAAGGCCATGGAGGCCTTTAAGAATGATTACAAAGGGTGTTTTGTCAGGAAAATAGAAAAATAGGAGGCACAAGAAATGGCACAGCATCCGAGTTTGCGCTCAAAAGAAAAGAGTAAGCAGCACAGAACTGTTCTTAAGCGCTTTGAAAGGGTAAAGGAGCTTAAGGCAAAGGAAAAGTGGGAAGACGGCGATTCGGTTTTTGGCCTGCCCAAACTTAAAGTTCTGAAATTCAAACTCAAGAAAGAAAAGGCTGCCCCCGCCGCAGAAAGCGTGGAAGGCGCGCCGGCCGTTGCCGCGGAAGGCGCTGCCGGCCCCGCCAAAGACGCAAAGGGCGTTGCCAAAGAAGCCGCAACGAAGAAGAAAGACGATAAAAAGAAGAAATAAGATACGGTGACGCCTGCCTGCCGGCAGGCAGGCAAAATCAGGGGGGAAAGATGATAAAATTTGACCAGTTTAAGCAAATGGATATCCGGATCGGAAAAATCGTGGAGATTGAAGACCACCCGAACGCCGACAAGCTTTACATTGCGACTGTCGAAATCGGAGACGCTACCAAGAAGCTCGTAGCGGGAGTAAAAGAGCATTACACCAAGGAAGAATTATTAAACAAACAGGTGGTTGTACTCAACAATCTTGAGCCGGCTACCATAAGGGGGGTCCAGTCCGAAGGGATGATTCTTGCGACCAAGGACGGCGACAAGCTTGCGATACTTATGCCTGAAAAAGAGGTAAAGGTCGGAAGCCCCGTATCTTAATCGAAAGGCATATATGCAAAAAATTAAATTAAAACATAAGAAGCTCGAGAACTGGATTAATAAAATGGCTGCCATGTGCCGCCCGGATAAGATCGTCCTTATGGACGGCAGCCGGCGCCAGAGAGAGGCGCTTGAAAAAGAGGCCGCCTCAACAGGCGAGATCATAAAGTTGAATCAGAAAAAGCTTCCCGGCTGCTTCTATCACAGGACTGACCCGAGTGACGTCGCGCGCACGGAAGACCTTACCTTTATATGCACTCGCAAGAAAAAGACAGCCGGCCCTACAAACAACTGGATGTCACCTAAAAAAGCCTATGAAAAAGCCGCAAGTATATTCCGAGGGTCCATGAGAGGGCGCACCATGTATGTCATACCATTTTCCATGGGGCCTGTCGGCTCGCCCTTCAGCAAAATCGGTGTTGAGCTCTCCGATAGTATCTACGTCGTTCTTAATATGCTTATAATGACTGAAACGGGCACAGAGGTCCTGGACTGCCTCGGCCGAAACGGAGATTTTACAAAATGCCTCCACGGGAAGGCCGAGCGCGACATAAATAAGCGCCTGATACTCCACTTTCCGGAAGACAACGCTATCTGGAGCGTTGGTTCCGGTTACGGAGGAAACGTTTTGCTCGGGAAAAAATGCCTTTCGCTGCGTATAGCGAGTTTTCTGGCAAAAAAAGAGGGTTGGCTGGCGGAACACATGTTAATTCTGGGCGTTGAGGCCCCGGACGGGAGCATTAGATACTTGTCAGGCGCTTTTCCAAGTGCCTGCGGAAAGACAAACCTGGCGATGATCGTCCCGCCTAAAGCCCTCAAAAAAAAGGGGTACAGGGTATGGACAGTAGGAGATGATATTGCGTGGATGCGAATTGATTCAGACGGTGCGCTATGGGCGATTAATCCGGAAAAAGGGTTTTTTGGTGTTTTGCCCGGCACAAATTCTAAAACAAACCCCAATGCAATGGCTACAATCAGGAAAAATTCGATATATACGAATGTGCTTTTGAAGCCGGACAAAACCGTCTGGTGGGAGGGCGGTAATGGCGCACCGCCCAAAAAGGGTACAGACTGGCTGGGCAGGCCCTGGCGGCCGGGAATGATAGACGAAGAAGGAAAATCAGTAAAGGGCGCAAATCCTAATAGCCGTTTCACGGCCCCTATTTCGCAATGTCCTTCGGTATCATTTCGTACCAAGCACCATCACGGCGTGCCGATATCGGCGATCATATTCGGCGGCAGGCGCACAAGCCTGGCGCCACTAGTTTATGAATCGCTCAGCTGGCAACACGGTGTGTACACCGGCGCGACCATGGCTTCGGAGCGGACAGCCGCCCAATACGG
Organism: uncultured Planctomycetia bacterium; assembly: GCA_964649665.1. Taxonomy (GTDB): domain Bacteria; phylum Omnitrophota; class Gorgyraeia; order JABMRN01; family RBG-13-46-9; genus CAZYPU01. The sequence continues at coordinate 8,695 of CAZYPU010000037.1, forward strand.
AAAGCAGGGCGAGGTAAGGCGTGATCCGATGGCAATGATTCCTTTTTGCGGTTACGACATGGCCGACTACTTCAGGCACTGGCTTAAGATGGGCAAGAAGATGCCGAAGCCTACAAAGATATTTTTTGTAAATTGGTTCAGGAGGGACGCCTCCGGCAAATTCATGTGGCCGGGATTTTCAGATAACCTGCGTATTCTCAACTGGATCTTCGAACGCGCGGAAGGGAAGGTAGGAGCCATCAAGACGCCTCTCGGTTATATTCCGCGGTATGGAGACGTGGACACAGGGGGCCTTAAGCTCTCCAGGACAGAATGGGATAAGCTTTTTTGCATAGACCGCGCCGGGTGGGAAGAAGAGATTAAGGAACAAAAAAAGTTTCTGGGAAAGTTCGGTAAAGGCCTGCCGAAAGAGCTAAAAGAGGAGTGCAGGGCTTTCGAGAAAAGGTTGCGCGCTAAATGAAAGTTGTCAAAGTAAATTTAGGTAAGCGAAGCTACGAAATCTTGATCGGGAAAGGCGCCATTAGCAAGCTCTCGACTCTCCGAAAAACTCAAGGACTGGGCAGGCCTTTTTTTGTCATAACCAACAAAAAAATAAATGCTTTGCATGGAAAGAGGCTCGCTGCGGTGCTCCGGAAGCTCAGTACAAAAATATTGTTTTACGAGGTCCCGGATTCCGAAAAGGCAAAATCTTTCTCCGTGTATATAAAAGCGATCCGGCGCCTTGCGAGTTTTGCAGTGAAGGAAAAGCCGATTATTTTCGCTTTCGGCGGCGGGGTCGTAGGTGACCTCGCGGGGTTTGTGGCCAGCGCCTACAGGCGCGGTGTGCCGTACGTGCAGATACCTACCACGCTTCTTGCGCAGGTAGATTCCGCCGTAGGCGGGAAGGTTGCCATAGATATAGAAGAAGCGAAGAATATTGTGGGGAATTTCTACCAGCCCGGAATGGTTATATGCGATCTGCACTTTCTTACAACTCTCCCCGTAAAAGAGCTAAGGGACGGCCTGACTGAAATTATCAAGTATGGAATTATAAAGGATGCCAAGTTTTTCGCCTATCTGGAGAAGAACTTGAAAAGCGTCCTCAAGCGCCGGCCGGCCGTCCTGGAACACATTGTATTGAAATCCTGCAGTATAAAAGCGCGCGTTGTGGAAAAAGACGAATTGGATACGCTGGACCTTCGCGCTATGCTGAATTTCGGGCATACGATTGGCCACGCTATCGAAGCGGCAACGCGCTATTCCGGCGTCCTCACCCACGGCGAGGCTGTTCGGGCGGGCATGGTGATGGCAAGCATCATCGCTCTTCGACTCGGCATGATTGATGGAAATGTTTGCAAAAAAATAAATTCTCTTATTCAGCGGGAAATGCCAAGGCTGTGCCTGAAAGGGGTATCGTCCGGCAAGATTTTGACCGCGCTTTCTTACGATAAAAAGTTTATTGATGGCGTCAACCGGTTTATCCTTCCGGAAAAAATAGGGTGCGTCAAGATAGTGGAGAACGTCCCGCAGGCGCTTATAAAAGAGGTCATCGAATCTTATAAAAGGGGGATTAGATTATGAAGCCCAGGGATTATAAATCCGAAGACAGCATTGGCGTAAAGAACCT
>CAZYPU010000038.1:0-9543 GCA_964649665.1 uncultured Planctomycetia bacterium
TTCGGGCCAGGTTTTCGGCAAGCATTATTACAAACGGCGTCTTGCCCGTGCCGCCCAGCGTTATATTGCCGACGCTTATGACGGCAATTCGGGATTTGTAACTTTTTAATAGATTAACTTTGTAAAAAAATTTATGGCACGCGACTAAAAAACCGTATATATAGGCTATGATCGAAAGGCAGGGCTTGACAATGCGGGAGAAGACGCCTGCTTTTCTGTCGTTCATTAAAACGTATACGTACTGTTTCAAAGTTACCATTTATATGAGTCCGATCAGCAGGGTGACGAAGATCATGGTAACCAGCATAACAACGGTCGCGGTTTTGAGCCATATCTTTATATCGATCGGCGTGTGGGTTTTTTCGCTCATGGATAGCCCCACCACGCCGACAATAGAGCCGATGGGCGTCCCGTTTCCGCCGAATCCTACACCGAGGGCAAGGATCCACCACAACGAATCAATGTTAAATCCGAGTTCGCCCACACGTTTTATTATCGGTATCATGGCCGTGGTAAACGGAATACGGTCCACCAAAGACGCAAATCCCGCTGACACCCATAGAATTGAAACCTTTGCCAAGTTATAATTCACCGACGCGAGAGTGACGACCCTTTCGGCAATCATGTTTAAAAGCCCGGTTTTTTCGAGGCCGCCTATCAGAATAAATAGCGACCCGAAAAAAACAAGTATGGGCCACTCTATATCTTTTAACACTTCCTCTATGTTCGGCCTTACCATGGCAAGGACTATCCCCGCGCCAAGAAGCGCTATGAAGGCATGGTGAAAATCGTGGCTTTTTTGGAAAAAGAAAAGTAAAAGCACGATTCCGAGCGCAAAAGCCACCTTACGCAGCGCTTTTTCGTCTTTTATGGCGGCTTTTTCGTTTATTGCCAATATAGGAGCGAAATCCCGCGGACGCTTTTTAAGTTCGCCCCTGAAAACTATCGACAGTGTACCCAGCGTAAGCATAATACTTCCCAGGGTAATGGGCATAAGGTGCACGATAAAATCGTCAAAAGAAAATCCGCTCGCCGAGGCAATCATCATATTGGGGGGATCTCCGATCATCGTTCCCACGCCGCCGATATTGGATAGCACTATTTCCGACATTATAATCGGCAGCGGGCTTATATCAAGGATATCGCATATAAGTATGGTTATGGGGATGATGAGAATTATTGTTGTGACATTATCCAGGAGCATCGAAAGGAACGCTGAAATACAGCCCATCATGATCATAAGGCGAAGCGGGGAACCGCGCGAGGCCTTTGCCGCCTTTACCGCTACGTACGAAAAAAAACCCGTATTTTTACACACGCTTACGATAACCATCATTCCGACAAGAAGCCCTATCATGTTAAAGTCTATCGCGCGAAATGCCTCCTCCTGCGAGTAAAAGCCCAGCATCACGCCCGCGGCTACCATCGCGATTGCGCCGACAAAACTTGCTATGGCCCTGTTAAGTTTTCCGGAGAAGATGAAATAAAATGTAGCGGCAAATATGGATACGGCAACAATGTAATTTATCATTTCAGCCCGGAGGCGCCGTTAAAAAGCGCTTTACATATATCCATTCGCGTGATAATCCCTACGAGTTTATTATTATCCTTCACAACAGGCAGTCTTCGCACGTTATATTTAGTCATTAAAACGGGGGCCTTCATTAAAGACGCGTTTTCGTTTATGCTGACAATGTTTGCGGCCATCAGGTCTTCCGCTATAAAAAGCTCAAGGGACGGCATGAATTCAAGTTTTTCCTCCAGCGCGCCGAGGTCATCAATAAAGAGAAAATCCCCTATCATGTCAAAGTAATCGGGAATCAGGACATCTATGAGTTCCGTTTTTGTAACCATTCCGAGAAGTTTGCCTTCACCGTCGGTAACGGGCACGCCCCCTATATTCTTCTCGCAGAGAACTCTGTAGATTTCGCGTAGGGGCGCTGAAAGGCCGACCGTTATAACGCGTCTTGTCATTACGTCTTTAACTTTCATGCTGCAGGCGCTTTCCTATAAATCGCGTTATTTCATCGACATTTTTTTCGGTAGCGCCTCTTTGTTCGTCCAGCAATTTTTTCGCGTTCTGCCCCAGCGTTTCGGCTTTTTTTCTATCCCGGAGCAATACCTCGAGCTCCTCCGTTAGTCCTTCTTTATCCGCGACCTCTAGAGCGGCTTTTTTTTCGAGGAAAAGCCTTGCCATGTCCCTGAAATTGAACATGTAAGGCCCGAAGACAATGGGCTTCCCAAACATGGCCGGTTCCACTATGTTATGGCCGCCCCTTTTGACGAGGCTTCCGCCCATGAAAACAACCTCCGCCCGGCCGAAAATCCCTTTAAGATCTCCGAGGGTATCAAGTATAAGGACTTTTTTCCCGGAAATGTCATTTTCTGGCGATTTTTTGAAGTCAGACATAAATATCCCTTCAAACCCCATCCCGGCGGCTATTTTTTTTATCGCGGCCGAACGGTCTATGTGGCGAGGCGCTATGAGCAGCCGTAAATTCCGGAATTCCCTTGCAAGCTTAGCGTAAGCTTGCAGAATCATCTCTTCCTCGCCGCCATGCGTAGAGCCGGCTACAAAAAGACGGTTGCCCGAACCTGAAACTTTCCGACCTACGAGGTCAGACAAATTGTCTGACCTCGTAGGTCGGATTTCGGTTTCGATGTCGAATTTCATGTTTCCCGTAACTTTAACACGGTTTTCCGGGGCGCCGAGGGCTTTTATATTGCCGGCGTCGGTTTCTGTCTGCATACAGAAAAGACTGATCTTTTTTAGTATCCCTTCAAAAAAAATCTTTATTTTCCTGTATCCCCCGAAAGACCTGTTTGAAATACGCCCGTTTATCAGGACTACCGGTATCCCATTTTTTGACAGTTCCAGGATGAGGTTCGGCCAGATCTCCGTTTCCATGATAAGCACAGCCGAGGGGTTAATGATGCTTACCACGCGCTTTACCACAAAACTGAAATCCACTGGAAAATAAAATTTTCTGATTTCGCCTCCGAATACCTTTGCGGCAACGGCGCTGCCGGTACGTGTTGTTGTCGAAAAAACGATTTTCTTCTCCGGAAATCCGGCGGAGAATTTCTTTACGAAATTTTTCACAGCCATGACTTCGCCTACGCTTACGGCGTGTATCCATACCGGGCGCGAGGCGCCTATTTCACTGAAAGCCGTCGGCAGCTTTCCGAAGCGCTGCGCAAAATGACGGTGCGCCTTCCCCTTTATAACCAGGTAGGGAAGATACGCCAGCGCAAATATTGCAAAGAAGATGTCGTATATTGTCATCCGCTATTTCTTCTGAAGTTTCCCCGGTTTGTCATTCTGAGGATAGCCCGCCTCCTCAGGATGACAATTTTGCAAGTCGTTCCTCGGCCCTTCGGAACATTACTGTCATGCCCTGGGATGCGCTTTATCATATACTGACTTAAGCCGCTCCGTCGTAACGTGAGTGTAAATTTGCGTTGTCGAAAGGTTCTTGTGCCCCAAAAGCTCCTGCACGCTTCTTAAATCAGCGCCCCTGTTTAAAAGGTGTGTCGCGAAAGAATGGCGCAGCGTGTGCGGAGAGATGCGCTCCTTTATGCTCAGTTGTTTTATGTATTTACTGACCGTGCGCCTTACACTTCTCTGGTCCAGGCGCGAGCCCGCTTTGTTCAGGAAAAGGGCCTTCTTATCGCCCCACTTCCTGTTTCTGAATTCAAGGTATTCCCGAATGGCGCTTACCGCCTTATCACCTACGGGCGCGAGGCGCTCTTTCCTTCCCTTGCCAAGCACTTTCACGACGCCTGATATGAAATCCACATCGGCAACATCAATGCCGACAAGTTCGCCCACCCTGATACCGGCGCTGTAGAGCGTCTCAAGGATCGCTTTATCCATCGAGCCGGGCATGGTTTTTGAATCGGGTGCGGTTATGAGTCGCTCGGCGGTTTTTTCGTCCAAAAACACCGGCAGCTTCCTGTCCATCTTGGGGGCGGATATGCTCAAAACCGGGTTATTTTTTATATAACCGTCTCTCTGCAGAAATCTGAAAAACATCCGCAGGGACGAGACCTTCCGCGCTACCGAACGCTTGGATATGTTTTTAGAACGAAGGTGCCCCAGGAATTTTCGAACCGCCAGGTAATCAACGTTTACCGCGGAGGCACCCTGCAAAAAGTCGGAAAATTCAAGGAGGTCGGATGTGTAGCTTTTAATCGTATGCGCGGAATAGTTCTTCTCAACCGTCAGGTAATTCTTGAACTTTTCTATGTAGCGGCGCATCCTACTCTTCTTCCCTTTCCTTCCCTTCCTTCTCTTCCTTCTCTTCCTTCTCTTCTTTCTCTTCCTTCGGTAAATTCCTCGAGGTATATTTGCACTCGGGGAACTTCGTGCAGCCATAGAAAGGCCCGCGCCTCGAGCGCCTTTCTATGAGTTCCCCGCTACAGCCGGGATTCGGGCACTTAACACCTGTTGTGATGGATTTGGCGAATTTACATCTCGGGAAGTCGGAACAGCTTAAAAATTTTCCGCGCCGGCCCCATTTGATAATCATGGGTTTTCCGCATAGCTCGCAGATCTCGTCCGTCTTTACGCCCTCTTTCTTTATGCTCTTCATGGTTTTCCTGGCAATATCCACGCTGCGCATGAAAGGGCCGTAAAAATCTTTCAGCACCATAAGAGAATCGACCTTTCCCTCTTCGATGCCGTCCAGCTCCTCTTCCATTTTCGCCGTGAACTTCATGTCCATTATTTTGGGAAAGTGCTTTACGAGAAGGTCATTTGTAATTTCCCCGAGCTCTGTGGGCGAAAGGTAGCCCCGTATCCTCTTTACGTAATTGCGCATTATAATCGTGTAAATAATCGGCGCGTAGGTGGAAGGCCGGCCTATTCCGTTTTCCTCCAGCGCCTTCACCAGCGTAGCGTCGGAATAACGCGCCGGCGGCTTTGTAAAATGCTGGGACGGTACGAGCTTTAAAAGATCCAGGCGTTCCCCGACTTTTAGCACCGGGATCTTCCACGGCTCTACGCGCTTTTCCCCTTCTTTCTGTGTTTCAGAGATGGTATATAGGACGGTAAAACCGTCAAAAACCACTCTTGTTCCGGATGTTTTAAAAAGGTAGGCGCCTGATTCTATCGTAGCGGTGTTTACCGAATATATCGCCTGCGTCATCTGGCTCGATATGAATCTTCTCCATATAAGTTCGTACAATTTTAATTGTTCCGGCGTGAGAAATTGCGTCACCGTCTCCGGACTTCTTAAGGGTACCGCCGGCCTGATGCACTCGTGGGCCTCCTGGGCACTTTTGCGCGATTTGTAGATATTGGGTTTTGCGGGGTAGTATTTTTCGCCGTAGGTTTTTAATACATAATCTTTCGCGGCTTCCTGCGCATCCCGTGAGACCCTTACGGAATCCGTTCTCATATACGTTATGAGGCCTACGCTCTCTTTATGCTCTAATTCCACGCCCTCGTATAATGCCTGCGCTATCCGCATGGTTTTATTCACGGGAAAACGCAATTTGTTAAAAGCCTCCTGCTGCATTTTTGAAGTCGTAAAGGGGCCCTGGGGCGATTTTCTTTTTTTGCCCTCTTTTATGTCTGACACGATAAATTCGTTCTTTTTTATATCGCTTACCGCGGAATCAGCTTCCTTTTCGCTTTTGATGTGAAAGTTTTTCCCTTCGATTTTATCCAGCTTGGCCGTGAAGGCGCGCCGCTCCTCGGTCTTTTTCCTCAGGTGCGCCTCGATTTCCCAGTATTCCTGCGCCTTGAATTTCCTTATTTCGGCCTCTTTCTCCACGACGAGCCGGACAGCGACGGATTGCACCCTGCCCGCGCTCAGGCCCCTGGTAATCTTTCTCCAGAGAAGCGGGCTTAAACTGTAGCCGACAATCCTGTCAAGGATGCGGCGCGCCTGCTGGGCGCTTACGAGGTTTTTATCAATGTGATGCGGGTGCTGAAAAGCTTTTTTTATAGCGGTCTGGGTAATCTCGTCGAAGGTTACCCTGTATACTTTCTTCCCTTTGCCAAGCTCCCTTTTAAGGTGCCAGCTTATCGCCTCACCTTCCCTGTCAGGATCGGCGGCCAGATATATCGCATCGCTGTTTTTGGCTTCTTTTTTCAACTTTGCCAGGTATTTTCTTCTTTCGGGAATAACAATGTAGTCCGGTTTGAAATCGCCTTCAATGTCGATTCCCATTTTGTTTTTCGGCAGGTCTATTATGTGGCCCATACATGAAAGCACCAAATATCCCGAGCCGAGCATCTTGTTGATGGTTTTGGATTTGGCCGGTGATTCCACTATTACAATTGCTTTTCCTTTAGGCATGCGGCACCCTTATAAAATTTTCGCCCGGCAGGGCTTTAATGAACTTTTTGAGTTCAAGTTTCAACAGTTCTTCCGAAATTTTATTTACCGGCACATCTATTATCTTCGATATTTCATCGATTGATTTCGGCGTGTCGCTTAAAACTTCGAATACCTTCCTCTCGCGGGCCGATATCGCCGTTTCAAAACCCGGATTATCCAATGCGGGTTTTGAGAGAACGATCTCGGTTTCTTTAATATCCATAACGTGTTTAAGCTCCTCGAGTATGTCCATGACGTCCTCAACGAGCCTGGCGCCTTCCTTTATGAGGCGGTTTGCGCCGCTTGACTTGGCGGAGCTTACGTTGCCCGGCATGGCGAAAACTTCCCTTCCCTGTTCGAGGGCAAAATTTGCCGTTATCAAAGCGCCGCTTCTTCCGGGCGCCTCGATCACAACTACGCCTTTTGACATGCCGCTTATAATCCTGTTTCTCTTCGGGAAATTCACCTTAAGCGGAGGCATATCCGGCGGATATTCCGATACGACCGCTCCGTTTTTCACAATCTCGCCGTAGAGCTTCCTGTTTTCAGGCGGGTATATATTATTATGCCCGCTTCCCAGAACCGCTATCGTCCTTCCACCGGCTTTTATAGCGCCTCTGTGCGCGGCGCTGTCGATACCAAGGGCCATGCCGCTTACAACGATTACGCCCCGCACGGCCAGATCAAAGGAAAGCTTCTCACACTGCCGGAGGCCGTAATCGGTGGGGCGCCTGGTGCCGACAATAGCTATCGCGTTCGAGTCGGAGGCAAGTATTTCGCCGTCCGTAAAAAGCGCTCCCGGCGCGTTATATATATGCCTTAAGATATCCGGGTACTCCCTGTTTTCTTTCCCTATCTTTCTTATGGCCATTCCGTCTTTTTACCTCTTTCCCCTCTCCTGCAGGCAAGCTATAAATCTCTTCAGAAGCGCCGGGTCAAATTTTTTGCCGGACGCCTTCTTCATGATCCTCTTTGCCTCTTCGGCGGAATACGCATCGCGGTAGACCCTTTTACTCGTAAGCGCGTCGTACGCATCGGCTATGGCCAGAATCCGCGACGCAAGCGGTATGGCTTCGCCCTTTAACCCGGCAGGATAGCCCGTGCCGTCGTAGTTTTCATGGTGGTGCTTTATTATGGGAACAATAGCGGCAAAAAACTTGAATGGTTTTATGATTTCCGCTCCGAGCTCGGAATGCTTCTGGACCTCTTTATATTCATTGTTGTTAAGAGATCCATTTTTAAGCAATATACTTTCCCTTATGCCAACCTTCCCGATATCGTGCAGTATCGCCGCAAGCCTTATGGATTCCAATTCCTTCTTCGGAATCCCCATGGATTTAGCCAGCATGACGGCACAGGCTGAAACCTTTACCGAATGCCTCTTTGTATAAGGGTCCCTTGCTTCAGTGAGATTGATAAGGACGTGGATAGACTGCATATAGGCCCTGTGGACGGGAATTGTCGCGCTGGAGAACCTGTCATAAAGTTGTTTAAGCTGTTTATCGGTTTGTTCGTGCATTTTTTATAACCCCTTCTATTTCATCGGCGGCTTCTTCCGCAGACATCGCAGAAGTATCTATGTGGCAATCTGCCCTCTCGTAAAAAGGTCGCCTGGATTTCAGAAGCTCCTTAATCTTCCCGAGCGGATCCCGAACGTTCAAAAGCGGCCTGTGGGTATATTTTTTTGTCCTCTCCAGGATAATCCCCGGGTCCGCCCAGAGACATACAACCATGCCTTTTTTTTTAAGATTTTTCAGGTTCTCGGGATCTACGACGACCCCGCCGCCGGCGTCAATTACAACGTTTTCCATTAGCGCGGCATCTTTGATAGCGCCATTTTCGGCCTTTCTGAAATGGCCTTCACCTTTTTTTGAGAATATCTCCCGTATGGAAATACCTTCTTTTTCTTCAACAAGCCGGTCGGTGCTTACGTATTTCATATTGAGCCTGGCGGACAATATCTTCGCGACCTTTGTCTTGCCCGTTCCCATGAAACCGGCTATCACTATATTCTTCATATTCTCTTAAGCTGCTTCATATACCCCTGGTAATTCCGCTTCATCTCCGCCAGGGAGTCACCGCCGAACTTTTCCCGAAATGCGCGCGCCACTTCTATGGCCGTAACGCTCTCGGCTATAACGCCCGCCGACGGCACAACGCATACGTCAGATCTCTCCACCTGGGCCTTGGCCTTTTTTTTGGTCTTCATATTAACCGAATCAAGCGCTTTCACAAGCGTCGCTATCGGCTTCATGGCCGCGCGGAGGATAATATCCTCGCCGTTTGTAATGCCGCCTTCTATCCCGCCGGCGGCGTTGGTTTTTCTGTAGAACTTCCCAAGTTTCGCGTTGAAAAATATCTCGTCGTGCACGGCGCTTCCCCGTTCCCGGGCCGCACCGAATCCCAGGCCTATTTCCACGCCTTTTATCCCCGGAATCGACATGAGAGCCCCTGCCAAAGCGGCGTCGAATCGCCGGTCCCACTGCGCGTAACTCCCCAACCCGGCGGGAACGCCTCTTGCGATTACCTCAAAAATACCGCCCAGGGTATCGCCGTCACGTTTCGCCTTTTCTATCTCAAGGCATATGAGGCGCGAGGCGCTCGTCTCAGCGCATCTTACAGGTGATTTTTCGACAGTATTTTTTATTTTGGCAAATGAAAGGCGCCTCCTCGAGACAATACGGCCTACCGAGGTAACATGGCTTAAAAAGTCTATACCGAATTCCCTTAAAAGGGTTTTGGCAACGGCCCCCGCCGCGACCCTTGAGGCGGTCTCGCGCGCCGATGCCCTCTCCAGTATGTTCCTTATATCTTTCTCGCCGAACTTAAGCGCGCCCGCCAGATCAGCATGACCGGGCCTCGGACGGCTTATAGGCGGGAGTGACTCTATCCTAAAGTCCTTGTTGCTAATGAGAAGGGCTATGGGGCTTCCGAGGGTTTTCCCTTTCCTCGTGCCGGAAAGAACCTCGACTTTGTCTTTTTCTATGCGCATCCTCGCCCCGCGGCCGAAACCTTTCATACGCCTTGCAAGTTCACTGTTAATGAACTTGGCGTCGAGCTTGAGCCCGGCGGGAATCCCGTCTACAATTGAAACGAGCGCTTTTCCGTGCGACTCCCCTGCGGTCAGGTAACGTATATCCATGACGGTCTCCTCCCTTTTATATTACAAATAATTTCTTTAGGATCGCTTCTCCCCAGAATATCGATACTACGG
>CAZYPU010000039.1:0-8067 GCA_964649665.1 uncultured Planctomycetia bacterium
GAACCCGCGTAACCAGCTTGGGAAGCTGGCACACTGCCATTGTGTTATAGCCGCGTGTTTGCCTTGTGCTTTGTACCTTGTGCTTTGGGCTTCAGGAAACGCTCGCTGATCTTAATCGCGCAATATTCGCTGCACATGGTGCAGACGTCTTTTAGGGCGGGCTTGGACCTTCTCCTATACAATTTGCAGCGCTCAGGGTCTAAGGCGAGTTTAAACTGTTTTTCCCAGTTACGTAACGCGCGGGCTTTCGAGATCGCTATATCTTTTTCGATAGCGCCGGGAATGTTTTTCGCGATGTCGGCTGCGTGAGCGGCGATTTTCGAGGCGATAACCCCTTCTTTTACGTCCTCTATCATTGGAAGGCACAGGTGTTCTGCCGGCGTAACGTAGCATAGAAAATCAGCGCCGTATGCTGCCGCAAGCGCGCCGCCTATAGCGCTTGTTATATGGTCATAGCCGGGTGCGATATCGGTTACGAGAGGGCCCAAAACATAAAACGGGGCGCCGTTACAGATGGATTTTTCGAGCTCGACGTTTGTTTTTATCTGGTTTAACGGGACGTGCCCCGGGCCCTCGATTATGACCTGGACCCCTTTTTTGAATGCGATTTTCTGGAGATAGCCGAGTACAAGAAGTTCGTCGATCTGGGGGTTATCCGTTGCGTCGATAATGGCGCCGGGGCGCATGCCGTCACCTAAACTTAAAGAGATATCGAAGGCCTTTGCTATGTCCAGAATTTCATCGAATAATCTGTAAAGCGGATTTTCTTTCTTATTTTTAAGCATCCACTCTGTGAGGATCGCCCCGCCCCTCGAGACAATACCCATGACGCGTTTCGTTTCTTTTAGGGATTTTATCGTGTGCTCGGTCACGCCGGCATGTATCGTGAAGAAATCCACCCCCTCTTTTGCCTGCGCCTCTATCGTTTTTATAAAAAAACTTTCCGGTATCCGTTCGACGCTTCCGTATTTTTTGGCGCCGAGGATCGCTATTTCGTAAACGGGCACTGTGCCGAGGGGAATTTCTGATTTTTCGAGAATTTCTGCCCTAACCTGTTTCAGGTCTTTGCTTGTCGAAAGGTCCATGACCGTATCCGCGCCGAACGACTCGGCGGCCCTTAATTTCCTGAGCTCAAAATCGACGCTTGAGAAATCCTCCGAGGTTCCGATATTCGCGTTTACCTTGGTTTTTAATCCTTGCCCGATAGCGCATGGTTTCTTGAGTGGGTGTTTTTTATTCTTCGGTATGACAACCGTGCCACTTCTTATGTTTTTTATCAATTTATCCGGGCTTACGCCTTCGTATTTGGCGATTTTTTCGATAGTGGTCATGCGCTCTCCTTGATTATTTTTTTTGCCTCAAATATCGCGCGGGTAACACAAACGCCGTCGGAGCCTTTCCGGAAGACTGTTTTTGCATTCCGGGAATTTATCCCGCCAATGGCGAGTACGGGTACCGAAACACGCTTTTTTATTTTTTTGATAAAATTTACCCCTTTCGGCTTCAGGCTTGCTTTAAGCGGCGTCGAAAAAATCGGGCCTGCGCTAACATAGTTTACTTTTTCGCGTCTTGCCTTCTTTGCTTCTTTAAGCGAGTGCACGGTTTTTCCGACTATACTTTTTGGTTTCAATAAACCGCGCATTGCCCTAACCGACATGTCCCCCGATCCCACATGAACGCCGCAAGCGCCGCTTGCGAGCGCGACGTCGGGCCTGTCGTTGATTAAAAGCGTCTTTTTATATTTCTTTGCGAGCGCTGCGATTTTTTTTGCGATACCGAGAAGTTTATATGAGGGCATATTTTTAAACCGCAGCTCGACAGCCCCCGCCCCGGTTTTAAACAAAAAAAGCGCTACCTTTACCGGGTCTTTGTGCTTTAGCACTTCGCGGTCAATTATGCAATATAATATCCAGCTTGAGGCGGGATTTTTTCTCGAGCTCATATACCCTGAAGCGTATCCTTTTGAAACGCCCGGAACCCTTCCTGTCAAAAAGCTTCGTTACTTCTTCAAGCACCCTCAGCGATTCCTTGGCGCGCGCTGTGTTAGCGCGAAAGACGTCTTTTATGTTTTTTCTTCGCTTTTCGCTGTAAATAGTTACTTTGCCGATATCCTTTTTTACATTTCGCGCCTTCAGAAGAACCAACCCTTGCTTGCTTTCTATTCTTTTTCCAAGCGCGCTTACGCGGTGTCGAAGCGCCTTGAAGGAACGGGTAATACCTTTGTCGTTCAGCATGAACCGCGCGATGTCCTCGCAAACCCTTAGGGCCTCATGGGAGCGGTTCAGATTGGCGTCAATGAGGCGAAGGATCTTATTCATCTTTTGTCGATACGTTTCAAAATTCGCGTTGTCGAATAACCCCTGACAAACGGAATCGTCACGACCCTGCCGCCTTTTTTTTTCACATGGGCGCCGCCGACAATTTCGTTCTTACGCCAGTCACCGCCTTTGGCAAGGATTTGAGGGGTGATCATGTTTATCAGTTTAACGGGCGTGGCATCGCTGAAAATAGTAATGTAGTCGACGAATTCCAGCGAAGCCAGTATCGCGGCCCTTTCTTTTTGTCCCGTTACGGGCCGATTTTTTCCTTTAATTTTTCTCACCGACGAGTCGCTGTTTAGCCCAATGACCAAAATATCACCGAGCTTCCTGCACTTTTCCAGGTATTTTATGTGTCCGTAGTGAAGAATATCGAAACACCCGTTCGTAAAAACGATTTTTTTGCCCTTTCGTTTTAGCCTCGCGGCTATTTTCTTGATTTCCGTACTCGATTTAAGCTTGCCCATCTTCGATTAATTCGCAAAGGACGTGAATGACCAGGATATGCGCTTCCTGAATTCTCGGCGTGTTATTTGATTTTACCACAAGGGCTAAATCCGCAATTTTTTTTATTTTGCCGCCGTCTTTACCGGTAAGCGCAACTGTCAGGAGGTTTAAGTCTCTCGCTTTTTTAAGGGCGCAAGTGACGTTTTTCGCGGCGCCGCTTGTCGATATTCCTACCGCGACGTCCCCTTTTTCGCCGAGCGCCTCAATCTGCCTTTTAAAACTTATGTCATAGCCGTAGTCGTTCGAAAGCGCCGTGATTGTAGAGGTATTCGTGGTAAGCGCGATCGCCGGCAGCGCCTTTCGTTCTTTCTTGAAACGGCCGACAAGTTCGGCTGCCATGTGCTGGCTGTCAGCGGCGCTTCCCCCGTTTCCGAAGACGAGAATTTTCCCGCCGTTACGAAGGGATTCGATCATTGCCTTGGCCATCTTTTCGATTAGCTCAAGATTATCTCCGCTAAGAAGCGCCTTTTTGACGCCTATGCTTTCTTCGATTATCTTCTTCACTTTATTCTTCATTTCATCCAAAAAATATCCTCGCAATCTCGTAGAGATCCATGTCGACTGTTTTAATCTTGCCCGTTGCTTCTTCAAGGGGCACGCTTACTATTTCGTTTCCTTTAAGCGCTACCATCTTGCCAAAATCGCCATTCAGCACAAGCTCAACGGCCTTCACGCCGAAACGTGTCGCCAGAACCCTGTCGAATGCGCTAGGGGTGCCGCCGCGCTGTATGTGGCCCAGTACCGTCACGCGTGTTTCATAGCCGGTGCGTTTCTCGAGCCCCGCGCTGACTATATTGCCTATGCCGCCGAGCAGGACATTCCCGAAGGCATCTTTTTTATGCGTTTTCAGGGCCATATCATGGCCTTTTAGTTTCGCGCCCTCGGCAACCACGACAAGGCTGAAATGCTTACCCCTCGAATGCCTTTTTTTTATCATTTTGCAAACATCGTCCAGGTCTATGGGCACTTCCGGGATAAGTATGACGTCTGCGCCACCGGCAATTCCGGCATATGTCGCTATCCAGCCGGCGTGGCGCCCCATTATTTCCACCACCATTATGCGGTGGTGGCTTTCCGCTGTCGTGTGCAGCCGGTCTATGGCTTCGGTGGCGATGTTTACGGCCGTATCGAAACCGAAAGTGAAATCCGTGCACGAGAGGTCGTTGTCAATGGTCTTTGGCACGCCGACTATTTTTAATCCCTCTTTCGAAAGCCTGGACGCTGCGCCCAGGGTATCGTCGCCGCCTATTGCAACGAGGGCGTCTAACTTAATGATGCCCCAGTTCTTTTTAACTTTTTCAATGTCGCCTTTGGTTTTACACGGATTGGTGCGGCTTGTCCCTAAAATCGTCCCGCCTTTCGGCAGGATTCCGGAAACGGAATTAAGGTCAAGTTCAATAGCCTCTTTTTTTATCAATCCCTGCCAGCCATTCCGGATTCCCGTTGCCAAAAGACCTTCCTTGAGGGCCTTGCGTACAATGGCCCTTATCGTAGGGTTAAGGCCCGGGCAGTCACCGCCACCCGTTAGCACACCGATTTTTTTTATTGCCATATCTTTCTCCTATTTAATCATTCCCTGAAAGGCATCCGTCTTGATGTATCTTCATGTTCTTTTACCGGCCGAGGCGCCTCACCCTTTCCCGTGGAAGAAATTTTTATTACATGGATTTTTATATTTATTGTTTCCTCCACACCCAGCATCTCCTGCACTTTCGATTTGACGATAGCCTGAATTCTTTCCGTGGCCTGCGGTATATTCGAATCGGCGAATATTGTTGCCCTGCATACGACATTTATGCCTTTTTTACTTGCCACGACGTTCGCGCGAAGTTCTTTCACCTCGGGCAGGTGCCGCACGCTCTTTTTTATGAAATCCTCTATAGCGGTAAGTGAAACCGTTACCTGGCCTTCCGGATTTTCGAAGGCAATGGTTTTTTCGGCCTGCATCCGGCTTAAACTAAGGTGTGCCAGCAAAAACCCCGTAAGAATAAATGCTGCCCCGATAATTCCCAGTATAAGTTTTACGTTGGGCTGCGCGTAAACATAATTTACCACCTCGAGGACCTGATCCGGCGAGAAGAAATTAAACGCCAGTAAGAGAAGCGAGCCGCCTACCGCGATAAATATCAGCGTATAAAGCATAACAGCAATACCCCTGAAAAACCTCATTTTGCCCTCCTTTTTTCCAGTATTTTGTCCGTAAAGGCCGTGGAATATTTTCCTTTCAAAAACGACGGGTCCTCCAACACCTCCCTGTGAAATGGGATGGTTGTCTTTATCGGCCCGATAATAAATTCTTCCAGGGCGCGACGCATAACGTAAATTGCCGATTTTCTCGTATCGGCGTATGAAATAACTTTGGCTATCATGGAATCGTAATAAGGCGAAATTTCGTAGCCGGAATATATATGCGTGTCCACCCTCAGCCCGAGGCCGCCGGGCAGGTTAAGCGAGGCAATCTTTCCCGGGCATGGCCTGAAATCATGTTCGGGGTCTTCGGCATAAATACGGCACTCAATAGCGTTGCCCTTAAAAGTTATGTTATCCTGTTTTAACGTGACCTTTTCGCCGGAGGCGATCCTTAGCTGCTGTTTTATAATGTCAATCCCCGTGAGCATCTCGGTTACCGGGTGCTCAACCTGGATGCGTGTATTCATTTCCATGAAATAGAAATTGTTATTTTTATCAAGCAGGAATTCGATGGTGCCGGCGTTTTGGTAGCCGATTGATTTAGCGCATTTTACCGCCAGTTCCCCCATCCGTTTTCTCATTTTGTTATCGATGGCGGGCGAAGGCGATTCCTCTATGAGTTTTTGGTGGCGCCTCTGGATGGTGCAGTCTCGCTCACCCATATGTATTACGTGGCCGTGGCCGTCGCCCAGGAGTTGGATTTCGATGTGGCGGGGTGTTTCGATATATTTTTCGATATAGACATTCGGGCTTCCGAATGCGGCCTCGGCCTCTCTTTGCGCCGTGAGGAACGCGCTTATAAGCCGAACGTCGTTATGGCATATTCGCATCCCCTTGCCTCCGCCGCCATGGGCTGCTTTTATGATAACAGGGTATTTTATCTTCTTGGCGGTTTTTAGCGCTTCCTCCTTTGTTTTGATGACATTTTTGCTTCCCGGGATAATCGGCAGGCCTGCTTTTCTGGCTATTTGTTTGGCCGTCATCTTGTCGCCCATGAGGCGTATATTCTCGGGCGTCGGGCCTATGAACTTTATTTGGCATGATTCGCATATTTCGGCAAAATGCGCGTCTTCGGCGAGAAAACCGTAGCCGGGATGCACGGCTTCAACATCCGTTATCTCCGCGGCGCTTATGATACTGGGGATATTCAGGTAGCTGTCGCTTGCCGGCGCCCTTCCTATGCAGACTGCCTCGTCCGCGAGTTTCACGTGCAGGGAGTTTACGTCTATTTCCGAAAAAACTGCAACCGTGCCTATCCCGAGCTCCTTGCAGGCACGTATTACGCGTATGGCTACTTCGCCACGATTAGCTATAAGTATCTTTGAAAACATACCCCTTAATCCTTAAAACTACGACGGTTCTACGAGAAACATTACCTGTCCGAACTCAACGGGCCCGCCCTTTTCGACAAGTATATCAACGATTTTGCCTTTGACTTCCGATTTTATCTCATTCATGAGTTTCATGGCTTCAATGATGCAGAGGACGTCCCCCTCATTTATTCTGCTGCCCACATCGACGAATGGCGTGGCATCCGGCGCCGGGGATCGGTAAAACGTGCCTACCATAGGAGCCTTAATCTCTACTACATTCTTTTCCCCCTGCTTCGCCGCGGGCGGCATTTCACGCCCCGGCGTCAATACCGGTGATGTCGCCTGGATTGTCTTCTCGATTTCTCCGCTCGGCCCTATCTTGAGATGGATTTTTACCCCTTCTTCCTCGACGGTAATTTCCGTGAGGTTGTGCTTTTCCATTAACAGTATGACTTCCTCGATTTTTTTTATATTCATTTTTGCCCCCCCAAGTCCCGGCTGGCGTAATCACCGGTCCTCGTATCGATTCTGATTATATCGTCCGTGTTTATAAAAAGCGGTACCCTTACGACCGCACCCGTTTCTAAAGTCGCTGGTTTTGAACCGCCTTTGGCTGTGTCGCCTTTTATGCCCGGCTCGGTGTATGTAACCTTCAGGGCGACAAAGGCAGGCAGTGTTACGGCGATTATCAAATCCTTATGGAAAGACGCGGTAATCTCCATCCCGTCCTTAAGAAATTTCGAGTTTTCCCCGATCAAGTCATTTTTTACACTGATCTGCTCATACGTTGCCTGGTTCATGAAATGATAAGCCGAATTGTCTTTGTAGAGATACTGCATTTTTTTCGTTTCGATAAAGGCCTGCGGAAAGCTGTCTTGGGGCCTTAGCGTTTTTTCGATAATCGAACCGCTTTGAAGATTTTTCATTTTTGCCCTGACGAAAGCGCCGCCCTTGCCGGGCTTTATGTGCTGGGCAGTCATTATGATGTAAAGGCGCTTATCCAGTTCTATTACAAAACCAGCTTTAAGTTGACGCGCGGTAATCATCCGGTCAGCATCCTCGCGCCGTTTTTTTCTATTAGAACCATATCCTCTATTCTAACCCCGCCCCTTTTTTTCATGTAGAGCCCGGGTTCTATCGCAACAACAGTATGTTCTTTCAGGATATGTTTATTTTTTTCCGAGAGCTTCGGCGCTTCGTGGACTTTTGTTCCAACGCCGTGTCCGAGTGAATGCAGGATGTATCTCGCCATGCCCCTTTTTCTCATATAATCATGTATGCCGCATACTAAATCCGATATCCTAAGGCCCGGTTTCAGCTTTTTTATGGCCTTTTTTTGCGCAATCTTCACGGTGTCGTAAAGCCGCCGCATCGCGTAATCCGCTTTGCCCACCATTATGGTCCGTGTCATATCCGAATGGTATCCCCTGTAAATCACGCCAAAATCGACTACTACCATGTCACTCTCTTTGATTTTTCTTTCCGTTGCCTTCGCATGCGGTTTCGCGGCATTTCGGCCGCTTGCGACAATTGTCCTGAAGGAGCGCTTAAGGCCCTTCTTTTTAATAATACTTTCTATACTTTGGGCAATTTCAATTTCGCTTATACCAGGCTTTATCACCGTGGCTATCGTGCGGAATATGCCGCTGGTTATATGAGCCGCTTTCGCAAGATATTTTATTTGTTTCTCGCTTTTAGGCATCTTTCTTCCCTAAAAGCTCAATCACGGCCGCAAGCCC
>CAZYPU010000040.1:0-5397 GCA_964649665.1 uncultured Planctomycetia bacterium
TTTGTCTTCCACCGCTTGTGCATCCAAACCCACTGCTCGGGATGGCGCCTTATGCGTGACTCTACTATCCGCGACCACTTTTGCGTATTAAATACGATGGTTTCTTCTCTTGTTCCATTTTCCTCCAGCTCCATCGGGTCTTCTACGATAAGCCTATGCCGGCTTCCCTCCCGTACCATAAAGCACGGAACGAGCGGCGCCTTGCTTGCCAGGGCTATCGCTACCGGCGCTTTCGGCGTATACGCCGGACGCCCAAAAAAATCCACAAAAATGCCGTCAACCGAATCCATGTCCTGGTCAGCCAGGATGCCTAACATTTCATTGCGTTTAAGAATTCTTAAAATTTTCTTCGGTGAATCGTCCCTGTATATAACGCCTACGCCCACGTAGCTTCTCAGCCGGTTTATAAAGGCATCGTATTTGCCAAAATATATGCGCCGCGCGATTACCGTACCCTTGTAGCCCCTCAAGGTAAAATACGCCGATATGAGTTCCCAGTTGCCGAAGTGCGAGGCAAGCATGATAACGCCTTTTCCCTTTTCAAGGATGCGGTCGATCTTTTCATAAGCGCCTTCCGACTTCACCCACCCATCAAGGGTCTTCGTCGTTAACTTACGAATGCTGATAAATTCAATGCCATTCTTGCATATGTTCGAGAAGACAGCTTTTCCTATTTTCTCGATTTCGGCATCCGTCTTTTCCGGGAAGGCCCTCTTTAGATTATCAAGCGTTCTTTGGCGTTCTTTTTTTAAAAGAGCAAAAACCGCCTCTCCGGCAAGGCCGGCAAGCGTGAGCATAAAACGAAGCGGCAGAATATTTACTATAAAGGCGCCCATACACGCAAGGTAGTACAGGTAGTATCGCCTTGTCTTAATCTTCATTATTAGCGTAATATATTAGCATATATCAAGGCGCGGCGCAATAAAAAAGGATGTAGGGGGCGTATTGCAAGAAACCACTTCCCCGCCGGGAGGGGAAGTGGTTTCTTCCTATCGTTTCCCGTATTCGCGTTCGACGGTGGTTTTGATACCGCCGCGGAGGTTAAATTCAGTGCGTATGCGCGCGCGGCGCGGCTTGGCGGCTTGGACGAAATCGTCCAAGATGCGGTTTGTGAGGTGTTCGTGAAAAATGCCGACATTGCGGAAGGCGTGGAGATAGAACTTGAATGATTTAAGCTCAACGCATAGGGCGTCAGGATCATAATCGATGTAAAGGGTTGCGAAGTCAGGCAGGCCTGTCTTCGGGCATATGCAGGTAAATTCATTTGTTTCGAGGCGAACGGTATATTTTTTATCCTCATACTTATTTTTCCAGGCCTCTATCTTCGGCAGTTTTAATTTTCGTATGTCTTTCTGCAACCCTTTATACGTCATTTGATCCCCATGAGTTTGTGAAACTGCGGTATTATCTCGACACGCCGCGCCTGCTTCTTAAGCATCCTTC
The DNA here is from genome assembly GCA_964649665.1 of uncultured Planctomycetia bacterium. Classification (GTDB taxonomy): domain Bacteria; phylum Omnitrophota; class Gorgyraeia; order JABMRN01; family RBG-13-46-9; genus CAZYPU01. The sequence goes on from CAZYPU010000040.1 coordinate 1,444, forward strand.
TGAAATACTTCAGTCTTTCGGGCTTTGCTTTTAAAACCGCTTCCCCTCCCGGCGGGGAAGTGAACTTCCCCGCCGGGAGGGGAAGCGGTTTTATGCCGCCCTCCGGAGGAGTGACCGGCTGCAGTACAACGATTATGTCCATTTTTGCCTTTTTTATTAACTGCGCGAGGCGCATTACATCCTCGGTGGTGGTCTCAGAAGTAATAACCGCTTTAATAAAGATTTTTTTGTTTTTGGCAACCTTCAAAAATCTTTCGTGCTTTTTCCACAAGCTCCCGCTTCCTGTCGAAGAAGGGAGCTTGATGTCCATGGCTATTGTATCAACATAGTCGATTATACCGGAAAGCTGCCGGTGGAGAGTGCCGTTTGTTTCGAGATAAACGGGTTTTTTATAAAAACTGCCGTATTGCCGCAGGAAATTTTTTATGAAGCCGGCCTGAAGCAGGGGCTCCCCGCCGGTAAAAGAAACAGAATGGTAGGGCTCTCTCTGTTCTGACATTTTAACGCAAAGATCATCCGGAGTGAGTGTTTCGTAAGAGGAAGGCTTGGTATCGCAAAAATCACAGGATAGATTGCATCCATAAAACCTGACGAATAGTTGCGGGAGGCCAAGATATATGCCCTCGCCCTGTATGGATGTGAAAACTTCGGAAATTTTAGCTTTTCTCATAATATGGATCGTTTACGCCCAGCTCCCTGAAAGCACGCTCCCGAAAAAGGCAACTATCGCACCGGTGACAAGGGGCCTTCCCGCCTGCATAACAAGACCACGTAAGCCAAAGAGGAACCCCGAGGCGAAGCCCGGTTTTTATGATCTCTTTTTTGTTTTTATCTACAAGAGGCGCGTAAATTCTGATACGCGAGGACGCCTTCGTACCCCTCGCAACCGCTTTTTGAAAGGCATCAAAAAACCCTCTCCGACAATCAGGATAGCCGGAATAATCCTCCGAGTGGGCGCCGATAAATACAGCATGCGCTCTTTGGCTCTCGGCAAATGAGGCGGCAATACTTAAAAAGATCAGATTGCGCGCCGGCACATACGTTGACGGTACGCCTTTTTTTATTTCACTAAAAGAGCGGTTGGCCGGAAGGCGCTTTTTTTGATCGAGAAGGGCGCTCGAGGCAAGCGGAAAGTCGAACTTAACGATTTTTTGCCTCGCGCGCGCTTTTTTTGCGATTCTTTTCGCCGCAATTATCTCTTTGCTGTGCCTCTGGCCATAGTCAAAGACCAGTGCCGTAGGACGAAACCCCCTCTCCCTGGCGAGGTAGAGTGTAACGGCAGAATCGATCCCGCCGGAAAGGAGTACTACGGCTTTTTTCATTTTTCAAAACTGGCTGACGAAGTATCGGTTTCCCAAACAGATACCCTGAGCCTCCCCCCTACGATGCGGGTGAGTTTTTGGTATATGTAACGGGCAATGTTTTCGGACGTCGGATTTTCCTTCTTAAAGGCCGGGAGCTCGTTTAAATGCGTATGGTCAAGCGGCAAGAGTACTTTTTTTAATTTATTTTTTAATTCCCCAAAATCCATCACCATGCCGGATTTGCCCAGGGTTTTGCTGCGCAAAACGGCCTCCACCTTCCAGTTGTGCCCGTGAAGCGCTTCGCACTTTCCTTTATAATGCCGCAGATTATGCGCGCTGGAAAACGTTTCTACAACTTTTATTTCGTACACGTTTACTCGAAGTACCGGCGGGTTACCTCGTCCCACTTTTCCTGGCTCTTAAGGATTATTTCACATACCTCTCTCACGGCGCCATGGCCGCCACGCGCCTGGGTAGTGTAGTGGCACACATTTTTTACGTCCGTAATTGCGTTCGGTACAGCGACGGCAAACCCTACCCTTTTAAGAATGGGGATGTCTATTAGATCATCGCCGACGAAACAGATTTCTTCTTCTTTAACCCTGAATCTTCGCTTTATGTCACGCAGGGATTTTATTTTATAATGGTTTTCGTAAAGGCGGTCTATGCTGAGATGTTTTGCGCGTATCTTCACTATTCTGCTAAGCTTTGCCGTTATGATGGCGCACTTTATTTTCGCCCGCTTTAGAAGCAGGATCCCAAGGCCGTCATTTACGTTGAAATTCTTTATCTCGTCGCCGTAATTGCCTACGACAATCCTGCCGTCGGTGAGAACGCCGTCGACATCCAGAAGAAGAAGCTTTATACGTTTTGCGCGTTCCTGAATATACATTATTAAACAAGCCCTGCCTTAAGAATGTCCTGGACGTCAAGAAGGCCTACGGGGCGGCCTGCTTTGTCAACAACGGGGATTTCATCGATTTTTTTCGAGCGCAGGATCTGAAAGGCCTCTGCGGCGAGGCGTTCTTTTTTTATCGTAACGGGCGAGTGCGTCATGACTTCTTTTATTTTTCTGTTGGCAATGTTCGTCTTGCTGTCAAGGTGGCGCCTGAGATCGCCATCGGTAAATATACCTACGAGAAGACCTTTTTTGTTTACAACGTTCGCGGAACCGGCTCTGGCTTTTGTGATTTTCAATAAAACGCCCTTTACGCACGAGTTTTCTCTTACTACGGGATTTGCCGCTCCCTTTCGCATGATGTCTTCCACCTTAAGAAGCAGGCGCTTGCCCAGGCTTCCGCCGGGATGATAAAATGCAAAGTCTTTTTCCTTAAAGCCCTTCTTCTCAAGAAGCGCTATCGAAAGCGCATCCCCCATTGCAAGCATGACAGTGGTAGAGGTGGTGGGCGCAAGCCCGAGCGAGCAGGCTTCTTTTTTTACGGAAACATCCAGTATAAAATCTGCATTCTTAGCAAGCGCCGATTTCGCATTCCCTACGACAGCTATGAGGCGGGCGCCTATTTTTTTGACGATAGGTAAAAGCTTTACAACTTCCTCTGTTTCGCCGCTGTTGGAGAATGCCAAGAGGCAATCCTCTTTCGTTACCCTGCCCAGGTCCCCGTGCAGGGCTTCGGCCGGGTGGAGATAAAGAGACGGCGTTCCCGTAGAAGAGAGCGTTGCGGATACCTTCTGCGCGATAAATCCCGGCTTCCCCATTCCAGTGACAATAATTCTGCCTTTTATCTTTGTCAGGAAGTTTATGGTTTTTTCGAAATTTTTGTCGATTCTTTTTGCCAGGACAAGAATAGCGCGCGCCTCGATGCCAAGTACGTTTTTTGCCGTTTTCACGCTATTTGAGGTCTTCATCTTTTTATCTAACGCTTTCCAGTTTTTTTATTTTCTTTAAAAAGCTTTTCAACCGCGCGAGTTTCAGCATGTTGGGTCCGTCGCTCTTGGCTTTCCCGGGATTTTCGTGAACCTCCACAAATACCGCGTCCGCGCCGCAGATAACCGCCGAAAAAGCAAGCGGCTCTATGAATTCTCTCTGTCCCCCGCTTTTCGTACCGAGGCCTCCAGGGATCTGCACAGAATGAGAGGCATCAAAACATACGGGATAACCGAACTTTTTCATGATGAGGATCGAGCGAAAGTCGCTAACGAGCATGTTGTACCCAAAACTTGTACCGCGTTCGGTAATTATTATATTTCTGTTGCCGGAGCGCTCTATTTTTTCAATAACGTTCTTTACGTCCCACGGCGAAAGAAACTGCCCCTTCTTTATGTTGACCGGCTTTCCGGTCTTTGCGGCAGCAATAATGATGTCTGTTTGTCTGGAGAGAAAGGCAGGAACCTGTATTACATCCAATACACTTTTCGCCTTCCTCGCTTCTTCCGGCGAGTGGATATCGCTAATAACGGGTATCCTGAGCTCGGTTTTTACTTTTTTAAGAATGGCGAGGCCCTTGGCAATTCCCGGCCCTCTGAAAGACGAAACGGAGGAACGGTTTGCTTTATCGTAGCTAGCCTTGAATATAAACGGTATCTCAAGAGCTTCCGTTATTTTCTTTATGGCCCGGGCGTGTTTAATGGCGCCGGATTCGGATTCTATGACGCACGGGCCCGCTATCAGGACAACGGGGTTTTTCCCGCC
>CAZYPU010000040.1:5497-6897 GCA_964649665.1 uncultured Planctomycetia bacterium
CCTATCGTGTTGAATTCCGTTTCTATGGTTTTTATTTTATATCCGTTCTCGAGAACTCTCAATTGCTCCAGCTTCTCTGTCTCTTCCAGCTGCGACTTTGGCAGCCCTCTGTAGGTAAAAAGAAAATCCTTCGTGTAAGCATAAATGCCGATATGTTTGTAGCAAATTCGTGATCCCACGTCGGGGGCGTGGCTCGAAAGCCAGGCGCGTATATCAAGCAGTGAATGATGTTCGTTTGTTCTCCGGTCGTAAGGAATAGGGCTTCTTGAAAAATAAAGCGCGAAGCCATCTTTGTCCTTTACAACCTTGACGACGTTCGGATTCAAAAGCTCTTCTTTGTCGGTTATCTTTTTTATTACCGTTGCCATTACGATCGACTTATCTTCCAGCAGTACACGTGCCAGATCGTCAATCATCGTGTGGTGAACGAGCGGCTCGTCACCCTGTATGTTAACGATTACTTCAACCTCCAGGGGATTTATGACTTCCGCTATTCTATCGGTACCCGAGGGCTGATCCTGCGAGGTATATACCGCTTTTCCGCCAAAGGCCTGCACTGCCTTTATCACTTCTTCGTTATCTGCGGCGATGATCAAATCTTCCAGAACCCTCGATTCTTTGGCTCGCTCCCAAACGTGCTGTATAAGAGGCTTTCCGGAAAGATTCGCGAGGACCTTTCCTTCAAATCTCTCGGATTTCCATCTCGCCGGTATTACGCCTATTGCCCTCATGCGAGCCTCGCCTTATCTATTTCCTCTTTTACTCTTACTGTAACCTCGTCCTGCGTTACAACCGCGATGCCAACTTTTCCAACCACGATTCCCGCCGCACAGTTGGCTATATGAGCCGCTTGGACGGAAGTGGCGCCCGAAAGAAGCGAAAGCGTGTAGCTGGAGGCGACCGTATCCCCCGCGCCCGATACATCAAATACCTCCTGAGCTATAGTCTCTATTTTCTTCGGGGGTTTTCCTTTTTCAAAAATCATCATCCCGTCTTCGCCTAATGTAATAAGCACGATACGCGCTTTTAGCTTCTTAAGAATCTCGAATCCCGCCTTCTTCAAGGTTGCCCTGTCTTTTATGTTGAATCCGACAGCGCGCTGGGCTTCTTTATTGTTCGGGGTCAAAAGTGTAACACCCTTGTAGTAAGAAAAATGCTCTTCTTTGGGGTCAACGGCTATTATTTTCTTTTTCTTTTTCGCAAGCGGCACGATTCCCTCAAGAAGCTTCGGCGTGATCAAGCCCTTACCGTAATCCTCCACGATGAGGCCATCTATATCGTCAATAACATTTTCAATGTAAGAGGTAATCTTCCTTACCATGCCGTCCTTTACGGGATCCACCTTTTCCCTGTCTATGCGAACAACCTGCTGCTGGTGCGCAATAACACGGGTTTTAAGA
>CAZYPU010000041.1:0-6174 GCA_964649665.1 uncultured Planctomycetia bacterium
ATGGATATCGCAAAAGCCCTTGCCCTTCCGGCTACCGGGCCGGTCATTGCTTTATTATCAAGAAACGCCTCCAGCCCTCTTGTTAAAAATTCCGGGGATACGCCCTCGCAAAGACAGCTCTCATCGAACTCTTTCAATACTTCAGGAATTGCGCCTGCCGGTGTCGCCAAAACCGCGAGCCCCGACGAAAGGGCTTCGAGAAGAGCAAGCCCAAAGCCCTCGAGTTTCTGGGTAGGCATAACAAAGAGGTCCGAGGCCTGGTAATAAAGCGGGAGCAGGTCTTCAGCGAGGAAACCGGTTAAGATTACTTTTGAGGCGAGGCCGAATTTTTCTATCAAGCTTTCTATTTCTACTCTACGCGGGCCGTCGCCGGCTATAACAAGAAGCAAATCGTCTCTCTTCTTGAAGATCGGCCGCATAGCCACTATAAGCTCCGCCAAGCCCGTCCTTTTTGTCAGGCTTCTTATCGAAAATATGATAACTTTGTCCACCGGCAACGAAAGTTTTTCCCTTACCTTTAATTTTGAAATCGGGGGCTTGAATTTTTCGATATCGACCCCTCCGGGAATTATGCTGATTTTGCCCTCATCCACCTCATGCGCCTTTACAAGCTCCCTTTTCATGTATTCGCTCATCACAATGATCTTATCGCATCTATCCAGGCAAAACCTTTCCATTTTTTTTCTCAAGGTCGAGTTTATGCGGTAAAAAAGTGACCTAAAGAGCTGTTCAATAATCCTTTCGTCATTGCGAGCCCCGAAGGGGCGAAGCAATCTCAATCGGATAGATTGCTTCGTCGGTCGCTGTGCTCCCTCCTCGCAATGACACTTCTCAGGTGCCCTTCCGGGGTCATTTTCTATTTCATATTCCCTGTGCCATGGAGAGTAAAAACTGTAAATTTTAAATACATCCTTCATTTTTTTTAAGCACAACACCGAAAAAGCAGAAAGTGGCTGGTGGAAATTTATCGCGTCAAATCTTATCCGGCTATTTAACCTTTCAAAAAGCGCCCGCGATCCCGTTATGGTCCGGAAAAGCCTAAGTATGCGATTTTTACCCGCCGCGTATCGAAAGATATCTATCTCTCTTCGAAAAAAATCATTTTGAAAATGCCGTCTTTCGCCCGAGGCTATAACCTTTAAAAGGTGCCCCCTCGCCGAGAGCCGCTTTGAATGCTCATATAGCATTCTATCCGAGCCGCCTTTCGCGTAATCCGAAAGATAGTCAAAAACCATTAATATTTTCATTTTTTCTCTTCCGAATACCGTTTCGCGGCATCCAAAAAACCTTTCGTTGCATGGCTTATGATTTTTGCATTCTTTCTTAAAAATACGTAAGTGAGCAAACGCACAAAAAGTCGCGCCATAAAAAACGGAATAAAAACCTTTTTGAAGTATCTTAGAAAAAAGAGCGTATCCGTAAAATAAAGCCAGTATATAAACTCGTTAAAATTGTCCGCCTGACAGCCGCCGCTTGTGAGCTCCAGGTGCCGGACTATGGCGTCCGGCTCAAAAATTAATTTGAATCCCAATTTCCTTATTCGAAACGACATGTCGGTATCCTCAAGGTTCGAGGTTCCGCCGACGGATTCGTCAAAAAGGCCCGCTTTTTGAACTACCGCCTTTCTAAACGACATATTGCAACCCAGCACATGTTTAACTTCACAGCGCGACTTTTTGTGGAAATTGCATATCAGGCTCGCGTCAACCGGATTAAAGGTACCCACCATGGGAAATAAAGATTTAAAAAATAATTTTTCTTTTCTTTTGCCGGCACCTATAACACGTCCGCCAACGCCGCCGACCATGTCATCACCATAACACGCCAAGTGTTTCGCTATAAGGAATCTGCCGGGATCAATATCATCGTCACAAAAAAGAAGAATATCCCCGCCGGCACTTCTTATGCCGGCATTTCTGGCCTTGCTGAGATTCGGGCGCGCCAGGCGTTCATATTTAACTGGAAACGTAAGGCCGAGCGCGGCGATTTCCGCTTCCTTTATCGCTTCCGGGCCCTGGTCGATAATTATCATTTCAAATTCCTGATGGTTCTGGGCGCAAAAAGTTTTTAGCGTCTCCAGGGCCTGCTTTTTTCTATTATATGTCGGGATGATTACGGATATCCTCACTTATCCCCCTTGAAATGGTAATATCCGAAAAAACCGGCTATTTTTTTTGAAAACGCCTTGATGCTGCCGGCTGAGAAAAAAAAGAAAAAATTCGCGGCTATGCCTATTATAAGCGCCGCTCTAATCAGCCTCTCTTTTTTCCACCTTTCGGCGGCCCAGAACGCTCCGTATGAGGCGAAAATAATGATAAAGGGTTCGGCCTGCATGCGAAACCTTCTGGAACCGTAAGAAATAAGCGACGCCAGGATGAAATAACAGATAACGGAGTACAAAGGCAAAAGTTTTTCCCACGCGGCGCGCGATCCGGCCAGGCCAAAAAGGAAAAATACAAAAATTAGCCCGTAAACAATATTAAATGAAGAGCCGAACCCGTAATTCATGCCGTCGAATGGTTCCATGAACCACAAAAATTTAAGCGGCAGAAGCCTTATGAACGTTAACGGGTTTCTCGCAAGGCTCTCCATGGCATATCTTGTCAGGATCCTGCTCCGCTCTACCTCATTGCTTACGCCTTCGGTAAGCTTCTTTTGCAATTCAGTATCGCTGAAACCGAATCCCTTCTCCGGATAAAAGTAACTGGAAAGAATTACAGGCCCGAATTGAGTGCTGATTAATACAAATTCTTTATGAACGCAATAGTTTCTGGCCGTCCACGGGGCTATTACGATAAAGACGGCTACTGTCAGGATTAAAGCCTTTTTCAACATCCCTTTTATGGAAGCCGGCGTGAAAATCGCCGATACAAAAAGTATAAAAAAAGGCAGCGGCAATACCGAAGGCCTGGCAAGAGCGGCTAAGCCGAATAAGGCTCCTGCCAGGAAATAATTTATAAACGCGCGGCCGCTTTTTTTGGCGAGGAAATATACGGCTAAAACAAGAAAAAAGATAAAAATTGTTTCAGAAAGGAGCATTCCGGTAAAAACTATAAAAATCGGGTATATGGCCGAGAGCCCCGCGGATAGAAGGCCTACCTTTTCGGAAAATACATCCTTTCCAATAAGATATACGACAAAACAGGTTGAAGCCCCTACCAGGGCCTGCGCAATTCTTACTGCCGCAATGCTGTGGCCAAAAACTATGTACAAAAGAGCGAAAACAGCCGGCACCAGCGGCGCCCTTCTTGAGGTTGGATTACCTTGCGAATCAACATACCCATTGCCTGCAGCCAGGCCAAAGGCAAGGTGGTCATAATCCACCTCGTCACTCCCTGCGCGTACTGTCGGCTCATTCCGGACAAATCCGACATACGCGAGCCTCAAGAGAATGGCAAAGATTATGATTCCGGTTATTGCTAGTGTCTTTTTCATTTTTGTAGTGACCTGAATAAATCCAGGGTTTTCTCGGCGGTTTTCTGCCAGGTGAACCTCTCCGCCACCAGCCGCCTTAATTGCTCGCTTTCGGCCTTTAACGCGCTCGAACATTCCAGTATTTCAATGATAGCGTTCGATAATATTCCGGGGTCGGTAGCCTCAACAACCGGCGTAACCGTTCTTTTAAGAAGCTCGCTCGCGTTTTTAATATTCCCCGCGACCACCGGACGGGCGCACGCCAGGTATTCATAAATTTTTAACGGGAAAGAAAAAGACCTGCTCCTTTCAGGCGTCACGAGGCTTACGCATATGTCACCCGAATTTATATAGTAAGGAATAACACCGTAGTCCTTTTCTCCGGCAAAAATAAAACTTTCGGCCAGGTTTTTTCTTTTGACCAGACTGTTTAGTTTTTTTTCTTCGGCGCCGGAACCCACCACCAGAAATTTGACGTTACGTTTTTTCCGCAACACAAGATGCGCGGCCTCCACAAGGTACCGAAGGCCCTGAAACTCATATAATGTCCCGGCAAACACCACATAATTTACGCCTTCCTTTAAACCCAAAACATCCTTGCATTTATTTTTATCCATAGGCCGAAAGAGGTCCGTATTTACGCCCATGGGTATTACCGCAAATTTATCCGGGCATATACCGTATTTTTCCGATAAAATTTCTTTTGCCTGGCGGTTTGCGACAATTATCCGATAGGACAGTAAAAATGATATTTTTCTCATGTAAAACTTTAGGCGCGAAAAAACGTTCTTAGGCCTTCCGATAAAACCGTCTATGGCAACGTCATTTACTTCGATAACGGTAGGCTTTTTAAATATCCTTCCCATGATAAAAGGCGCAAGAAACAGTGGGATCTCTCTTACGTAAATAATGTCCGCCCCGTAAAACAAGAGTCGAAAGAAAAGCATCGCCCCGAGTGAAAGCCTGAAAGAAACAGGCCGTAAAATTCTTACGTTTACGGTAGGGGCATACGCTATCCGAAAACCTTCTCCCTTGAAGCGGCCCAATGACGGCGCGTATACCAGAATCTCGGCGCCGAGCTTTTCGAAGTTTCTCGCAAGCTCAGCGGTGTGCACCGTGTAGCCCCTTTTCTTCGCGAGATTGCCGCCGGAAAGGTAAAGTATCCTCATCATTCCTTCCTTATAAACATTATAAACGATATCCTCTGGGAGGGCAAAATACTTAAGCCGGCAATGACACATGCAATAATATTCCGCAAAACCCCCCTGGCCCTTGTCCTTATGGGCTCATGAAAAAAGTTTGTTTCTAAATGCTTGAAGCCTCTCTTTTCTATCCCCTTCTTCAGGGCAAAAGGCGTAAAGCGGTACAGGTGGTGCAAAAAGAAATCCTTTTTAGGTCTGGCGTAAAAAATCAGTTTGAGATATAAAATATCAATCTTATCCATAAGGCAGGCGGCATTCGGCGTTTTTATCACGATAATGCCGCCAGGACGTAATATCCTTTTTGCTTCGAGAAGGGTATCAAAAGGCTCCGGAATATGTTCCAGTACGTCACCCATGTATATAACGTCAAAATACCCGCCGGCAAATTGCGCCTCTTCCAGAAAACCGTTATAAACATCTATGCCCAGTTTTTCCCTGATACGCTCCGCCGGCGGCCCTGAAAGCTCTACGCCTCGGGCCTCGTGGCCGTTTTCTTTTACGGTTTTTAGAAAATGCCCCAACCCGCAGCCTATATCCAGAACGCGTAGCCTGCACGGATCAAGATATAAGCCTATCTTATCCATGATGTGCTTATTGAGGCGCGATTTGTGCGGCGGAAATTTAATCGTCCCGTCCGCGTTAAATCCGTCTGTCCCCACTTCGTTAGAATACTTCTCATTGCCGTATAGCTCACTTATTGAATCCCGCGAAGGCCGGTATTCGACATATTCAAGTCCGCAAGCCTTACACTTCAAGAGATAACTCTTTCTCCTTTTATCACGAAACGCAGCTAACCTGAGAGGCGCCATAACGCGCTTATCCGGTGAGCCGCAGGCAGCGCAAACCATATTTCTCTCCCAACAAACCCCTTCAGATCCCGCATCTGGAAGTTTCCAGATGCGGGATCTGTATAGGTAGCTTTACTTTTTTGCCGTTAAAAAATAACCTGACGGCGCGTCTTTATCGTCCCAGAAAAATACGGCTCTCACCAGCAGGCTTAACGCATTTATTAAAGCCGCGGGAAAAGACAGGGGCCACAAAAGATCCCAAAAAACGGTAAACCTGTTTCCCATCGGGTTTATTTTGATTTCGCGGAAATTTTTAAATATATGGCGAAGCGATTCAGCGGTAAACCGGAAGTAGTCTTCGTCTCCGCAGTGAATTTTATAAAGAAACCTCGTGCTTAAAAGGCAAATTCCGCCGTCCTTAAGAATCCTGTGGATTTCATGCTCTAATTTCTGAAAATCCCTGATGTGCTCCATGACTTCCGTGCAGAACACTACCTCAAACGTGCCGTTCTGAAAAGGCATGTTAAGCGCGCAAGCGGTATAATCGGCTTTTTGCGCGGGCGATTTGTCGAGTGTAATATATCTTTTGGCTTTTGTCCTATACTGTTTATTTGAATTTATTCCTCCGCCTATTTCCAAAACCGTCTTCGAGTCAAAAAGATGACGGCTGCCCTTAATCCTCCTTTCCAGGATTATTCTCGCCGTAGAACGGCTCAAAAAAATATATAGCCCGATTAAAGCTGTCTTCCAGTTCATGCTCAAACCTGTAA
>CAZYPU010000042.1:0-5749 GCA_964649665.1 uncultured Planctomycetia bacterium
GAGTTAGCAGGGCAACAGCTTATAGAGATATAAATAACCTGTTACAAAAGAACATACTGAAACAACGTAGTGCAAAAGGTCGAAGCGTTTCATATGACTTGGTATTTCCATGAACCCAGGCGACATCTTATTATTTAAAGGTGGATATGGTCAAAGACGTTGTCGTATGGTCAAAGACGTTGTCGCACCACACAGGACGGTGAGCGCAATCCGCATAGGACACTGTCTTCTGTGTGAATAGAATACACTGTCCTGTGTGGAACCGAGACAGTGTCCTGTGTGGAGACGGACACGTGTCCTATTGGGAGAAACAACGTCTTTGGTTATTTTAAAGGGAAATAGTCAACCGATAAAATGCACGAGACGGCTAATAGAATCAACGACTTAGTAAAAAGTCAGCAATAAATCAGGGGTAAGAAGTGGCAATTCTAAACCTCAAAAGTAAAGGAGATGTTTAAGTGATGGGGATAGTATTCTTTTTGATGCGAATAGCAGTATTGATAGTAGCGCTTTATCTTATCTACTTTTTCTATAAATCGTTACGGAAGCCTACCGAAAAAAAGGCAAGTAAAAAAACTACTACTACCACCTGCCCATCTCCGAAAGTCTTTATAGACTACACAGAAGGAAGAATAAAAGGTAAAAAGAAGAAAGCCATAGATGGCCATATAGCCCATTGTAAAAATTGCCAGGACGCCTTGAAAGATGTGTTTGATATGCCAAAGAAAGAAGCCCTAAAGTGAAGGAGATGTTTGAGTAAGTGTCTAAATATATCTGTCCGCACTGTAAGAAGCCTATTTATGACGACGATACGTTACTGTGTCTTTACTGTGGAGAAAATCTAAGGCGTAGTGCAGGCTTTATGAGTAAGATAAGGTATCCTACGTCAAGAATAATAGCGGTGATTGTTGTTATGATAGTGCTATTGAGTTTTATCATATTAAAATAGGGACAGGTCCCTGCGGGGACCAGTCCCTATTTTCCTGTCATTTTTCGCCTTAAACCTCTTCTTTTTTCCTGCTTGAGAATTACACCCTGTTGTGATATAGTATGCCTTACCGATGAATATGAGAAAAATCGCGAGTTTAATAATAGCAACAACTCTTCTCTTCTCCGGCTGTACGTATCAGCATGAGTTCGTAAGAGTGTTGAATGTTCCGATTTACAGCCAGGCCACATTATTTAATAATGTTCAATACATACCGCTTTTAAGATTCTCCAATTATTACAGCCTGGGCTTGAACTGGGACCTTGTTTCGCAGAGGATAGAACTTCGGAAAGGCGAGACAAGCATTGTCATGAGGCCGAATTCCAACTTCATCCTTGTTAACGGCCAGGCGATAACCCTGGAACACCCCGTGGAATACAGGGGCGGCTCGGCCTACATACCGGTTGAATCGGCCGCTTATATATCAGAGAAAATTTTTGAATTACCGGAAAAGCCCGTTCCGCCCCCCAAGCGTTACGCTATAAAAACCGTCGTAATCGACCCCGGCCACGGCGGAAAGGACCCCGGCGCCATAGGAAGATACGGAACGAGGGAAAAAGACGTGGTCCTTGACATTTCTAAAAGGCTAAAAAAGAACCTTGAAGAGAGAGGGCTAAGGGTTTATTTAACAAGGGATAAAGACGTGTTTATACCCCTTTATAAAAGGGCGAAAATAGCTGAGAGCAAAAACGCGGACCTTTTTATAAGCGTGCATGCCAACGCTTCAAAGTACCGGCTCGCCAAAGGGTTTGAGGTGTACTACCTTTCCGAGGCGACCGACGATAACGCCAGGGCCCTGGCGGCCGCGGAAAACGCTTCATTAGATTTTGAAAAGAACAATATAAGCCGGGAAGAAGCGGCCATGGCGACCGTGTGGGATTTGAAACTTACCGAAAGCAGGCGGCAATCGAAAGAACTCGCCTATTACATTTGCAATATAACCTCGGACAGCTTAAACATGCAAAATAGGGGCGTAAAAGGCGCGCGCTTTGCCGTATTAAAGGGCTCCATAATGCCGGCTGTCCTGATAGAAGTGGGTTTTTTGACTAACAGACGGGAAGAATCCAAGTTAAAGCGGATATCCTTCAGGGATGAGATCGCGAATGCTATTTCCCGCTCTATCGCGGAATACAGGAGCGAGTACGAGCGAACCAACGGTTTTTCACAGTGAACCAGGGGCCTATCGGCATATTTGATTCCGGCGTGGGCGGATTGACGGTAGTGGACAAGATATCACGCCTTTTGCCGAACGAAAAAATAATATACTTCGGCGATACGGCAAGGGTTCCTTACGGCAACAAATCCCGCGCGACCGTTACGCGTTTCTCAAAAGAAATAGTAAAGTTTCTGCTCGGATTTAAAGTAAAGCTTATTGTCGTAGCGTGCAATACGGCTTCGAGCCTGAGCCTGGATTCCCTCAAGCGCTCGTTCCGGGTGCCTATTCTCGGAGTGGTAAAGCCTGGAATAGCGGAGGCGCTTAAGGTAAGTTCGTCAGGGCGCGTAGGCGTAATCGGCACGGAAGCTACAATATCAAGCAATGCGTATAAACGCGGGATAAAAATTGCCGACAGGACATGCTTTGTGGCGCAGAAGGCCTGCCCGCTCTTTGTGTCGCTGGTAGAGAACAACTGGCTTAACGGCGATATTGCCGTAAGAATTGCAAGGAAATATCTCGGCCCCGTTTTGGAGAAAAGAATCGATACGTTGATCCTGGGGTGCACCCATTACCCGCTCTTAAAGAACACGATAGGGAAGGTCGCGGGAAAAAACGTAAAACTGGTGGATTCTTCAGCGGCTGTAGCGAAATACGCAAAACGCCTGCTTGAAAAAAATAAATTGCTTAGCGATAATAAACACGGCAGCGCAAGATTTTTTGCCAGCGACGATACGAAAAGTTTCGCAAAACTTGCCATGGTGTTTTTGGGAAAGCGTATAAAAGCGAAGAAAGTCGTTTTTTAAACAAGAATGGTTACAGGTGTCATTGCGAGGTTGCTGACGCGCCCTCGCAAAGACATGAAATACACAGCACAGATATGCGAGAAATAGACGTAAATAAAATCAAAGAAGCGGTGGCAGAGCTTTGCATAAAGGCCAATACGTCGCTGCGAGCCGACATACTGCGTGCGCTTAAAAAAGCGCGCAAGGCCGAAACTCATACAACCTCAAAACGCATACTGGATATCCTGCTTGAAAATGCCGCAATCGCAAAGAAAGAAAAAAGGGCTATTTGCCAGGATACGGGGTTTGTTTCGGTTTATATTGAAATAGGCCAGGATGTTAGAATTATTGGCGGCGGTCTCGGCGATGCCGTCAATAAAGGTGTGATGGAAGCATATAAAGAAGCGTTTTTAAGAAAATCCGTTGTGAAGAGCCCCCTTTTAAGGGTGAATACCGCCACGAATACGCCTTCCGCGATTTACACCGAACTCGTAAAAGGGGAAAGGCTAAAGATAACCGTCATGCCCAAGGGTTTCGGCAGTGAAAATAAAAGCGCACTTAAGATGCTGAATCCGACAGACGGCGAAAAGGAGATAATTTCCTTCGTTTTAGACGTCGTAAAGAAAGCTGGCCCCGACGCGTGCCCGCCGTATGTACTCGGAATAGGCCTCGGCGGGACATTTGATAAAGCGCCGTTTTTGTCCAAGAAAGCGCTGGCGCTGCCAATAGACAGGCCCAATCCCAGAAGGTATTTAAGGAAACTTGAAAACGGGATATTAAAAAAAGTAAACAAGCTGGGAATAGGGCCCATGGGGTTTGGCACGAAAACGACCTGCATGGGGGTTAACATTCTGGAATGCCCGACGCACATCGCGGGCCTGCCGGTAGCGGTTAATGTCAGCTGTCACGTTACGCGAAGCGCGAGCAGGGCAATATGAAAAAGATAACCGTTCCGCTGACAAAGTCGGTACGCAGGAAGCTTATATGCGGGGAAGAGGTGCTTCTTTCCGGCACGGTCTATACCGCGCGGGACGCCGCACATAAAAAGCTCGCGCATCTTATAGTCGGGAAAAAGAAGTTGCCGTTTTCCCTGAAGAACGCCGTGATATATTATACCGGGCCCACGCCTAAACGCGCGGACGGCTTCTTCGGTTCATGCGGGCCCACGACCAGTTCGCGCATGGATAACTTCACGCCGTTTCTTTTGCAAAAAGGCCTCGGCGCGACGATAGGCAAGGGAAGGCGCAGTGTCCGCGTAAAGGATTTGATAAAGAAACACAAGGCGGTCTATTTCCTGGCCGTAGGCGGCGCGGGCGCTTACCTTGCCAAAAGAGTAAAATCATCCGAAGTCATAGCATTTAAGGATTTGGGCCCCGAGGCGGTATACAAATTAGAGATCAGAAATTTCCCGCTGGTAGTGGGAATAGACTCGAGCGGAAAGGATATTTACGGATGAAAAGACAAAACGGCAGAAAACAGGGAGAGTTAAGAAAAATAAAAATAACGCCCCATTTTATGAAATTCGCCGAAGGCTCATGCCTTTTTGAAATAGGAAACACAAAAATCGTATGCACCGCTTCCGTTGAAACCGGTGTCCCCAAGTTTTTAAGGGGTAAGGGTACCGGCTGGGTAACCGCGGAATACGGCATGCTTCCCCGCTCGTGCAATACAAGGGTCATAAGGGAGGCCTCAAGGGGCAAACTTGGGGGGCGGACCCAGGAAATCCAGCGGCTCATAGGGCGGTCCCTGCGCGCGGTCTGCGACCTGAAAAAACTGGGCGAGCGGACGATCTGGATGGACGCCGATGTCGTCCAGGCCGACGGCGGCACGCGCTGCGCCAGCATCACGGGCTGTTTCGTGGCTTTGGCGCTCGCTTTAAAAAAGCTTAAAAAAGAGAAAGTTTTTGATAAAGTGCCACTCTCCGATTACCTCGGCGCCGTAAGCGCCGGCATTGTCGGCGGCAAAGAGCTTGTGGATCTGGCGTATGAGGAGGATTCAACGGCAGGCGTTGATATGAATATCGTGATGACGGGAAAGGGCGAGCTCGTGGAGGTGCAGGGGACAGCCGAAAGGGAACCGTTTTCCGTAACCCAGATGAATAAGCTTATCGAACTTGCGGGAAAGGGCATGAAAGAAATCTTCCTGTCGCAGAAAAAACTATTAAAGCTGACTACGTGAAAAAACTTGTAATTGCCACTGGGAACAGAAATAAGAAAAAGGAACTTGAGGAAATCCTGAAGGGCCTCAAGGTAAAAATATTAGGCATACCCGATTTAAAAATACACATTCCGCGCGTTATAGAAGACGGCAGGACCTTCAGGCAGAACGCCATAAAAAAGGCGCTTACATTCTCGCGCTACGTGAACGAGACCGTCCTGGCTGATGATTCGGGGCTCGCGGTTGAGGCGCTGGACGGAAAACCGGGAGTCCGGTCCTCGCGGTTTGCCCGCGCAAAAGCCGAAGACCCGGAAAATAACGCCAAGCTCCTGAAGCTCATGAAAAATATCCCCGAAGAAAAAAGAGGCGCTGACTTCGTCTGTGTTATAGCCCTTGCCCGGGGAGGAAACCTTCTGGATACCGCCGAGGGGAAATGCAAAGGGTCTATTGGATTTAACCCTAAAGGGAAAAGCGGGTTCGGCTACGATCCCGTGTTTACGCCGAAAGGGTACCGCAGGACATTCGCCGAGATGAGTTCGCGGTTTAAAAACAAAATAAGCCACCGCGCGCGGGCATTAAAAAAAGCAAAATCTATCCTGAAAAAATACCTTTAAGGACTTTATCCAGCCCGCCCTTAAGGACATTTTTCATCCCGCCCATGTATTC
>CAZYPU010000043.1:0-5593 GCA_964649665.1 uncultured Planctomycetia bacterium
TTATCCGGGCTAAAAATTTGAATAAAAAGGGCATCTACTGCGTGGAATATAAAACAAAAAAAAACGAAGGCGGATGCACAGGCTGCGGGATGTGCGCCGTAATGTGCCCGGAGGCGTGCATCGAGGTCTATCGATGAAAAAGAAAAATCGTATTTTAATAACCGGCAACGAAGCCTGCGGGGAAGGGGCGATTCAGGCAGGCTGTCGCTTTTACGCGGGCTACCCCATTACGCCGCAGAATGAACTTACGTCATACATGTCGAAAAGAATGGATGAGGTCGGAGGTGTTTTTATACAAGCCGAAAGCGAACTTGCCGCCGTAAGCATGGTTTTCGGCGCCTCCTGCACGGGCCGGAGGGCAATAACTACGTCTTCCAGCCCCGGGATAAGTCTGAAACAGGAAGGAATTTCCTATCTTGCGGGGTGCGAACTTCCCGCCGTTATCGTGAACATCATGCGGGGCGGGCCGGGCCTGGGGAATATTGCCCCGAGTCAGGCGGATTATTTTCAGGCAACTAAGGGCGGCGGCCACGGTGATTACAGGATTATTGTCCTGGCGCCTTCTTCCTGTCAGGAGATGTTTGATTTCACATACAGGGCCTTCGATTTAGCGGATAAATATAGGACGCCCGTTATGATCCTGGGGGACGGCATGCTGGGGCAGATGATGGAGCCGGTCGCGATAAAACACGGACGCCGGACGCCGGACGACGGACGACGGGCAAAACCGTGGGCCTTAACCGGGGCCAGGGACAGGAAGCGGAACATAGTGAGAAGTTTCTTTATCGGCGAGGGCGCCCTGGAGGAACATAACAGGAAGCTCCAGAAGAAATTCCGCGAAATACAAAAAGCGGAAACCGGATCCGAAAATTATAAAACAAAAAATTCAGATATAATAATTATTGCTTACGGCTCCATGGCGCGCCTGGCGAAAAGCTGTGTTGACAGGCTGAAAAACAAATTAAATATCGGCCTGATGCGGCCGATAACGCTGTGGCCTTTTCCATATAAGGCGATCAAATCGCTGGATACCGGAAAGACAAGATTTTTGACAGTGGAAATGAGCGCGGGGCAAATGGTGGAAGATGTCCGGCTTGCCGTTGGAGACGACAAAAGGGTGCATTTTTTCGGAAGAACAGGCGGCGGGATCCCGGACGAAGAAGAAATTATCAAAAAGGTTTTGGCCTTAAATCGTAAATTATAAGCGGGAAATTATGGAAAAAAGAGTATTTGGAAAACCCGAGTCAATGACGGATGCCGCGACCCATTACTGCGCCGGCTGTGGGCACGGAATTTTGCACAGGGTTGTATGCGAGGTCATCGATGAACTTGGCATAAAAGAGAAGACCATAGCCGTAGCGCCCGTCGGCTGCGCTGTTATAGCGTATGATTACTGGGCGTTTGATACCGCGGAAGCCGCGCACGGAAGGACCCCGGCCGTAGCCACGGGTATAAAAAGGACCCTGCCGGAGAAGATTGTTTTTACGTATCAGGGCGACGGCGACCTGGCGGCCATAGGTACGGCCGAAATAATACACGCGGCAAACAGGGGAGAGAATATAACGGTGATATTCGTAAATAACGGCGTTTACGGAATGACGGGCGGTCAGATGGCGCCGACTACTTTATTGAAACAAAAAACCCAGACCACGCTCTGCGGAAGGGATAACAGAAGAGACGGTAACCCGCTTAAGATTTCCGAGATGATAGCGATACTTGACGGGGCAAGGTATGTCGAAAGAACCTCTATGCATAACCCCGGACATGTTTTAAAGACAAAAAAAGCGATAAAAAAAGCGTTCGAAATTCAGTTGAAAAACGAGGGATTTTCCATGGTTGAGGTTCTCACGACGTGCCCGACCTACTGGGCGCTTTCGCCGGTTGCGGCGTGTAAGCGAATCGAACAAGAGGTCGTGAAAGCGTATCCCCTGGGAGTGCTTAAAGAGTAAGGGTGTCATGCACGAAAGAATAATATGCGCGGGTTTCGGGGGGCAGGGCGTGATGCTTCTGGGGAAACTTCTAACCCAGGCGGGCATGAGAAGCGGCCGCCACGTAACATGGATGCCTTCTTATGGCGCCGAAGTGAGGGGCGGCACGGCCCATTCCATGATCCATATAAGCGACAGCGAAATATCCTCGCCGATAGTCTCAAATCCCACCACCTGCATTGTGATGAACAAGCCTTCCCTGCTTAAATTTATGGACAGGGTGGAAAGGGGAGGGCTTTTAATAATTAATACCTCCATGGCGGAGGATATTGTGGAAAAGAGAGCCACAAGGATAGCGGCTTTTCCCCTGACAAAACTTGCTTTGGAGCTTGGAAACATAAAAGTTGCGAACATGATAGCCGCAGGCGCTTTCGTCCGGCTTAAGGGGATATTTTCCCTGCAAGATGTGCTGGAGGAACTGAGCAATGTACTGCCTTCCAAAAAAGACCTGGTTGCCATCAATAAAAAAGCGGTAAAATTAGGATACGAACTGATAAAATGATTACAGCTAAGGTGCGCGTTCGTTTTGCCCCGAGCCCTACCGGTTTTCTTCACCTCGGAAGCGCAAGAACCGCACTTTTTAACTGGCTTTACGCCCGGCATACCGGCGGAAAGCTTTTACTGCGTATCGAGGATACGGACAGGGCCCGCTCCAAAAAGGAATTCTTGGACGAGATACTCGAAGACCTCAGATGGCTTGGTATCGACTGGGACGGGGAACCGATTTATCAGTCGAAGCGAATTTCCGCATACAAAGATTACGCAATCAAACTCCTTGATAAGGGCCTTGCTTACAGGGAAGGCGAAGCCATTATATTTAAGGTCGAAAAATCCCGTGTTATAAAGGTAAAGGACACAATTCACGGCGAGATAAAATTTAATACAGATGATATCAAGGACCAGGTTTTGATAAAATCGGACGGTTTCCCGGCGTATAACTTCGCCTGCGTGATCGATGACGACGAAATGCGGGTAACCCACATAATAAGGGGAGATGACCATCTCTCGAATACGCCAAAACAGCTTCTTTTTTACGAAGCGCTCGGGTTCAAGGTGCCGGAATTCGCGCACATGCCGCTTATGATGGGAAAAGACGGCGCGAAGCTTTCCAAGCGCCACGGCGCCGTCGCGGTATGCGAATATAAAAGGGAAGGATTCCTGGCGGAGGCGCTTTCGAACTACCTTTTGCTTCTGGGCTGGTCGCCGGGAGAAAACAGGGAAATTATAGGCCTTGAGGAGACCGCGAAACTCTTCGACATAAAGGACCTCGGAAACGTCCAGGCGAGATTCGACATGGATAAACTCAAATGGATAAATGCCGGGTATATAAAGAATAAAAAAACCGCGGAGCTCGCCGTTTTACTTAAAAGTAAAGATAAGGAATTATCCGGCCGGGATGGGGCATACTTTGAGAAAGTCGTGGATCTATACAAGACGAGATTTCACACCCTGAATGAGTTTACAGGCCTTACGCAATGTTTTTTCAACAATGATTTTTCGACGGATGACGACGCGCAAAAAAAACTTGATAAATACCTGAAAGACGCCAAAACAAAAAAAGCGCTGGCGGAATTCAAATCGGAACTGGAGAAATTAGATAATTTCAGCAAGGAAGAAACGGAAAAAGTTTGCAGGGCCATAGCCGAAAAGCATGATATAAAGCCGGCCGCGATAATTCATCCGACAAGGGTTGCAATAAGCGGCAGAACAGGCGGCGCCGGCCTCTTTGAGATGATCGAGCTTCTGGGAAAAGAAAAAGTCACCAAACGCCTCGAAAAAATTATTTAACATTGCCCGGTGGTGTAACGGTAGCACAGGTGCCTCTGGAGCATCTAGCCTAGGTTCGAATCCTAGCTGGGCAACCAACCTTGACGCTCAGGCGAACTTCGAGCGTTTGATGCAGTAACAAGCGCCTTACAGGCTTCCCCTGTAGGGCGCTCTTCGTTTTTAGGGGTCTTTTGGGCATCCGGGGCTGGCAGGTTGCATGATAGGCTGTCTACTGTGGACTGGTCTATATACATCTTGATTTCGATATAATCCTGGTTAACGGTGATTTCTTTGATAAGGGCCCTTATCAAGGCCTTCTGGGCTTCCGGAGGGGCCTGATCGATATATTGCATGGCAAACCTTAGGTTCGAATGTAGGAATTCGCCCGAATGCGCTGACATTTGAGCAACGCTCTTTTTGGCCTGCAGCTTTTCCAGCTCGTCTTCCAGCCCGACAATCTCCCCGTCCAGTTTTGCCATTTTGTCTTTATAAGTCTTTCCTTGCGATACTTTGTTATTCATAGCCAACTCAAGGAGCCTGTTTGCTTCTTGTTGGATCGCCACCAGTTTATTTTGGATAGGTTTCATCAGTTTTTCGAGGGTCTCGAGTTTTACTTGGGAATCCAGGATCGCGTCTCCAATCGCCTTTACGATTATTTCCTGGTCATTAGATGCCCGCTTGAAGTAATCGATTAAAGCCTCATCGAAGCCTCTGGCGGATAGCCGGGAAGCATCGCAGCCCAATCCTTGCTTAGATCTTCCGCAGACATAGTAAAAGAATTTTTCGACATGTCCGTTACCACTTTCACAGACGTAGTGGCTCCCGCATTTTCCACACCTAAGAAGCCCGGCCAATAAGTAGATGTACTCCGGTGGCTGTTTGATAAAACGATGCCCGGGCAATTTCGCGGTTAAAATCCTATTTGCTTTTTCCCACAGCTCTTCATCCACGATGGCAGGATGATTGCCTTTGTGAATCTCGTCACCGTATTTTATATAACCTTTATGGAAAGGATTTTTTATAATCCAGGATACGCTTTGCTTACGCCAGACTTTTTGGGTAGGTGTTTTTATGCCTCTGCGCATTAATTCCTGGGCGATATCATAAAGCGATTTATTATTGGCGGCCATCTCCCATACAAAACGCAGCTTAGAGCCTGTTTCGGGATCGATAATAATCTTATGCGGCTGTCTTCCATTCGGCAGAGGATCGCCGTCGTCTATCAATTTGTAACCGAAAGGCACATTGCCGCCGACCCATTTGCCCTGCCGTACCCTGGCTATGCAGGAAGCTTTCACGCGCTCGCCGGTGAGCTCTCGCTCAAAGGCTGACAAAATCCCGAGTATGCCAATTACTACTCTGCCTATGGCGGTTGAGCTATCCAAGTTTTCTCTTACCGAGACAAAATCGATTTCCTTTTCTCTGAATAGGTCAATAAGCCAGTAGAGGTCACGGGTATTGCGGGTCAAGCGGTCAAGGCGGAAGAAGATTATTCCGTCAAACGGCGCTTTTTTACGTACGTGGTCGATAATCATTTGAATGCCGGGACGGTTCAGGTCTTTGCCGGAGTATCCGTCGTCATTCACTACGCCTTTCTTACCGATATCGGCAAGCTCATATCCGAAGGCATCGAGCATATTTTTGCAGTGGTAGGCCTGGGCATCGAGGGTTGTAAAGTCGCCCTGGGCTTGATCGTCCGTCGAGCAGCGGGTGTAGATTACGTATCGTTTTTTGCCTTCTTTTTTGTTCGGTTTTATCATGTTCGCCTCTTCCTTTACAACAACCCCTATAACATAAGGGTACACAAGTCAAGCTATATCAAGCGATTCCGCCCTGCC
>CAZYPU010000044.1:0-5110 GCA_964649665.1 uncultured Planctomycetia bacterium
TAATAAGCCCGCGCGGGCAAAACGACACGCACAGCATGCATCCTTTACATTTATCTTTGTTTATTTTTATTCGTGGCATACTAACCGCTCTAACTTTACCAATCTACTCAACCGCCGCGGTTTTTTAATCAACCGCGGCGGTTTCTTTATCGAAACATCTCCTGTTTTATCGTCTCCAAGATTTCGTCTGCGGTCAAATGGTACTCCTTGAGAAGCTGCTCCTTCTTGCCGTGCGTTATAAAATGGTCGGGAAGCCCAATCCTCTCCAGCGAAATATCCTTTATATTCTCCCTTTCCAAAAATTCTAAAACCGCGCTTCCGAATCCGCCGCTCGCAACGGCCTCCTCGAGTGTTACGATCTTTTTAATGCGTTTTGTTATCTTTTCGATCATATCTTTATCGATCGGCTTCACGAATCTCGCGTTTACGACGGTTGCCTCTATCCCGGCGGATGACAAAAGGTCCGCCGCTTTCACCGCTATTGATACCATGCTTCCCAAGGCAAAAATCGCGACGTCGCGGCCATCCCTCAGGAGTTCCGCCTTACCCAGCTCTATCCGGTGAAAGCTAGAGCCGGAAAGGTGCGAAGTGCCGCTTCCCTTAGGATATCTTATCGCAACCGGTTTTCCAAGATTTACCGCGAATTCCAGCATCGCTTGCAGTTCCAAGGCGTCCCTCGGCGCCATAAGAACGAGGTTTGGAATATGCCGCAAATACGCTATGTCGAACACGCCATGGTGCGTCGGTCCGTCCTCGCCCGATAAGCCCGCCCTGTCAAGGCAGAATATGACAGGCAGGTTCTGCAGGCTTACGTCATGTATAATCTGATCGTATCCCCTCTGCAAAAATGTGGAATAAACGGCCATAACCGGCTTTAGGCCTTCCCTCGCGAGCCCGGCGCTGAAAGTAACGGCGTGTTCCTCGGCTATGCCGACGTCGTAGAACCTCTCCGGGAATGTCTTAGAAAACCTCGAAAGGCCGGTCCCGTCAGGCATGGCAGCCGTTATCGCGACAATCTTTTTGTCTTTTCCGGCAAGTTCTACAATCTTCCGCGAAAAGGCCTCCGTAAAACTCTCGGGATCTTTCCCGCTCGAAGGCCTGCCGGTATCTTTTTCAAAGGGCCCGGCGCTATGGTAGACACTCGGCTTTTCTTCCGCAAAGGCGCATCCCTTGCCTTTCCTTGTAAGCACATGCACGATTACCGGCTCCCGCAAGTTTGCCAGGGCCCTGAATCTGGATATCAGTTCGTCTATATTGTGCCCATCGATGGGCCCGAAATACCTGAATCCGAATCCTTCAAAAAACATTCCGGGTAAAAACAAATGTTTAAGCGTCTCCTCAAGGCGCCTTGCCGCTTTAAACGCCTTGAACCCGAAAAACGGGATCCTTTTTACAAGAATCTGCATACGGCGCCTCGCCCTGTTATACGCGGGGTTTGATATGATCTTATTCAAATACCGGCTCAAGGCGCCGACGCTTTTTGAAATGGAAAGCTCGTTATCGTTTAAAATAATCATAAGGTCTTTTTTCAGGTGCCCCGCGTGATTAAGGGCCTCGAAAGCCATGCCGCTCGCAAGTGAGGCGTCCCCTATGACCACGATTACTTTACCGGTTTCATTTTTCAGGTCGCGGGCGCAGGCGAGCCCGAGCGCCGCGGACACGGAGGTAGCGCTGTGGCCGCAGGTAAATATGTCGTATTCGCTTTCGGCGCGCGAAGGAAAGCCGCTTATGCCGCCGAGCTGCCTCAAGGTCTTGAAGGCGTTTTTTCTGCCGGTCAAAATCTTGTGGGAATAGGCCTGGTGGCCCACATCCCAAATAATCTTATCCCTCGGCATGTCAAAACAGTAATGCAGCGCGATGGCAAGCTCCACAGTCCCCAGGCTTGACGCTAAATGCCCGCCCGTTTTTGAAACGACATTTATTATCAGTTCCCTTATCTCCCCGGCCAGAGCCGGCAGGTCCCGGGCAGGGATTTTTTTCAGGTCCTGGGGTGAGTTAATCCTGTCAATTAGCTTTTGCATTTTATTATTAGCTGTCATTGCGAGGAGGCCTGAAAGGCCGACGAAGCAATCTCTTCGTATGAGATTGCTTCGCTCCCTTCGGTCGCTCGCAATGACATAAGACGCTATCCGCGATATAATCCAGTGCCCGAGAGCGTTTGCCCAAACTTTTGATTTCTTTTTTCGCTTTTGAAATAAAAAATTTTACTTTAACCCGCATTTCCTCGAACGCGCGTCCGGACGGGCGGCCGTCCGCGATATCATCGGCGATTTGAAAAGCGCGGCCTAAGTTTTTTCCGTACCCGCATATTTTTCTCACGTTTTCCTTTTTGCCTCCGGCCAGCACCGCCCCCATCTCACAGGACGCGGCCATGATGGCGGCTGTTTTCATCGTGTCGATTTTATCTTTAAGAGGGCGCGCCCGTTTCGCAGAATCCCTCGAAGCAAGCTCAAGCGCCTGGCCCCCTATCATGCCCCTGGCGCCTATCGCGTCCGATAAAAGGGAAATCGCTTTCAGGGACTGCTTTGTTTTTGCCTTTGATATTATCCCGAAGGCAAGGTTGAAAAGCCCGCAGCCGACAAGTATCGCGAGGCCTTCCCCGAATCTTTTGTGACACGTCGGTTTTCCCCTTCGCGTATCGTCGTTATCCATCGCGGGCAGGTCATCGTGAACGAGGGAAAAATTGTGGACAAGTTCCATCGCGCAGGCAAACGGTAGCATCGATTTTACATCTCCCCCGAGCGCCCTTGCGGATTCCATCGTCAATATGGGCCTTAATCTTTTACCCCCGCTTAAAACAGCGTACCGCATTGCCCTCAATAATATAGCGGGGCCTTCGGCTGTGCCTAGATACCGCCTTAGCGCACTGTTTATAAGCGCGCGATCGCGTTTGATAAGCGCTTCGTTTTCACTGCTTTTTCTTTTTGGCACCCTCGTCCTCGAAAGGTTCTATTCCAATCTTTCCTTCTTTTGTTTTTACAAGTATATCTATTCTTTTTCTTGCCTCGCCGAGTTTCTTCTGGCAAAGCCGGACAAGCTTTATGCCTTCCTCGTATTTTGCCAAAGACGCCTCGAGCGAAAGGTCCCCTCCCTCGAGCTCGCTTACGACCGTCTCCAGTTTTTTTAGCGCTTCCTCAAACTTCATCCCTCGACTCCTTTCGTCTTTTGACTCCTCTCGGGATGGCCCTCGGCCTGTCAAACGGGTCACTTCTGCCATATTCCTTCCTCCACTCTACTGATCACTTCGCCTTTGGCCATTTTTGTCTTTATAAGTTCGTTCTTTTTCAATGCTGCCGCGTTTTTCAGGATCTTACCGTCTTTTTTTCTCATCGTGATGCTGTAGCCGCGGTTAAGAATCGCCAGCGGGCTTAAGGCGTCCAGTTTTGCCGCAACCGTATTCAAAAGTTCTGTTTTAAATTTTACGACATAGCCGCCCTTTAACGCGATTTCCTGCGTCAAGTCATCGACCTCCTGTTCATATCGGAGAACTGTATTAAGCGGATCCTTGAACACGTATCGCTTCTTGAGGGCATCTGTCTTTTCGTCTAAAAATTCGAGTTTTGAAAAAAACGCGCCGGCAATGCGCTCCGAATAAGCCCTTAAAAGAGCGGAGAGGTCTTCTTTTTTGGGAATAACGAGTTCCGCCGCGGCCGAAGGCGTGGGCGCCCTGAAATCGCTCACAAAATCGCTTATCGTGTAATCCACTTCGTGCCCGACGGCGCTTATTACGGGCGCCTTCGAGCGGTAAATGGCCCTTGCGACTGTTTCCTCGTTGAAAGGCCACAAATCCTCCATGCTCCCGCCGCCGCGGGCGAGTATTACAACGTCTACGTTTCCGAGCGCGTTAAAAAGCTCTATTGCCCCGGCTATCTCTTCTTTGGCCATATCGCCCTGGACCCTTACGGGATTCAGGATAATTTCGATATTGGAAAATCTCCTCTTCGCTATGTTAAGTATATCCCTTATGGCCGCCCCCGTAGGCGAGGTAATGACGCCTACGCGCCGCGGCAGATACGGAATGGGCCTTTTTCTCGCCTCGTCAAACAAGCCCTCTTTCCTCAATTTTTCTTTTAGCTGCTCGAAAGCGACCCCGAGCGCGCCGACGCCTTTTGGCTCGATTTTATTGACATAAAGCTGGTACTGCCCTCTTTTGTCATAAACGCTTATTTTCCCGAAACACAAAACATGCATGCCGTTTTTTATCTCGAATTTAAGTCTGATGTTTACGCCCCTGAATAAAACCGAGGAGAGGGTGCTGTCTTTGTCTCTTATGCTGAAATACATGTGCCCGGAGGTGTGTTTTATAAAATTCGATACTTCTCCCTCAATCCAAACGGCGCCGAAATTATCTTCGAGAGCCGCGCGGATATTTCGGGTAATCTCACTTACGGCATAAACGTGCCTTGTTTTCAATTTTTCCATTTTTTCTGCACGCGTGTGATAGCGTTTGCCTTCCCGGTTTTCTCATCAAAATCTATCAGGACGGCGTTCAGCCATATGTCGCGCTCGGCCATTTCGAACCTTACCGGCATTTGCGTAAGAAAGCGCGTGAGGATCTGCTCTTTTTTCCTCCCTATCACGGAATCGAAGGGCCCTGTCATGCCTGTGTCCGTTATGTAAGCGGTGCCTTCGGGAAGAATTTTTTCGTCGGCTGTCTGGACGTGCGTATGCGTTCCCATTACGGCCGTAACGA
Source organism: uncultured Planctomycetia bacterium (assembly GCA_964649665.1). GTDB lineage: Bacteria > Omnitrophota > Gorgyraeia > JABMRN01 > RBG-13-46-9 > CAZYPU01. Next base: position 4,694 of record CAZYPU010000044.1, read on the forward strand.
GCCCGTCAAGATACCAGCCGAGGGCTATTTTTTCGCTCGTCGCTTCGGCGTGCATATCGACAAATATGTTGGGCGTGATTTTTCTTATCTTTTCTATTTCCGCGCGGGATGTCCTGAATGGGCATTCGACAGCCTGCATAAACGTACGACCAAGGAGGTTCACAACTCCGATTTTTACGCCGCCGGGCGTTTCCGCAATAGTAGAGCCGGAACCGGGCGCCTCTTTCGGGTAATTCAGCGGCCTTAGCACCTTGTTGTCGCCGGAGAGGATTTCCGTTATTTCTTTTCTCTTCCATATGTGGTCGCCGCTTGTAATGATATCGACGCCGTAGCCTTCGAGTTCCCGGGCTATCGCGGGGGTAATTCCGCTTCCACCGGCAGCGTTTTCGGCATTTGCTATAACACAAGCCGCTCTAT
>CAZYPU010000045.1:0-3853 GCA_964649665.1 uncultured Planctomycetia bacterium
GATTTGTATTGCAGGCTGTTAAGGGACTCAATCGAAGCGTTTGCAAAATTGCCATAACGATTACACTTGCGTCCGGAAACTTATTGTGGTACGATACTAATATTGTGAAAAGCAGAATACACCTCGTCTTATCACTGGCACTGGCGGCATCGCTTGCCGGCTGCGCCGGAGGCAGCGACAAAGAGGTATTGGCGCGCATAGACAAGAAGCACACAATCACGCTCGGGGACTTCAACGACCGCATATCAAAACTGCCCCAGCGCTACCAGGAAATCATAAACAAGAACAAAAAACAGTTTCTGGACGAGGTCATTACGGATGCGCTTCTCTATAATGAAGCCCTCAAACAGAAGCTCGACACCGACGAGGAGGTCATGCAGGTAGTGAAGGAAGCCAAGAAAAAGATTCTGATAGCGCGCCTCCTGCAGAGTAAGGTCGAGGGTGAAGTCGCAGTAAGTGAGACGGAGATAGACGATTATTACGCCGCGAATAGAGAAAGGTTTGCCATGCCGGAGGTGCTTCGCGCATCCCATATCCTTGTAAGAACGGAAGCCGAGGCAAGGGATGTCCTTAGTGAGCTTTCTGCGGGGGCGAATTTCGAGGAGCTGGCGAGGGCGCGTTCGGTTGACCCGAGCGCGAAAACCGGCGGCGATATAGGGTTTTTTACGAAAGGCCAGCTCGTACCGGAAATCGAGGAAGCTTGTTTCGACATGCAGATAGACGATGTATCGGGCGTGGTCAAAACGAAATTCGGCTACCACGTCATAAAACTCACCGAGCGGAGAGAGCCCCGCGTAAAAGAGCTCGCTGAGGTACGCGACGTCATAAGGCAGACGCTCGAAAGGCTGAAAAAGAGGACGCTTTTTCAGCAATACGTTTCAAAGCTAAAAGAAAAGTCAATAATCTCCGTTAACGACAAACTTCTGAACGAGATATCCGAGCAGGAAAAGCCGGCCGCAAAGCCGCAAGAATAACCCATGCCCCGGAAAAGCAAAAATTTCTTCACCGCTTTATTTTTGTCTTTTTTTCTTATAAGCGCCCCTGCCGCCTGCGAGGTTGTAGACAAGATACTGGTTGTGGTTAATGACGAGATAATCACGCAGGGCGAAATTGACAGGATTTTCATGCCAATCTACGCCCAATATTCGAATTTGTATAGCGGCCAGGAACTCGTGCAAAAACTTGACGAGGCGTGGAAAAACGTACTCGAGAGGCTCATTCAGGACAAGCTGCTTTTGTGCGAGGCCAAGCGGATGAAGATAGAGGTTGACGACCGGGAAGTGGAGGCAAAGTTGGATGAGGTGAGGCAGCGCTTCCCGAGTGAAAAAGAATTCGAACGTACGCTTGCCATGGAAAACATAGTTGTAAACGACCTTGAGAGAAAATTTAGAGAACGCTTTATGACCGACCGGCTTATCGAGACGGAACTTCGCAAGGATATTTCGGTTACGCCGAATGAGATCCTGCTGTATTACGAAGATAATAAAGAAATGTTCAGGGAGCCTGAAAAAATAAAACTCAAAACCATCCTTATCAGGTTGGACGAACGCCGCGCGGAAGAGCAGGCCATTGCATTCGCCAAAGAAATTTTAGCTAGAATTGAAAAGGGTGGGGATTTCGAGCGTCTTGCGAAAGAATATTCGGAGGGGCCCTATGCCGCTTCCGGCGGGGACATGGGATGGGTTGAAGAGGGGGAGCTGATGGGCCGCATAAACGACCTTGTCTTCAGCCTGGATGAAAATCAGGTCTCCCCGATCCTGAAAACAAATCTGGGATTCCACATATTCAAGATAGATGAAAAGAAGCCCGCCCGGGAGATGGAATTCCATGAGGCAAAAAAACGAATCGAACAGATTTTATACAACGCGAAAACACAGGAAAAGATAAAAAACTGGGTCGACCGCCTAAAGGAAGATGCGTATATCGCGTTCAAGTAGAAAGAGCGTCGTTATAACCGCGGGCGACCCATCGGGAATCGGCCCCGAAATAATTCTAAAATCACTTGCGCGGCCGTCTATAGCGAAAAAGATCGTTCCGATAGTCGTGGGCGACCGTGAAGTCTTCCGTAGGACCGCCAAACGCCTGAAAATAGCCATCCCGCCCGCAGGTAAATTCGTGGATTTAAAAAACGTTCCGTCCGCGAAATTCCGTTTCGGCCGAATGAAGGCGCCATTCGGCGCCGCGGCGGTGGAATATATTTTAGTCGGTTTGGAGCTTGTAAAGATTATAAAAGGCGCTGTGCTTGTCACTGCCCCCATCAATAAAGAATCGATAAACGCGGCCGGCTTCAGGTTCGCGGGGTGCACCGAACTTTTATCCTGCCTTACGGAATCAAAAAATGTCACAATGATGCTCGTAGGCGGTTCGCTGCGGGTAAGCCTCGCGACCAGACATCTTCCCTTGAGGGATGTGCCCGGCGCCCTCACCCGGATCGGGATTATCCGGACAGCCAAAAACACCCATTACACGCTTGAAAAATTTTTCGGAATACGAAAACCGCGGATCGGTATATCGGCCCTTAATCCCCACGCCGGTGAAGGCGGACTTCTGGGAAGAGAGGAGAAAATGATAATTTCGCCCGCGGTGAATTATCTAAGAAAAAAAATAAAAGGCATAAGCGGCCCGCATCCGGCGGATACGCTTTTTTACAAGGCGCGGAAAGGCGCCTTCGACGCGGTTGTGTGTATGTACCATGACCAGGCCCTCATACCGCTGAAGATGGCCGCTTTTGAAAAGGGCGTTAACATGACTTTAGGCCTTCCTTTCATACGCACCTCGCCCGACCATGGCACGGGATTTGATATCGCGGGAAAAGGGAAGGCGGATCCCTCGTCCATGATTGAAGCGATAAAACTCGCGGCGAGGCTGACTTGATTAAACCTGCGGCAGGCGCCCCCGGGGCTTAATCGCGACATGAGGGTATAAAAAGAAGAAAAGCAATGCTAACGAAAAGGCAGTTAAAAGAGTTGTGGCGGGAAACGGGTTTTCGCCCCCTTAAGCGGTTCGGGCAGAATTTTCTTATCGATAAAAACATAAAAGACAAGATTCTCCGGAACGTCGAGATCGGCCCCGGGGACACTGTTATCGAGATAGGGCCGGGCTTCGGTGAGATGACTTTCGGCCTCGCCGAGCGCGTGAAGCGGATTTTTGCCGTTGAAAAAGATAAGAAAATCACCGGGATCCTGAGAAAAAATTTTAAGCTGCCGGACAATTTAAATCTTATCGAAGGCGATTTCATGGACGTTGACATAAAGAAACTGGCCGTCCTTAAAAAAGTCATTGTCTACGGAAACCTCCCGTACTATGTTACGGGTCCGATACTCGAACGGCTTTTTGACAACATTGCGCAATTGAAAAATATATATCTCGTCGTGCAGAAAGAGGTTGCCAATCGCATCGTAGCCAAACCCGGCTCGAAAGACATCGGACGGCTAAGCCTGTATGTGCAGTATCACACCGAGCCAAGGAGGGTATTTACAATAGGCAAGGGTTGTTTTTACCCCGCCCCAAAAGTGGAATCAGTATTTTTAAAACTTGAGGTGCTTCCGAAGAAAAAGGTTCAAGTCAGGGATGAGAAATTGTTTTTTGAAATCATAAAAAACGCCTACGGCCAGCGAAGAAAAACTATTCTTAACTCGCTTTCGGGTATGGGGATAGAGAAAGAGGCGCTTCGGCGCCTGCTTAAACCGGCGGGAATTAACCCGTGCTCGCGAGCCGAGGAGATTTCACTTCAAGCGTTTGCCCTTCTTAGCGACGCATTCCCGAAGTAAGCCTTTGGTTGAGAAGGCCCCTTACGCTGTCATCCTGAGGAGGCCTTTTACACTGTCATCCTGAGGCCCGAAGGGCCGAAGGA
>CAZYPU010000046.1:0-1123 GCA_964649665.1 uncultured Planctomycetia bacterium
AAACGAAAAAGAGGTTATCCTAAAAGAAATAAGGATGAATAATGACGACCCGGCAAGACAGGTAATGAGAATTCTTTGGCATTCCGCATTTACTGAGCATCCTTATAAAATGCCGGTCATAGGCTATGAGGAACTTTTCAAGGGCCTTGAAAGGGAGGATCTTCTAGATTATCATTCGAGACGGTACGCGCCCCAGAATGCCATCATAACAGTCGTGGGGGACGTTAAGCCAGAGGACATATTGCCTTTAATGAAAGCCACTTTCGGAAAACACGAAAGGAAACGCGATTCGCGCGTGGCCCTGGCCCGGCAAGAGCGCCAGGTTTCCGGCCGCGAAACAAAAAATTCTGCGGCTATAAATTTAGGCTATCTCGCCATGGGCTATCACACGATTGAGCTCGCAAACGACGATTTGTATGCCCTTGACACCCTCGCCATAGTGCTGGGGGATTGGGACGGTTCCCGACTTAATAAACGCCTGGTCAAAAGCGAAGAATTGCTATACACCGTTACAACATATAATTACACGCCAAAATATCCCGGCTTATTTATTATTTACGGAGTCGGCGATTATAAAAACCTCGAAAAAGCCAAGGATGGGATTATTGAAGAGATTGAAAAAATAGCCAACGGCCTCTTACGGGAAGAAGAGCTTGACGCCGCAAAAAATATCGTAATCGCAAATCACATAAATGCGCTTGAGACAACAAACGGCCTTGCAGGCGCTATTTCCGAGAGCGAATTCCTGTCGGGAGATCCGTTATTTTTTGAAAAATACGTCGATAGCGTAAAAGTGCTGGACCTCGCAGCCGTTCAAAAAGTCGCGAAAAAGTATCTGAAAAAGAGTAACCTTACAGTTTCTTACCTGTATCCGGAATACGCCGAAGAAAAAGAGCCTTTGGAAACGCCTGAAAACGAGAAAACGGAACCTCAAAAAATAACTCTCTCAAACGGCTTGCGCCTCATTTTAAAGGAAGACCCGAGGCTCCCTAAGGTATCGCTGGTTTCGGTTTTTCGGGGAGGGGTAATGGCGGAAACGAAAGAAAATAACGGAATCTCCAACCTGGCAAGCGCCATGCTCTTAAAGGGCACATCAAAAAGAAACGAAAGCCAGATCAGGCCG
>CAZYPU010000046.1:1133-2446 GCA_964649665.1 uncultured Planctomycetia bacterium
GCAAATCTCGTCTTTCAGCGGATATAACACATTCGGCATATCAATGGAATTCTTGAAGGGCGATGAGCCGGAAGCGCTCGAAATTCTCGCCGATGTCTTAAAAAACCCTGTTTTTCCCGAAGACGAGATTAAAAAGGAAAAAGAAAAGATATACGCCGCTATAAAAGCCCAGAAAGACGACGTGTATTCTGCCGGTTTTTTAAAAATGCGCGAAACCCTCTTCGGAGACTATCCTTACGCGCTCAGGGTAATCGGAGAGGCGGATTCGGTAATGAGGATAACGGGAAAGGACCTTAAGAACTTTTACGGGAAATTCGGCACCGCAAGAAACATGGTGATAGCCGCGGTCGGCGACTTTGATTCTTCCCATTTCGCGCGGGAAATCGAAAAGCATTTTAGCGGCATGAATCAGAACGCACTCGCGTTCGGAGCGCCGGCACCCCCGCCCCTTAAAGGTGATAAAAGCGTAAACATCGATATGCCACGCGAACAAACCCTTATAATCTGGGGTCACATGGGGGTTTCGTTAAAAAATCCCCAAAGATATCCTCTCGATGTTTTAATCTCCGTACTTTCCGGCGAAAACGGCCGTTTATACCAATCTGTCAGAAATAAACTCGGGTTATCTTACGCGCAGGGGGCTTTTCAGGTTCCCGGCGTTGATACCGGCTTCATCGCTTCTTACATCGCCACGGACGAAAGCCGCCTGGATGAAGCCCGTAAAGCTCTCCGTGACGAATTGGAAAAAATCCGCCGGGGCGCGATGCAAGATGAGGAGATATCGCTTGGCAAGACGTCACTGATAGGAAATCGCGCAATATCGCTTCAGGCATACGGGGCGCTAGCCTATCAGATGGCCCTGGACGAGATATATGACATCGGCTATAACGCTTATCAGGATTACCCGGGTATCATCTCCCGGATAACCAAAGAAGATGTAATAAGTGTGGCAAAGCGGTATATAGATTTTAAAAATTCGGTAAACGTCATCGTAAAGGGAAAAAGATAATGGCCAGAAAACCCGCCGTCTCCGGACAATTTTACACGGGAAACGAAAAGGCTTTAAAAAAAGAGCTTTTGAGCCTGACAAGTCAAAAGAAAGATAAAATTAACGCGCTCGGCGCAGTGTCCCCTCACGCGGGCTACATGTATTCCGGAGCGGTAGCCGGAGAGGTTTTGTCTTCGATAAAGCCAAAACCTGCGTATATAATTCTCGGCCCGAATCACACAGGCCTTGGCAAGCCTTTGGGCCTGGACGCCGTAAGAAACTGGCAAACTCCCCTCGGAGAAGCCAGGATCGACAGGGAACTCTG